>NZ_CAKLCK010000043.1:0-203327 GCF_921292965.1 Allocatenococcus thiocycli
AAAAGCAGAATTGTATTTTTATCTGATATTGCGGTTTTTCTCATCGTAAGAATCTGTAATAATGCCGCCCTCGTCACACAAAAATAAGCCAACATGACAATAGAAAATGAAGCTCTAACCCTGAAAAAGCGTTTTCGTGGTTATTTCCCTGTGGTAGTTGACGTTGAGACCGCGGGTTTCAATGCTCAAACTGATGCACTTTTAGAAATATGCGCCGTTACCCTTCGCATGGATGAAGACGGTGTCCTGCATCCAGCCTCTACCATTCATTTTCATGTTGAGCCATTTGAAGGTGCTAACTTGGAGAAAGAAGCGTTAGAATTCAATGGCATTCGTGACCCTTTTAGCCCACTACGTGGCGCGGTTTCTGAACAAGAAGCACTAAAAGAAATTTATAAGCTCATCCGTAAAGAGCAAAAAGCCGCAGACTGTTCACGAGCGATCATGGTTGCGCATAATGCCGCTTTCGACCTAGGTTTTGTTAACGCAGCGAACGAACGTTGCAAACTAAAACGAGTCCCTTTCCATCCGTTTGCCACTTTTGACACAGCTGCACTAAGTGGTCTTGCTTACGGCCAAACCGTTCTTGCTAAAGCATGTAAAACGGCGGGTATGGAATTCGACAATCGTGAAGCGCATTCGGCACTTTACGATACACAAAAAACTGCAGAGTTATTCTGTGGCATTGTTAACAAATGGAAGGCCCTGGGTGGTTGGCCGCTTGTTGACGAAAATAATAAGTAAACACAATATATTGGAAAAAGTATGAATCCTGTCGTTATTTCTGTTTGCGTCATGCTCGTGTTAGCGTTGATGCGGGTAAACGTGGTGGTCGCCCTCACGTTCAGTGCCATTGTCGGTGGTCTTGTCGCTGGCATGAGCCTAGGCGATACCGTTGCTGCTTTTGAAAGCGGTCTCGGTGGCGGTGCAACTATTGCTTTAAGTTACGCGATGCTCGGTACATTTGCCGTTGCAATCTCTAAGTCTGGTATTACTGATCTGTTAGCTAAAGATGTGATTAAACGCATCAATGGTAAAGAAAGTTCTGCATCAACGACCGGTTTAAAATACGCGGTATTGGTAGCATTGATCTTAGTTACCATGTCTTCTCAGAACGTGATTCCTGTCCATATCGCCTTTATTCCAATTTTGATTCCACCTCTTTTGGGCGTATTTGCGAAGCTTAAATTGGATCGCCGTCTGATTGCCTGTGTTCTGACTTTTGGCCTAATCACGCCATACATGGTATTACCTGTAGGTTTTGGTGGCATCTTCTTAAACAACATCCTATTAAAGAACTTACATGACAACGGCCTAGAAAACGTTGTTGCAAGCCAAGTTCCAACGGCGATGTTGCTTCCTGGTGCAGGTATGATTTTTGGCTTATTGATCGCGATTTTTGTCAGCTACCGTAAGCCTCGTATCTATGAAGAAACCGAGTTGACCGTTGTCCATGAAACAAATCATGTGATCAATAAACAACACATCCTTGTCGCTGCGATCGGCATTGTTGCTGCGTTGAGTGTTCAGTTATACACGGGTTCAATGATCATTGGTGCACTGGCTGGTTTCATGGTCTTTACCTTTGGTGGTGTGATTGCGTGGAAAGAAACGCACGACGTATTCACTAAAGGCGTTCACATGATGGCTATGATTGGCTTCATCATGATCGCTGCAGCAGGTTTTGCCGCAGTAATGAAGCAAACTGGTGGCGTAGAAACCTTGGTTCAATCACTTTCTACAAGCATCGGCGATAACAAACCACTGGCTGCATTGCTGATGCTGGTTGTGGGCTTGCTGGTAACTATGGGTATTGGCTCATCGTTCTCCACGATCCCAATTATTGCGACCATTTATGTACCACTTTCATTAGCGTTTGGCTTCTCACCGATGGCAACAATTGCGCTAGTTGGTACCGCAGCAGCACTCGGTGACGCAGGTTCTCCAGCTTCTGACTCAACATTAGGTCCAACATCGGGTCTGAATGCCGATGGCCAACATGAGCACATTTGGGAAACCGTAGTACCGACATTTATCCACTACAATATCCCACTGATCATCTTCGGTTGGATTGCTGCAATGGTGCTTTAGTATCCGTTCTTTAATAGAATCCTTTGATACACTTAGTTACGAAAAAGCCGCTCAATGAGCGGCTTTTTCTTATCTAAACTCTACATTACTGTGCAGGCATATTATCGATGATGCGTTCGCGAATTAGCTTTAGCGTTGTTTCCGTCGACAAATAATCAACTTCAATCGGGAAATAGGCATCGTTGATTTGCAGAACCAAACTCGGATAAGAGTTCACCCCAAGGCTTCTGGCTAAACTCAGCTGATCTTGGAATACGCCCTCTAGCAGGGTGCCATCCATATCGTTTTTGAACTGCTGGACATTCAAGCCAATCTCTTTTGCTAGCTGTAAATGCGTCGCTTCTTCATGAGGTGGTAACGCTCGCAGATAATAAGCATGCTGAATCGCTTCCAACATCTGTTCATAGCTGTCCTGAAAACCCGCAGCAATCACAGCTCGGCAAGACTGGTAAGTACTTCTTACTGGCGTACACAATTTCCAAAAGTCGTAGTTGAACTTAGTTCCTAACTGACGCTCAATCTGCTGCCAAATCCCTTCGAGCTTTTGTTGCATCTCTGGTGGCATTGGTAAATTTGTATCTGGTGCAAGCCCACCCACCACATACTCAAATTGAATCACACCCGGCAGTTGCTGCTTCAGTTTATCGATGGTTGGTTTGTATCCCCAACACCAACTGCACATAGGATCATGCACGTAGTAAAGCTTTATGTTCATTCCACTACCTTAAAAAAGAAAAAAGGAGCCAGTGCGGCTCCCTCGTATTCTATCGCTAAATGTGAGTATTTACGAATTACTCAGCTTCACCTTCAGCGCGTGCTGCAGCTTCTTTGATTAGCGGCTGAAGTTCACCCTTCTGGAACATTTCCAGGATGATGTCACAACCACCAATTAGCTCGCCTTCAATCCACAGTTGTGGGAACGTTGGCCATTGCGCGTATTTTGGTAACTCAGCACGGATGTCTGGGTTTTGTAGAATGTCTACGTAAGCGAACTTCTCACCACATGCCATTAGTGCTTGTGACGCTTGAGAAGAGAAACCACAGCTTGGCAGTTTCGGTGATCCTTTCATGTACAGCAGGATAGAGTTTTCTGAAATCTGCTGTTTGATTTTGTCGATAGTTTCCATCGCTTCCTCATTCATAGGTTTTAACTTTGTTTATCTGCCACATTCTACTCAATAACGGCAGAATAAAAACCATATAATTGATATGGTTTAAACTAAGCTTGTTTGATGACGCAAGATTCATCACTTCGTCACAGCTAACATCTTAAAATATTTTCATATCGGGGTTTTAATAAAGTAAAAACTTGCTAAAATACCTAGCAAGTCAGTCGTATCGACTCAGAACGAATAAAAACACTGGAAGCAATCGAAAGGTTACCCTTTCATATCAATGGAGAATCGAGTAATGGCATTTGAACTACCAGCTCTTCCTTACGCGAAAGACGCACTAGAACCACACATCTCAGCAGAGACTCTAGATTACCACCACGGTAAGCACCACAACACTTACGTAGTTAAGCTAAACGGTCTTATTCCTGGTACTGAGTTCGAAGGCAAAACTCTAGAAGAGATCATCAAGACTTCTACTGGTGGCGTATTCAACAACGCTGCTCAAATCTGGAACCACACGTTCTACTGGCACTGTCTAGCTCCAAACGCGGGCGGTGAGCCAACTGGCGCAGTTGCTGATGCAATCAACGCAGCATTCGGTTCTTTCGAAGAATTCAAAGCGAAGTTCACTGATGCAGCAATCAACAACTTCGGTTCTTCATGGACTTGGCTAGTTAAGAAGGCTGACGGTTCTCTAGACATCGTTAACACTTCTAACGCAGCAACTCCTCTAACAGAAGAAGGTGTAACTCCACTTCTAACTGTTGACCTATGGGAACACGCGTACTACATCGATTACCGCAACGTACGTCCTGATTACATGAACGGCTTCTGGGCTCTTGTAAACTGGGATTTCGTAGCAGAGAACCTAGCGAAGTAATTTACTTCCCCCTAGTTCAATTTAGTCTTATTCAAAAGCTCGCTAATACAGCGGGCTTTTTTATTACAGCCCCCTTCAATACCTTCTTAGTGCCTTCTTTTTTCTAAAGTTCTTCTCCTTCATGCCGCTATAAAAGCATCTGACGAGGAGCATCATGCAAATTCATACTTTAGACAAAGCAGCAATTATCAACGAACTACAATTCGGTTATGGTATTAATAGTGCCGTACACGAAGGTCGTCGTGCCGATTTTGCTTTGATTCTATCTATGTTTTCGAACGATGTGCGCGATGTGGTTCCTGTAGAAGAAGTCAGCGAAGTAAAGGCAAGTGACGAAGTTCTACGTCAGCAATTTGGCCTTTCTCAACCACAAAATTTGCGTTCAGACAGCAGCAGTTATGAACTCGCTGCAGAACAAGCAAAACAGTTTCATAATGCAGGCTTACCTTCCGCAAAGCTTAGCCACTACCTCAAGCCAGATGCGCTAACTTATATGCCCCAAGACACGTTTGACCTTCCAGAAGAGGTCTACCATAACCTATCAGGCCATGAGCGACGTCGTTTAGGTACGAGAAATCAGACTCTTATTGCTGATGCCGGGCTATATAACCAACTGGTTACCGCTCAGCGCCAATACCAAATTCAAACTCGGGCTTAGTATTCAACTTTTCACTACCTGATTACACTTGTAACACATACGAAATGTGACGACTTACTAATTCCCACACAATAGTCTTCCCCCAAAAGCGTTAGTTTGAAGCTTTTCACACTGAGCCGTTTGAAATTAATCCATGCTGATAGCACAAACCACTGGTTTATACGGAACTGTGTAGGTGTTATATGGATATCAAAGAATCAATTATACTCGTCACATCAGCAGGTTCAGTCATTGGCAGAACATGCTCTAGCCACTTTGCCCATCTCGGCGCCACGTTGATTCTATGTGATCAAAATGCTGACGCGCTTAAGGAAAGTTACGAGCAAATTAGCGCGTTTACCAATAAGGTTTTCGCCATGCACGTATGCAGTGACGACACAACTTCGATCAACTTGTTGTTTGACCAAATAGAATCCGAACTTGGCGCAACACCAGATGTGGTGGTCAATTGCTGGACCAGCTCCCCAATGCCGAGCTTAATGGCGCCAGAGCCAATGAGTATATATATCGACCATCTATCTTCTGCTGCTCGTTTTCTTTATACCTATGGTCAGGTTTCCGCAGAACGTTTCCGTAGCCGGAATAAGAAAGGGGTGATTGTTAATGTGATTTCGCATGATAACCACGAAGATCTGACTGGCGTAGAAAGTTTGGCTGCGTTGGTATCTGGGTTCACTCATAGCTGGGCAAAAGAGCTGACTCCTTTCAATATCAGAGTCGGTGGTGTAATCCCATCGGTCTCTCATACCAAAGAAGATTTAGACGCGATCCATTGGGCGGAGATTCAGGACGAGCTAGTACGTAACACTGAGTACATTGTCGCGAATGAGTACTTTAGCGGTAGAGTCGTATCTACCGAAGTCTAAAAAATGGTATCTGTTTGATTCGTCATCAATACGGGAATGCGCTTGAAGGTTGAACAAAGAAGATAAAAAAAGCCCCAGTCATTTGACTGGGGCTTTTAACTTTTCCCGATTAAGGTTTCGTGCTAGCGAAAACCTTGTTCAAACAACGCTTACTTACGCGTCTGCTTTTTCTTTTTTAGCTTTAGGAGCAGGTTTCGCTGCTTCTTGGTCTGCTTTCTTCTTGATTACAGTAGTACCTTCGAAAGTTTCACCTTCAACGAAAGCTTTACCGTAGTAAGAAGCAGTCAGAACTTCTTTCAACTCGCTGATTAGTGGGTAGCGAGGGTTCGCACCAGTACATTGGTCATCGAACGCTTCAACCGCTAGCTCATCCAGTTTCGCGAAGAAGTCAGCTTCAGCAACACCAGCCGCTTGAATAGACATTGGGATGTCTAGGTTAGCTTTTAGCTCATCCATCCATGCTAGTAGACGTTCAATCTTCTGAGCAGTGCGGTCACCAGCTTGGCTTAGGCCTAGGTGGTCAGCAACTTCAGCGTAACGACGACGTGCTTGTGGACGGTCGTATTGAGAGAACGCAGTTTGCTTAGTTGGGTTATCGTTCGCGTTGTAACGTACAACGTTAGAGATAAGCAGTGCGTTAGCCAAACCGTGTGGTACGTGGAACTCAGCACCCAGTTTGTGAGCCATTGAGTGACAAACACCTAGGAATGCGTTCGCAAACGCCACACCAGCGATAGTTGCTGCGTTGTGTACTTTCTCACGAGCGATTGGGTCGTTAGCACCGTTCGCGTAGCTTGATGGTAGGTACTCTTTTAGCATCTTAAGTGCTTGTAGAGCCTGACCGTCTGAGTATTCGTTCGCAAGAACTGATACGTAAGCTTCCAGAGCGTGAGTTACCGCGTCGTAACCACCGAATGCAGTTAGAGACTTAGGCATGTTCATAACAAGGTTCGCATCAACGATAGCCATGTTAGGAGTTAGCTCGTAGTCCGCTAGTGGGTATTTAGCGCCAGTCTTGTCGTCAGTAACAACCGCAAATGGAGTAACTTCTGAGCCAGTACCTGAAGTAGTTGTGATACAAACAAGCTCAGCTTTTTGACCCATTTTAGGGAACTTGTAGATACGTTTACGGATGTCCATAAAGCGCATTGCTAGTTCTTCGAAGTGCGTTTCTGGGTGCTCGTACATTACCCACATGATTTTCGCAGCATCCATTGGTGAACCACCACCTAGCGCTAGGATCACGTCTGGTTGGTAGCTCGCCATTTGAGCAGCACCTTTCTCTACTACAGATAGCGTTGGGTCAGCTTCAACGTCGAAGAACGTTTGAACTTCCATACCTTGTGCTTTCAGTAGTTTCACTACGTCATCTGCGTAACCGTTGTTGAATAGGAAACGGTCAGTTACCAGGAATGCGCGTTTCTTACCTTCTAGGTCGCCAAGCGCGATTGGAAGGCTACCGCGACGGAAGTAGATTGACTTAGGTAGTTTGTGCCACAACATGTTTTCAGCTCGCTTCGCAACAGTTTTCTTGTTGATTAGGTGTTTAGGACCTACGTTCTCAGAGATAGAGTTACCACCCCATGAACCACAACCTAGCGTTAGAGAAGGAGCAACGTTGAAGTTGTACAAGTCACCGATACCACCGTGAGTAGTCGGGATGTTGATTAGGATACGAGCCGTCTTCATCTTGTCACCGAAGTAACGGATGCGGTCTGCGTTAACGTCTTGGTTAGTGTATAGACCAGAAGTGTGGCCGATACCGCCGATTTCAACCATTGTTACCGCTTGAGCAACCGCGTCTTCGAAGTTGTCAGCACGGAATAGACCTAGCGTTGGAGACAGTTTCTCGTGAGCGAATGCGTCGTCGTAAGAAACTTTACCCAGACCTTCACCAACAAGCACTTTCGTGTCCGCAGGCACTTTAACGCCTGCCATTTCAGCGATAGCCGCTGCTGGTTGGCCAACGATTTTCGCGTTTAGCGCGCCGTCGATAAGCAGCACTTTACGAACTTTCTCTGCTTCAGCTTTGCTTAGTACGTAAGCTTTGTGCGTTGCGAAACGCTCTTTCACTTCGTCGTATACTTCGTCAACCACGATTGCAGCCTGCTCAGAAGCACACACTACGCCGTTATCGAATGTTTTAGACATCAGGATAGAAGCCACTGCACGTTTGATGTCAGCCGTTTCGTCGATAACAACTGGAACGTTACCTGCACCTACACCGATTGCTGGCTTACCAGAAGAGTAAGCCGCTTTAACCATGCCTGGACCACCAGTTGCAAGGATAAGTGCGATGTCATCGTGCTTCATAAGAGCGTTAGAAAGCTCAACTGAAGGCTGGTCGATCCAACCGATGATGTCTTTTGGCGCACCCGCTGCTACTGCTGCATCCAGAACAAGTTTCGCTGCATCGTTAGTAGAGTTTTTCGCACGTGGGTGTGGCGAGAAGATGATACCGTTACGAGTCTTCAGAGAGATTAGAGATTTGAAGATCGCAGTCGAAGTTGGGTTAGTGGTTGGTACGATACCGCAGATGATGCCTACAGGCTCAGCGATAGTCATCGTACCCAGGTTGTCATCCTCTTCCAGGATGCCACAAGTCTGTTCGTCTTTGTATTTGTTGTAGATAAACTCAGAAGCGAAGTGGTTCTTGATTACTTTATCTTCAACAATACCCATACCAGATTCTTCAACCGCTTGCTGCGCTAGAGGGATACGAGCTTGGTTAGCTGCAAGAGAAGCGGCACGGAAGATTTTGTCTACTTGCTCTTGAGAGTAAGTAGAGAACTCTTCTTGCGCTTTCTTAACGCGGGCAACCATTGCATCTAGTTCAGCCATATTAGTTACAGGCATAGGGATTCTCCTAAAATTAACAAATATTAAAAACTTTTTAGTAAGGCTATTGCTTATCTCTTTTTGCTGCTTATCAGCCACTTAACAAACAAACGACTTAGTAAATTGCTTTCATGGCTGAGTATAATGTTTCAAAGCATGAAAATAATTGACTTGGATCAGTTCTCATCCTCGAAATACCACCAAAGTGTAGTATAAGCGACAGGTATAATTATAACCAACTGATAATAAACAACTTTAGACCTTACAAACCATAGAACAAAAAAGCAGCAAACAGACAAAAAAATTAAATTAACTACACCAGACTGTAAAAAAGTTTCATTTTTAGACATAAGAATTACATGTATGCCTAATTTAATGTGCTACTAAAAGTATATAGAATTACTTCACCCCTCTGCAATCACCCTGTGTTTTTAATCAAAAGTGCACCATTGTGAATGTTTGTGTAAAACACAACTGTTAAACAATAGCACTCCATGCAACATTTGATTTGCAGTTTAGATACAGATTTTTAAAAAATTAGTTTTTCTCACAAATAGTATGGGAAATACGTTAGTTTTTTTCATTTCTACTGGGTGGTGTTTTCACTTACATTTAGCGTCCAACGTCATATCGTCTGAATAGAGTGTCTTTAACTTCAAACGATTTAGATAACCTACTCTCTCCATTTTTCACTTATGTGAATGTTTATGAGAATGCACTATGCAAACTTTTGAGCTCGCTATTTTCTTACAGTTTTTTTTAGGTCTGGTTGCTGCCGTTAACCCAGTTGGTATCATGCCAGTGTTCGTCTCTCTGACAGGCCACATGACACCTGAAGAAAAGAGTAAAACAGCCACAACCGCAAACATTGCCGTTGCAATAATCCTTTGTATCTCGCTACTCGCAGGTCAGCTCCTGCTGGACATGTTCAGCATTTCTCTGGATTCATTTCGAGTTGCTGGCGGATTGCTGCTGCTAAGCATCGCATTCTCAATGATGAGTGGTAAGTTGGGTGAGGATAAACAAAATAAACAAGAGAAATCTGAATACGTCAGTCGTGAACAGATCGGGGTTGTTCCTTTAGCAATGCCTCTAATGGCGGGACCGGGTGCAATCAGCTCGACTATTGTTTACGGAGCTCGCTACCCAAGTATGCTAGATACGGTAGGCATTAGTATTACTATTGGGGTGTTCTGTTTTTGCTCATGGTTGCTGTTCCGCTCTGCTCCATTGATCGTTCGCTTTTTAGGCCAAACAGGGATCAACGTAATCACCCGTATTATGGGCCTGATCCTTGGTGCACTCGGCATTGAGTTCATCGCTAACGGGCTACGTAACCTATTTCCCGGATTAGCCTGATATTCCATAAGCTTGTATGATAGAGCGATTCAACCATGGATCGCTTTGTCATGAAGACTCACTCTCTGAAAAATACACTCTACGTTACCATTTTTGGCACGCATACCAAGGCTGGTCGAACGTTTGATATCGTATTAATTATTGCGATATTAAGCTCACTGGCTGTTCTGGTCCTCGACTCTATTCCTGCGGTGCAAGCTGAATGGGCAAAGGAGCTAAAGTACCTGGAGTACACCTTTACCGGCCTGTTTACCATCGAGTACCTTCTTCGCCTCTATTGCTCACCTAAACCTGCCGCTTATGCAAAAAGCTTCTACGGGATTGTTGATTTACTGGCGATTCTGCCAACCTACTTAGTGCTATTCTTCCCATCAGCGTCATTTATGGGCGTGATAAGAGCACTGCGTGTGTTGCGTATTTTCCGAATTTTAAAGTTAGTACGCTATCTTCAAGATTCTAATGTTCTTCTTCGGTCATTGCTCATGGCTCGCAGGAAAATCTTCATATTTTTCAGTGCTGTTGCCATTCTTGTCACCATATTTGGGTCACTGATATATATCGTTGAGGGGCCAGAAAATGGATTTACCAGTATCCCAAAAAGCATTTACTGGGCCATCGTGACCATTACCACGGTTGGGTACGGTGATTTGGTTCCCCAAACCAACCTAGGAAAAGCACTGGCTTCAATAACGATGTTGCTGGGTTATTCGATAATCGCCGTGCCGACAGGAATCTTTACCGCAGAGTTGCACCAAGAAATTCAATCACATAAAGAATTGGTCAAATGCCCAAACTGTTCGCAAGCAGGCCATGATCCAGACGCCATCTACTGCAAGCACTGTGGTAGTGAACTTGCCGATCCGGACAAACGTGTCGTTCGGGGCGAAAGCAAAAAAAAGAGCTCCTAATGAGGAGCTCTTTTCATCAAAAACAGAGAAACGTTATGCTTTCTCTTGAAGGATAATTCTTAGTGTACGACGTAAAGGCTCAGCTGCGCCCCATAGCAATTGGTCACCAACCGTAAACGCGTTCAGGAAGTCATCACCCATCGCCATTTTACGTAAACGACCAACTGGTACAGACATCGTGCCAGTAACTTTTGCTGGTGATAGCTCTTGCGCCGTGATGTCTCGCTCGTTTGGAATCACTTTTACCCAATCGT
This sequence comes from Allocatenococcus thiocycli, assembly GCF_921292965.1. Classification (NCBI taxonomy): domain Bacteria; kingdom Pseudomonadati; phylum Pseudomonadota; class Gammaproteobacteria; order Vibrionales; family Vibrionaceae; genus Allocatenococcus; species Allocatenococcus thiocycli. The sequence continues at coordinate 10,970 of NZ_CAKLCK010000043.1, forward strand.
TGTGAGTAGCAATGATCTCTTCGATTTCATCCATTGGCACATTTTGCTTCAGTTTGATAGTTAATGCTTGTGAGTGACAGCGCATCGCACCGATACGTACACAAGTACCATCAATAGGAACTGGTGAGCTTTGAGAACCAAGAATCTTGTTTGCTTCTACGCCCGCTTTCCACTCTTCTTTGCTCTGACCATTATCACGTTTCACATCGATCCACGGGATAAGCGAGCCAGCTAGTGGCACACCAAATTTGTCAGTTGGGAAAGAAGCGCTGCGCATCGTCTCTGCAACTTTCTTATCGATATCCAGGATCGAGCTTGCTGGGTTAGCAAGTTCTGAGCTCACTGAATCATTGATAACGCCCATTTGAGAGATCAGCTCACGCATGTTTTGTGCACCTGCGCCAGAAGCTGCCTGGTACGTCATCGCGCTTGTCCACTCAACTAAGCCTTTCTCAAACAGACCACCAAGGCCCATTAGCATCAAACTTACTGTACAGTTACCACCAACAAACGTGTTAGTGCCACCGTGGATGCCTTGCTGGATTTGCTTCAGGTTTACAGGATCCAGTGTGATGATTGAATCTTCTGCCATACGCAGAGTAGAAGCAGCATCAATCCAGTAACCTTTCCAACCAGCTTGACGAAGTGCTGGGTACACTTTTTCAGTATAACCACCACCTTGACACGTAATCACCGCATCAAGCTGTTTTAAACTTTCAATATCAAACGCGTCTTGTAGTAAGCCTGCGTCTTTTCCTAAGTTAGGAGCAGGAATACCAATTTGAGAAGTACTGTAGAATACTGGTTCGATTAGATCGAAGTCTTTTTCTTCAACCATGCGCTGCATCAGGACTGAACCTACCATACCGCGCCAACCAACTAAACCAACTCTCATCGCCTTAACTCTCCATGTATTAAAAACCTTCTCCCATAGTTCAATTTTCGCAGCAAAATCTCAAGCCCTAATTTGTAAATGAGCGCAATTTTTAACGTTTTCTACCGAAAAATTGCTTTAGAAGTAATTTTTGAGCATTTGAACTCCGTGGAATCGTCATTTATAAGTAGGAAAAGTTATTTTTTACCCGCATTGGTCTTACCACTCTTTTATCTGTAACATTTGAAGCACATTATTCTCACACCACAAAACATTTAACACCAATTTTATTAAACATATCTAGAAAATAACTTCACATGCAAACGTTTAACTCGCCCTAGATCAACATAAAACACCAAATATTCGAAATATAATGCTGGTTACTGTATGTTATGCCGCTATTACAACAAGGAGCGTCTTCTTCTATTGCTCCACGATATACAGAGGCACGTATGAAGCAAGTTACAACACGCCTTCCTAACCTGATTCAGGTATTTATCTCGTTAGGTTTATTCCTTCTTTTGGCATTTTCGTTCACTGCTAAACTCGATCTTCCAATCCAACTGGCGCTGTACATTGGTTGGTTCATTATTATGCTATTGGGCATAAAGCTGGGTCATCAGTATAAAGACCTTGAAAAAGCAGCATTAAATGGTATTTCTAATGGCTTGGGTGCGGTTTTAATCCTCCTTGCCGTAGGTGCACTTGTTGGCACCTGGATCTCCGGTGGCATTGTTCCGACCATCATTTACTACGGGCTACAAGCTATTCATCCATCCATCTTTTTGCTCGCTACGATGATCATCTGTTCTTTAACAGCATTAGCAACGGGTACATCTTGGGGTGCGGCTGGTACTGCGGGTATTGCCATGATGGGAATTGGTCAGGGTCTTGGTGTTCCGGCTCCGATTACAGCGGGTGCGGTTCTCTCTGGATGTTACTTCGGAGATAAAATGTCGCCGTTGTCTGATTCTGTAATCCTTGCTTCTTCTATGTCTAACGTCGAAGTGATGGAACATATCAAAGGTATGTTACCTATTGCCCTGATCAGCTACATCATCACTGGCATCATGTTCACCGCATTTGGCTTTCACTATGCAGGCCAAGTCGATATGAGCCAGGTAGACTCCGTGATCAAAGCGATGGAGCAACAGTTCTACATCACACCTTACTCGTTTGTACCAGTGATAATAGTGCTTGGCCTACTGGCGATGCGTATGCCTTCTTTCCCTGTTATCAGCTTTGGCTCGTTACTGGGTATCATCTGGGCAGTCATGATTCAGGATGTAGATTTTCTGACGGCATTCAATACAGCGTGGGCGCCATTTGCGATTTCGTCTGGTGTTGATTTCATCGACTCTATCCTAAACCGAGGCGGTATGTCGTCTATGCTAGGCTCCGTCGCGGTGATCGTATTTGGTTTGGGCTTTGGTGGCTTGCTGGATAAAGTTGGCGTGTTAGAAACCATTGCGAAGCTATTTGAAAAACGTGTCCAGAGCTCTGGTTCATTGGCAACCAGCACCATTGGTACCGCATTTATGGGTAACGTATTTGGTTCAGCAATGTACGTGTCTCTCATCCTGACGCCAAAAATCTGTGCTAAAAACTACGACCGTCTTGGTTACAAACGCAAAAACTTATCTCGTAACGCAGAGTTCGGTGGCACCTTAACCTCTGGTATGGTTCCTTGGAGTGACAACGGCATCTACATGGCAAGTATCCTAGGTGTCGCGACCCTGTCTTACGCACCGTTCATGTGGCTTAGCTTTGTCTGTATCATTGTGACAATCATTAGCTCTTACATGGGATGGTTCGTTGATAAGTGCGAGCCAGTGGCAGAGTCTACCGCACAAGAAGAAACGGAATTACAACAACAAACGGCTTAATACCGTTTACTGATATCAAAAACAAAAGAGCGCCAAGGCGCTCTTTTTATTTATGCTGAATTCAGGTAATGCAGTCAAACTAGCTTTCTTTTATGTTTGCTTTGACGGATGCCCGCTTTCCCAGTACATAGCCAAGACCTAGCGGAGCAAAGAAGATCGCGATAATGAACAGAATGAAATAGATAATGGTGCTTCTGACGAGCTCAATCAATTTTGTCATTGCCAAATCGACAACCTGTTGAGAGACGCGATCGATGTCTTGTGCAAATTTTTCTCTTTCATGAGTAATAATCAACGCAATCTCCTGGCGTTCTCTTGCCACCATCTCTTCTAGCGCCTGACGCTCTTCACCTAACTGAGATAGACGAGCTTCGGTTTTCATATCGATATCGTCAACCAGAGGCTGAAGTTCAAGTGCCATTTGCTCAGCCAAATAGCGCATATATTCTGGGTTATTATCGATAAAGTCTCTCATCGAATCGGCTGTCACTTGCAGGCTATTTAGCGCCGCGTTGACTTTTTCAATGCTGGCTGAGCTGTTTAGTGCCAGTAATTGTGCCTTCCATGTCATGATCTTTGGTGCTTGTTTAGACGCTAAACTTAACCGATCAGACACATCCCCTAGCGCTTCTGGCATTGTTCCTAACGTCATTACGGCTTCTTCCTCACTAATTTGAGAAAATTCCAACCATGCCCGGTAGGCTGGCGTTCGGATCATACTCAGGTCAGCAAAGGGATGTTGCTTGACGAAATTAGCCACAAACGGTTTTGTATTGTCATACACTTCTTTTTTTAATATGGATTGAGCGAGCTTGTCGACTTCATTCGCCAAATGCTCAGAGACGTTTTTGGCTTCATCCGTGGCAAACAGATTGCTGCCTGCTCCTGTAGCAAAAAACTCGTCGACTTGATGCGCGAATACCCACGTATCAATCAGGCCAGCCATAGGGGTGACCTGATAAGCCGAGGCCTGTAAGCCTTCTTCCGCGTTTATTTTCCATAATAGGAGGTAAGATTGGTTAATTTGGTCGTTGGGGTCATACTTAGCTTCTAAAGAATCAGCAGCTTGCTCTACCTGAGCAAAATATTGCAACGCATATTCTCTCGTCAATATACGCATATTGAGCTCTTGCTTGGTAAGCGGTACGGTTTGGCTATCAATTTTCACTGATAAAAGTGAACATCCAGAGATTGTCATAGCCACCCACATAACCATCATTGAAAATATTCGATGAGCAGACATGGTATTACCTTTAATAAATTGGTGTAGAACAGGAATCAAGGCGAACTGAGAAACAGTTCAGTGCGCCCTTGAATACCTCAACCTCTAACGGTTTAAGTCAGAGTAATATCAATCTGTTAGCGTTTTTTGTATCTTTTCACTTTTGAGAACACGCTTTGCAAAAAGTATGGTTTGCTCCAATATATCCTTCAACTTATTGAGCTTACTTTCCGGTACGTTTTGTTTTTCTTTAATCAATAGCTCAATATCACCCGATATGGAACTTAAAGGCATCGCTCCCAGACTGCCTGAAACGCCTTTCAGACTATGTACGACTCTTTGAGCTTGTTCTTTATCGGCGTTCAACAATTGACATAACTTCACGCCGTCGTTGGAATGGTCCTGAATAAACACTTCTAACAACATATGAACGGCTTCTTCGTCGCCAGACAAAGATTCAAGCATCTTGTTAATGTCAATATAGGGAACGTCAACCAGCGCAGGCGTTTTTTCTGAAGATGAATAGGTAACTGTTACTTGTTGTTCATTTTTCTTCGATGATCCTTCATCGATGCTAATGTCAGGCTTGTCTGTCTGAAGAAGATCCGCACTGGTATCCGTTACCTTTATTCCGTTCAGGTTATTAGGCTCTTTTTTGCCGAAGGCAGCCCAGGTGACGACCCATAAAAATAGTCCGCTTACTCCGCCAAACAACACGATTAGCTGCGTGAGTGCTCGCTCTAAGGTCATATTCGTCGTTGCTAACTGATTCGCTAAGTCAGGTTTGAGTAGCTGCTTAGCTAAATAACGTCCTTGCGCGTTCGCGGCGAGTACATTTGAGGTTTGCGCGAGTCGACGTTGAAACGCCGAGCGCTCTTCGACAATTAATGAATCCGATTCAATGAAGAGAGAATCGAGCTCGCGGTAAGTGTCTGCACTTTTGGTTGAATCACTGAAAATTGACTCTAATACCAGCGCCCCCAAGCGATAATACATTGAGTGAACTTTTTCTGAGTTATTGCCTCTGGCACGACTGCTTCGCAACTGCTCTGCCAGTGAAACCAATTCATGATCACTGCCAATAAAAGCATGCGCATTTTCAAGAAAACGATCCGTAGCATAGAATAACTGGGTTAAGTCCGGGGGAAATATACCGCCCGAAGATTCATGCTCTAATTGAAGGCGGACGGCATAAACAAGCTGGAGTTTCAGAGCCGTTGGGTCTACGTGCTGCACACGATTGGTCAGTTCGAAATTAAAAAAATTACGAACTTCCTCTATTTTACTTCCCAACTCATTAACGGTTGAAAGCATTTGAATGGTTTGCTTCGATTGCTGCCAAAAGCCAACCGCTAATACACACCATAAAATGAATAGAAGCCAAACATAGCGTCTTAAACCTGCCTTTAATTGCTGCAACACCTAACCCTCGCATATTTCCATTAATAACAAGGATATATCATTATCTTTCAAGATACAGGGTTCTTAGTGTTGACACGGGCGTAAGCTCAAGAAAAAACGCTACGCAATGAAAGGTTTCATTCATTGTGGGCAAATACCATTCGCGATATTTGACGCACATAAAAAAAGAGAGCCTAAGGCTCTCTGATTTGAATTGTCACTCGTCGTTTCGATTAACTGCGACTCAACTGATCTTTTAAGTTCGGTGGCGTTCCTTTGATCGTTAACGTATCGGTCTCTGGATCATAAAAAATACGCTCACCAAGAAGTAAGCTGTCAAAGCTGATGTTTAAACCACCGCCCGCTCCAACATACTTAGTTAACTTACGAACCGTTGCACGATCACCAGGGAATGACTCTTCAAGTTCGTAACCTTGCTCTTTAGTGAAGTCCATAAAGCTGGTGCCATCCTGACTAGGTGGCAATTCACCAGAAAGCTCAGAGACTTGCACTTCTTCACCGGATTTAATCTGCTCGTTACAGTAGTCGTAAACTTGTTTTTTGTACTCGTTTACTTCCTGCTTTTCTAACTTTGAATCAGCACAAAAATCATCAACGGCTTGCATCAATACCAAGTTTTGTTGCTTTGTATCTAACCCAATATCTGCCTGAAGGAAGTCGAGGAAAAAGTCTGCTACTTTACGCCCTACCCGACCTTTAATGTACGACAGATAACGGTTGGACTCTTTGTCAGTATCGTAGCTCGACAAATCAATACGTGCCGCGATATCCATTTTCGTAATGTCTAAGTAGTCGGTCGCACTAATGTCCAGACCTTCAGTTACTTTCAGACTTTGATTCATCGGCAAAATACCAATGAACAGATAATCCGTCGCAAGGCTCTGATACTCGGCGAAAACCAAAATGCCTTCGTCTGCGAATGGGTACTTAATTAACTCTTCTTTCAGTCGATTTGCACTAATTTGTGAGAAATCATAAAAATCTCGCTCACCTTTGCGCATTTCTTGAAGCCAAAACTGAAATTCGCTGTCTGACTGGAAAGAACCAAAACCTTTACCAGCTTTAGAATGGAACACTCGATGAAGTTCCGCGACAAGGTTTTCAGTCGACGAATCATTTTCTAGTGATGCGGGACGAAGTTTAACAACCAGTTCGTCCTGATCGTTTTTGCATAATTGATGCAGAATAACGTTTGAAAGATGAAGGCTCATAGTGATTTTATCTTGCTACAAGGTTTTAGTTGATGGGCATTGTAGGTTATCATAAGCCGCTTTTACTATCATTATTAGAGTCTTTATGCCGATTACATCTAAATATACTGACGAACAAGTAGAGAACATTCTTGCGGAAGTCGCGTTAGTTCTTGAAAAACATGCAGCTTCACCTGAGTTAACACTAATGATTGCCGGAAATATCGCAACCAATGTCTTAAATCAACGAGTTGCCGCTTCACAACGTAAAGCGATTGCTGAAAAATTTGCTCAGGCACTGATGTCTTCATTAGAAACACCAAAAACACATTAATAACGGATAATTAGACACATACATGGTAGACAGCGGAAACTCATACGGCGAACGTGTATCTCGACTGGTAGGTTGGGGACATTGGTTTGCATTCTTCAACATTGTTGCTTCAATGTTGATAGGCACACGCTATATTACTCAATCGCCTTGGCCTGAGACCTTGCTCGGTCAGTTTTACCTGGCAATCTCTTGGGTTGGCCATTTTGGCTTCCTTGTTTTCGCTCTTTACTTGCTGGTTCTATTCCCGTTGACGTTTGTCCTGCCATCTCGGAAACTATTCCGCTTGGTGGCAGTGATATTTGCTACGGTCGGTCAGACTATTTTATTGATCGATACCCAAGCCTATCAGTCGATCAACTTACACCTGACCCCCGTGGTTTGGGAGCTTTTATTTAGTGATGATAAAAGCGTTTTAAGCTCAGATCTGCAACACCTGTTTGTTGTGATGCCATTCATCTTCCTGATCCAGCTTGCGCTTTCAGAGTGGGTGTGGCGAAAACAACGTAAACTTTCTCATAAACACGTTGGCCGCCCGTTGGCTATACTGTTCTTCTTGAGTTTTATGACCAGTCATTTGGTGTACATCTGGGCGGATGCTTATTTCTATAACCCAATTACCAGTCAACGCGCTAACTTCCCGCTTTCATACCCAATGACAGCGAAAAGCTTTATGGAAAAACACGGCTTATTAGATCGTGAAGAGTACCTAAAACGCTTAGCTGAAAACCAAGGTAATGTAGAACTGGTTAACTACCCGCTTGAAAAATTAGAGTTCAATCGCCGCGTAAACAAACTTAACGTTTTGATGATCAGCGTGAATAATTTGAGAGCGGATGCATTAAATGAACAAGAGATGCCAAACCTTTATGGGTTTGCGCAGGAAAATCAGAATTTCCGCAACCACTATAGCTCAAGCAATGACACCTATGGTGCATTCGGTTTGTTCTATGGTTTGCCTACCAGCTACGCTTCAAGCATTCAGGCACAAGGATCTTCACCTGTCATGCTTGATGTCCTGAAAGAACAGGGTTACAGCTTTGGTTTATTCAGTGGCAATGGCTTTGAAGATGACCTTTATTCAGAGATCATTTTCAGAAACTTGAACTTGGCTGAGAAACTAGACGGACAACAAACGCACACTGACAAACAGTCCATCTCAGATTGGAACACATGGCTGGTAGAGAACGCACAACAGCCTTGGTTTAGCTACATCGAAGTTACCGCAGTTGATAACTTTGAATCGATTCCTTCAAATACAGATGAAGAAATGCCAGCCAGCGAACGATTCAAAAAAGCGTACGAATTTGCGGTTAAATCAGCGGATAATACCGTTGCCAGCATTATTAACGAATTAAAAGAAACGCACTTACTCACAAACACCGTGGTTATCATCACTTCAAATCACGGCAGTGAGTTCAATGAAACCAACACCAATAGTTGGGGTGCGAACAGTAACTACAGCCGTTATCAGCTGCAGGTACCAATGGTGATTCATTGGCCAGGCAGACTAGCAGGTGATTTTACTCATAGCACCAGCCACTTGGATCTTTCGGTTACGTTGCTTCAAGACATGCTTGGGGTTTCATCGAACCCTTATGATTACAGTAGTGGCCGCAACTTATTCGATGAAAGTCGCCGACGCTGGATATTGGCCGGAGACTCAAGAGAATTAGCGTTAATCACCAATACGCAAACCACGGTTATCGATAAGTTTGGTAACTACAAGCTGTACGACAAAGACTACAAGCGTCTGCGTGATGACAGCCCTAAAATGCCTGTCCTAATGCAGGGTTTAACGGAGTTACAGCGCTTTTATACCAAGAGCAATTAATACTGTTTTTACGCGTTTCATTCAAAATAGCCCTCTAATGAGGGCTTTTTGTTTACTAAAACAACAAACAACACAAAATTGAGCAGTAAACAGCCAAACAGATCGATTTAGGGTTTACAAGCTTTTCAAAGCCTTATATTATTCGCGTCAACAACGGAGAGATGGCTGAGTGGTTGAAAGCACCGGTCTTGAAAACCGGCATACGTTAATAGCGTATCTAGGGTTCAAATCCCTATCTCTCCGCCACATTTAGAAAGCCTGCAAAGAAATTTGCAGGCTTTCGTCGTTTTAGCCTATGTGAAAATTTTACGGGATTTCTAAATCCCTAGTTGAGCGCAACCCCGGCACTCAGCCACATTTAGTAAAAAGGCCGCTAAGAAGTTAGCGGCCTTTTTCGTTTCCACAGTTTTAAAGGGATTTGTACTAAATCCCTAGTTGGATGCAACCCCAGCCCCACTCGCAGCTAAGTCGAAGTCTTTTCGATTATTGTATCCAGCTCTTTAGCAATTGACTCTGCGGCGAGTATGCCTCTGTTAAGTGACCAAAGCTCAGGTGACACCTGTATCTCTTGCCCAGTTTTATTGATTTTTAACAGTTTAAAAAGCGGGCTTTTCTGCCAGTTATCTAACACCGTATTTCCTGCCCTTTTACTGTAGAAAAGCCAATCTGGGTTCACTTTCAATAAAACCTCTAGGTTCGCCTCCATCAAATGGCTCTGTTTGAGATCGGGTAGCGCGGGCTGAAGGCCGAGGTAACTTAGTAGACTTCCTGTATAAGACAAAGGGCCATGCATCCACATGCCCCTTTCATTAACGTTAGCAAACTGTACCGTTCCGCTGGTTTTAAACTTTCCTTTGTAAGACGCCATAAGCTCACGATGCTTGGCCAAACGTGCTTTCATTTCCTGCTCTTTACCGACGGCTTTACCAATCGCTAAGGCAGACTCAAGCCCTTCTTGATAGGTTTCTCCTCTGCTTTTGAGCAAAATTGTCGGAGCGATTTGAGACAAATCGTGAAGACTAATTTTATGACGATAGCTGTCAGCAATAATTAAATCTGGCTTGAGCTGAGCGATGACTTCCAAGTTTGGCTGGGAACGCATACCGACTGAAGTCCAAGGCTCAATGAGATCCCTCACCTGTGGAATTATTCTGGCCGGGTCTTTGTCGTCAGCCACGCCAACAGGTGAAATGCCAATAACTGCCAACGCATCAACAAAAGAGTACTCCAACACGACTATTCTTTTAGGTGCAGAATCTGTTGGTACATTAGTTTCTGGCCTAGCGGCGGCTTGTACCGTGCAAGCGCACAGTACAAACAAAACAGTTAGTAAGCGCATGAGTGCCATTAGAACTTACCTGACACGCTCAAGGTAACATTGCGTGGGTCGCCCAGGTATAATCGATGGCTGTCCGTTCCGCCTACGTAATACTCTTCATCAAGCAGGTTAGCCACATTCAGCGATAGACGGTAGTCTTTTACTTCATAGTGAACACCGACATCAACGGTCATGTAAGCTGGAAGCTCAACTCGATCAGACGGGTCCGCACTGGTGTATCGTGCACCTTCATAGTTGGCCCCAAGGGTTGTACCCACTACACCACCAGCAATTTGGTAAGGGAAGTTATATTTCGTCCAGAAGTAAGCATCATGGTAGGCCGTCATAGGGGTTCTGCTCCCTTGAATACTCGCGTCTGGATTCTCTGAAATTTCAGAATCTACATACGCATACCCCAGCTTAACCTGCCAGTTCTCTAGCGGCTTCATCAGTAGCTCGGTTTCCACACCTTTACTGCGCACTTCACCAAGCAATTCGTAATCACCACTGCTGTTTTTCTCTACTACATTGGATTTTTCGATATCAAAATAGGCGATGGTTAAATTACTGTTGTTGCTCAACAAATCGGTTTTCACCCCGACTTCGTATTGACGCCCTTCCTCTGGGTCGAAAGCATCATCGTTGACATTTTTCTTCTCGACGCTGTTTGGATTGAAGCTTTCGCCATAACTGGTGTACAGAGAAGTCCCATCGATAATTTTATAAACGATACCTGCCTGAGAAACGAAGGCATCAGTAGATTGAGTGTCATCCGTCGACTTGCTGACATAATCGAAATCGACATCTTGACGCATGTAACGTAGTCCACCCATCACGGTCCATTTTTCAGTCAGATACACCGTATCTTGCAGGTATAAACCATAGTTTGTGTAATCAGTTATGCGGTGATCCACTTTATACGCGCTTTGATCTCGCCCGGTTACGTCTTGCGGGTTGGTAAAATCTACCGTTGTGGTCGCATAAGTTTCACGCAGGAAATCTCGCTTCTCCAGGCCGATATTTCCACCAAAAAGGAGCTGATGCTCAACGTCACCCGTCCAAAGGCTACCGGTAGTACGGACATCGACGAAGTGATATTCACGCTTATTCACTTGATCTCGGTCGCGTACTTTAACCAAGCTGGTCGAGTCAACCACATCTCTGGTTTCATGTAAGTCACGTGTGTCCTCATGCCACACACTACGCCAATCGACAGTTAAATCGAATCCGTTGATCAGCATGGTGTTATAACTGGCAAACGCAACTACCCCTTCGTCTTCGTCGGTATCATCAGACGACTGGTAGTGCGTATCAATGGATGCAACCTGGTCGATATCGTTGTTTAATGCCACCAGCCCGTCGTCCGCAACACGATGTTCTGACTGCAGTTCCAGACCAAAGGTGAGTTCAGTTAATTCCGATGGACGATAAGTCAGTGTCGGGAATAAGTAGTAATTCTGCTGGTCAACATCGTCACGGTATGAGTCTGCGTTTTCGCCACTGATAATCAGGCGATACATCCAGGTTTTGCTTGCATTTAGCGGCCCGGTGGCGTCAATTGTCCCGGTAAACCTGTTATCGTCGCCGAAATCACTCACGCCGGTCGCGTATGTTGTCGCCGACACATCATAGCTAAACGAGGCGGTATCTTGCGGCTTCTTAGTAATAATATTGACCATACCACCGGGCTGGATTTGACCATACATGATAGAAGCAGGACCTTTGAGAACTTCTACCCTTTCTACGTTTGCTGTTGTCGGCGATCCAAATCGAGAGGCAAGACCCGGTAGGCCGTTAACTTGAATGGTATTAAGATCGGCTGGCATACCACGCAGCGTAAAACCGTCGGCATCGACATTAGAGCGGGTTAAACCCGTGGTGTATCCATAGGCATCATCCAATGTCGTTGCCCGGATATCCTGCAAGAACTGCTGATTGATGACGTTAACCGTTTGTGGCGTGTCTAACGGGTCAATATCCGTTTTGGTTGCGGTCGTTACTCTAGGGTTCAAGTATGAGTTTTGCTGGCCAAAAACCACCATACTCTCATCCACACTTGCTACCTCTGCGGTAGTATTTTCTCCGGCAATAACAACGGAGCTAAGCCCCATTGTAATTAATAAACTCTGGGTGATTGTGTTTACAGCAAATCTCATAAAACGGCTCAATTAAATTAACTTTATTGCATATAAATTCATTATTATTTTGTTTCATTTGTACATAATTAGATACAAAATGAAGTTGGATATAATAATTATTATCATTATCAATTCAAGTTAAACTTAACTTAATGAGTCTGTTTGTGTTTGTAGAGCCGTCATCTACCGCTTGAAATTATTACCACAATCCACAATGCATAATAAAAACAAGCGGTCAGCAAATGAATAAGTGCAATTGATTACGATTATCATAAAGGTTACACTCGATGAACTTTTATTCCTTGTGGCTTGTAACCATTTTTAGCCTGAGCGTTCATACGTAGTAATCGATGCGAATTTTTTCCTCCACTCTTTATCTCTGGATACCATTGATTTTATTATCACTTGTAGGATCTTGTTATTCTCTTACCGCCTGGTCTAGTTTTCCGCTATCGGTCTCTCACATATACCAGTATCTGTTTGAATTTGATCCTATGAGTATGGAGCAACAAATCATTGCTTCGATTCGTATGCCCAGAGTTCTGGCTGGCCTTTTGATTGGCGCAAACCTAGCCGTCGCAGGATTAATGATGCAGGGGTTGACCAGAAACCCTCTCGCTTCCCCTTCCATTTTAGGGATCAATGCAGGCGCAGCCTGTTTAATGGCGCTGGCAAGTATCGGCGTTCCCTTTTTAGAAACTATGCCTAGTGTACTAATAGCTTCGATTGGTGGCGTTCTCAGCGGAGCAGTTGTATTGACACTGGGTGGCTTCTTTTCTGCAAAGCCCCACCCTCTCAAGCTCGTCCTTGCAGGGATAGCTATCAATGCACTTCTTATCGGTGTGACCAGAGCGGCGGTAATACTAGCTGATGATAAAGCTTACTCCATCATCAGTTGGTTGGCTGGCTCTCTTTCTTCTGTCGAATGGCAACAATGGAATACATTATGGCCAACCAGCTTATTAGGATTGATTGTGTCTCTTTTTGTCGCGAGACAGCTTAATCTCCTTGCGCTGGGTTCAGACGTTGCCACCAGCCTGGGAATAAATATTAGACTTACCAGGGCACTGACTTATCTCGCCGTCGTTTTACTTACCGCCTCCAGCGTCGCAGTCGCTGGGCCAATCGGCTTCGTTGGTATGCTCGTCCCTCATATTGCAAAAAGGTTCGTCGGTAACGACTTTGTAACCCTCATTCCAGCGAGTGCGTTACTTGGTGCTGCATTGATTGTTTGGGCTGATACTTTGTCGCGAGCAATTGCTTTTCCTGCCGAAACTCCGGTTGGCGTAATTACAGCCCTTATCGGAACGCCTTGCTTTGTGTTTTTAGCCATGAGAAGTCAATCTTCATGAACAACATAAAACTCACTCTGCTCTCTTCTTCACTCCTGATTATCGCGATTCTAAGTCTGATTGTGGGAGCGTCTGATATTTCTATAAGTCAGATCTCTACGACCCTACTCAGCGGTGGAGAGTTTGACTTCACTATCAATCAATATCGTTTACCACGTATCGTTCTCGCTATTGGCGTTGGAGCTGGTCTGGGTTTATCCGGTATGTTGGTACAAGGCGTGATCCGAAATCCGCTCGCATCGCCAGATTTAATGGGGATAAGTGCCGGCGCAGGGTTAGCAGCAACGACCTTGTTGGTGATGTTTCCGCAAGCCCCAACAAACTACTTACCTCTGGCCGCTCTTGTCGGTGGCTTTGCTGCCGCCGGAATTATTCTGCTCGTCAGCTACAAAATACAGCCAACTGCGGCAAGACTGGCGTTAATCGGTATCGCGATCAGCGCGTTTCTATCCAGCTTTATTGATTTTTTGATGGTGGTACACCCGATAGAGATCAACACCGCCATGGTTTGGTTGACGGGTAGCTTGTGGGGAAGAAACTGGGAGCAAGTCCCTTTTATTTGGATAACGCTTGCTATCATGGTTCCGTTTTCCTGCTGGTTAGCCTGGCGATTGGATGTAATGGGGCTGGGAGAAGATAGCGCGACCTCACTTGGTATTAAACCGCAGCGCATCAAATTACTCTCACTGATTAGTGCCGTTATTCTTGCCAGCGTCAGCGTGTCGGTATGTGGCACGATTAGCTTTGTTGGATTACTGGCTCCGCATTTAGCAAGAATGCTATTTGGTCATAATCATAAATTGCTTGTGCCAAGCGCTGCCTTACTTGGCGCACTAATGGTATTGGTATCCGACACGTTAGCAAGGGGAATACACCCTCCTTTGGAACTTCCAGCTGGCGTATTAACGTCTTTAATTGGCGCACCATACTTTATTTTCTTACTGCAACGCTACAAGGGGTGGTGATGATAGCTGCAAATAATTTAAACGTTTCTTATGGTGACAAAATCATTATTGAAGCGCTCAATCTCACGCTGCCTAAAGGCAAAATCACCGCTCTTATCGGTCCAAATGGATGTGGTAAATCAACCTTATTAAAAACACTAGCTCGAATTAATATGCCAACCAAAGGTGAGGTTTTGCTTAATGGAAAGGCATTGAAATCATACCGTGACAAACACCTGGCACAAGAAATGTCTTTATTGCCTCAGGTGTTAGAAACGCCAGAGGGAATCTCAGTAAAACGCCTGGTAGAATACGGTCGCTCACCTTACCTTTCTCACTGGGGTAAATTAGGTGAGCATGACAACAACATGGTCGCAAGTGCAATGCGGGAAACAGGCGTAGATGACTTGGCGGAACAAACGGTTGAATCGTTATCCGGAGGACAAAGACAAAGGGCCTGGATAGCCATGATTCTGGCGCAAGACACCAATATTGTGATGCTGGATGAACCCACGACCTACCTGGACCTTTCGCACCAGATAGAGCTGATGAAGATCATGCGTGAGATGAACAACAAAGGAAAAACGGTGATCGTTGTATTACACGACTTGAATCAGGCATGTCGCTACTGTGATCACTTAGTTGTACTCAAAAAAGGCCAGCTGATTGCTCAAGGTTCGCCGGATGACGTTTTCACTGAAACTCTGCTTAAAGACGTATTTTCACTCGATGCGCGAGTCATTCAGGATCCTGTCGCTAATACCCCGATGTGCATTGCCCACTAAGTAATAGAGCCCTGATAAGAGACATTCTCTGGGCTTTATAGGCCCGCCCTACAGGTAGGCTACTCAAGAGGCAGGTAAAGACTTTGTTTTGGTGTATCTAGTACCACGTTGGTCATGACGCGGCGAATCTGTGGGAACTGCTCCATAATCTGCTCAATATACCTGTCGTAGCTTTTTGCACTCTCCGCAGTAATCACAACCATCAAATCGACATTACCTGTGACATAAAACACCTGCTGTATGGAAGGTTGAGACTCTGCCCAGCGTTTGAATTTATTGAGTACTGAGTAGTTATCTCTTTCGATTTCAATACCCGCAATAAACGTCATTGGGTGCGTAGAAAGCTCTGATTTAACGACAGCGATTTCGGCTTGGATTGCGCCCTCTTCCCGCAGCCGCTTTAATCTTCTCTGTACAGCAGAAGCAGACAGCCCTACTTGCTCGGCAATGACCTCGCTCGCCAAACGACAGTTGCTTTGCATCAGTTCCAGAATCTTTTTATCAAAACTATCCAGAGTGGAAACGTCACCCATGGTTTTCCTCTTTCTGTTATTCCGCATTATTGGGGTTTAAATGCGGGAAATCTTCCGTGTCGAGCCAAGAATAGCGGATTTTACTCACCAATTGGAATCCACAATTAAACCATTCGTTCGAGTAGAACTAAAAACTGATTTCAGCCAAACAGACTGATGGCTAATGACAACGACTGGATTAAACAATAATGCATAACGATGATTTCAAATTTGGATTGCCTCAAGAGTCTATTGACTCTCAAAACTTCGCTCCTGAAACCTTGGCGGTTCATGCAGCTATTCAACCTGACCCTCAAACAAAAGCCATCGCACCGAATATCGTAATGTCAGTAAATCACAGCTTTTTGCCCAATGACGGGGCTTTTTCTGCACAAGGTATGCAAGACCTCGCCGACGCACCTTTTCTATACGCAGGTTGGACAAACCCAACGGTTCGTTTACTCGAAGAACGTTTGGCTATTTTAGAACAGGCAGAAGATGGACTCGCGACAGCAAGCGGTATGGCAGCTATCACAGCTGTCTTCATGTCATTACTGAAAGCGGGAGATCATCTTGTTATCAGCGATGTTTGCTACGCCGCCGTTTTTGAGTTCGCTACCCAAGTTTTGCCTCAATTTGGAATTGAGGTTTCAGCAGTTGACACCACATGCACTACTAATGTGCAAAAGGCTCTACGCGAAAACACCAAGTTGGTGCACATAGAGACACCATGTAACCCTCTATTAAGGCTCTCTGATATAAAAGCGCTCTCTTCATTGCTTAAAAGCCGGGGTATCTTACTGAGTGCAGATTCGACGTTTTCAACACCGGTTATTACCCGACCACTTGATCTTGGAGCAGATTTGGTCGTTCACTCTTTAACCAAATTCATTAACGGCCATGGCGATGTTCTCGGCGGGTGCGTTTTAGGCTCGAAAGCCTTAATTGGCAAGCTTAGAAGCGTTGCTGGCGTCTATTTTGGTGCATCTTTGAGCCCACAGAGTGCGTGGTTAATTATGCGGGGAATGGAGACTATTTATCCACGTATGAAAACACTGTGTGAGTCGGCTCACGCCATTGCGAGTTGGTTAGAAAACAACCCAAATGTACAAAGGGTTTTATATCCCGGTCTAGAGTCACACCAACAATTTTCACTAGCTAAACAGCAAATGGCATTTTTTGGCGGCATTATTGCATTCCAAGTAGAGGACATCGAACTGATTGAGCAACGATTTGCGCATGAGTCGAAGATGTTTTATTACGCATATTCGATTGGACATCAACGAAGCTTAGCGGTGGTGTTGAAAACTGATGATTTGGACAAGTCTACTTATCGATTTAGCCCGGAACAAAAAGCGAACTTTTGCCGCGACGCGGGTAAAGGAGTCGTGCGGCTTTCAATCGGTCTTGAGTCTCCGGTCGATTTAATTCGGGACTTGAGTCACCTTCTTAGATGAAAATTGAATTTGTATGGCAATTTATTGGTTTTAAATTCGGAATGTTATTGAAACGTTACTAGATTGTGTTGCATTATCTTGTCGTTTTTGATGTAAGTTCGCGTTTGCGTGACACTCAATACAACATCGTATCTGTCATTGGACGAACAAAAAAATAACAAAATTTTTATAAGGGATATTATGAAAAAATATATTAAATCTTCAGCAGCTGGACTTGTGTTTGCTTGCTCCCTGCTTGGTGCTAATCAAGCCATGGCAAAGTCTGACCTAGAAGGTGTTATTAGTTCAGGTGAACTAAAAGTATGTTTTGATGCTGGCTATATGCCTTTCGAAATGAAAACCAAAGATGGCCGTTTCATTGGTTTTGATGTCGATTTAGGTAAGCACATGGCTCGTTCTATGGGGGTTAAATTCACTCCTGTGAACACAGCTTGGGATGGCATTATCCCTGCGCTACAAACTAGCAAATGTGACATCATCATGGGTGGTATGACAATCACTCCTGAGCGTAACTTGAAAGTTAACTTTGCTGACCCGTACATCGTTATCGGTCAGTCTATTATCCTATCTCCAGCTCTTGAAGGTAAGATTAACAGCTACACAGATCTAAATGATCCAAAATACACCATTTCCACTAAGCTAGGCACAACTGGTGTAGAAGCGGCGAAGAAACGTCTATTCAACGCAAAAATTGACCTTTACGACACTGAGGTTGATGCAGTTCTACAAGTTGTTAACGGTAAAGCAGATGCATTCGTTTATGACTTTCCATACAACTCGATCTACGCAGCTCAAAACAAAGGCAAAGTTGGACACCTAGCTGAACCTTTCACTTACGAGCCTCTAGGTTGGGCGATTCGTCAAGATGACCCTAACTTCTTAAATTTCTTGAATAACTACTTGCGTCAAATCAAAGGCGATGGCACGTACGATCGTATGTACGACAAGTGGTTCAAGTCTGACGACTGGTTAAAAGAAGTTCAATAATTAGCTTTAAGCCTAGCGAACTAAAACTAAGTCAACTGGGTAGCGTAAGTTGCCCAGTTCATTAATAAGAAAAAAGAGAATCTGAGTGATGCAGTCTAAATCCTCAAAATGGATAGGACATGGAATTTATGTCCTAATAATGGCCATGCTGATTGGCGCGGTCTATTTCTCTGGCAAGAGTATTAACTATAACTGGCATTGGGATCGTCTCTGGCCGTATGTCGTCAACACCGAAATGCAACAGCTCCGAGCAAACGGTGACGGTACTGCCGTGGTTAACGCTGGTCAGTTAACGATTGAGTTTGATGACTCTAGTCAGTCTCAAGTCATCGATCATTACACAACACTTTTAGTTGGAAACGGTGACTTGGTATTCCAAGGTGACACTGTTGCCCAGCTTAACGAATGGAAATTCGGACCGATTGCTCACGGTTTATGGGTGACGGTAAAAATATCCTTTATCTCCCTCATTTTTGCCGTCTTACTTGGCCTGATATTCGGCCTCATGCGGGTTGCGAAGAACCAAACAGCGAGAAACTTAGCTGTTACCTATGTTGAATTGATTCGCGGTACACCGCTTCTGGTACAAATTTTTATCGTTTATTTCTTTATCGGAACCGTACTCGATTTTGATCGATTCACCGCAGGGGTAGTAGCATTATCTGTATTTACAGGCGCTTACGTTGCAGAAATTGTTCGTGCAGGTATTCAGGCAATTCCTACAGGCCAAATGGAAGCGGCGCGCTCACTGGGTATGACCTACCCAAAAGCAATGCGCTACATCATTCTGCCACAAGCCCTAAAGCGTACACTGCCACCTTTGGCTGGTCAGTTTATTAACCTGATTAAAGACTCTTCGCTTGTTTCAGTTATCTCTATTACCGACTTAACTAAAGCGGGTCGTGAAGTTGTGAGTGGCAGCTTTGCACCTTTCGAGGTGTGGTTCACTGTCGCGGCACTTTACCTACTAGTAACCGGGACTCTGTCTTGGGCAATTCAACGTTTAGAGAAGAGGTTATCAGCCAGTGACTAGTGAATACAACGGCGAAGATATGGTTTACGCCAACAATGTAGACAAGTATTACCCTAATGGCTGCCACGCTTTAAAATCAGTTTCAACGACGGTAAAACGTGGTGAAGTGGTGGTGATTATCGGGCCTTCAGGTTCAGGTAAATCAACGTTCTTACGTACATTGAACCAGTTAGAAGAGATAAGCACCGGGACTATCATTGTCGATGGTTTCGACATGTATGCGCGAAGCACCGACATCAACGTTTTGCGTCAAAACGTTGGAATGGTATTCCAGAGCTTTAACCTGTTTCCACACATGACCGCGTTAGAAAACGTAATGATCGCGCCATTGAAAGTGGCTAAGCGCCCGAAACATGAAGTGGAAGGCGAGGCGAAAGTGTTGATCAAACGTGTTGGTTTAGAAGATCGTATGAACAACTACCCAACGCATTTATCCGGTGGTCAGCAACAGCGTGTTGCGATTGCCCGTGCACTCGCAATGAAGCCCGATCTGATGCTTTTTGATGAGCCAACTTCAGCACTTGACCCTGAAATGGTAGGTGAAGTACTGGATGTTATAAAGTCATTAGCAAAAGAAGGGATGACCATGGTTATCGTAACTCACGAAATGGGCTTTGCCCGAGAAGTGGCCGACCGTGTGTTGTTTATGGAAGACGGTAAATTGTTAGTGGATGACAGCCCTCAAGCGGTATTTGATGACCCAACTCATCCTCGTCTGCAGCAGTTCTTGGCAAAAGTGCTGTAACTGTATTTGTGAAATGAAAGCCGAGCTTCTAAAGCTCGGTTTTTTCTTTTGTGGTGCTTTTTAGCCAAAAACTTCCAAACTAGCCTGAATCAAATTCATATGAATCGGGACGAGTTCTTCATGATTACTTCGGTAACCGCCACCGACAACCGCCGCAACTGGAATACCGCGCTCTTTCATTAACTGCATCAAAAAGCGATCACGCTCTAGTATGCCTTGCGTAGACACATCAAAATACCCAAGCTCGTCGTCAGTGTGTATATCAACGCCAGCATCATAAATCACCATGTCAGGACGATGCAGATTGAGAGCCATTTGCACCACTTCTTTAAACGTCATCAAAAACGTTTCGTCGTCGGTGCCCCTAACTAAAGGGACATCGAGATCAGACTCAGGCTTTCTTGCCGGGAAGTTTTTATCACAGTGGAAAGAGAGCGTGACAATATCAGGCTCATCTTGGCAGAGCGTTGCTGTACCATCACCGTGGTGTACGTCACTATCAATGATTAAGACTTTATCGACATCGTCGTGATCCAACATATGCTTTGCTGCTATCACAAGATCGTTAAACAGACAGAAACCACTGCCGAAGTCTCTGTGAGCATGATGATATCCACCACTCAAATGCAAAGCCACGCCGTGTTCCAGCGCTTTCTCCGCCGTCAAAACCGTGCCAGCCGCAGAAGTCAGTGTTCTGGTGATCAGTGCCTCACTCCAGGGAAACCCGATACGGCGCATTTTAGCCGCCGGCATCGAACCGCTAACCAATAAATCCACATATTCGGCCTCATGCACTCGCTTAATCTCTGCGACAGAAAGCGCCGTAGGCTCGAAAAACTGTACGCGCGATAGGCTGTTTTCGTTCTCTAGCTTTTCTTGCACTGCTTCATAAAGATATTGATACTTCATGATCGGATAGCGGTGCCCTTCAGGCAAAGCAAGTTTTGAATATATCGGGTGATAAATAAGTGGCAGCATGGAAGGTTCTTTTTAACAATTGTAGCGAAATAGTACCAAGTTCAACCATTGAATAAAATGCCATTTCACTGCTAAGGTTTGAAGAGCTAAAACAATAACTCGATAACAAATAGGGATAAGGGAATCAGATGAGTTCTACCGTCTTTATTACTGGTGCAAATCGCGGTATCGGCCTGAGTTTAACTAAGCTCTATCTCGACAATGGCTGGCAAGTACATGCGACTACTCGGAACTTAGCGAATAGCGACGAATTAGTCAGTTTAAGCGACCAGCACTTCTCTTTAACGCTTCATGAACTAGATGTCACCAACTACAAGCAGGTAGAGCAACTCGCGAAGAACCTGCCTGCAATCGACCTGTTAATAAACAACGCGGGTTACTACGGTCCTAAAGGTTATGGGTTTGGAAATACCGATGTGGATGAGTGGCGTAAAGTTATTGAAATCAACACCATTGCACCACTCAAATTAGTCGAAACATTCTATCCATTGCTGCAACAGGGCCAAATGAAGAAAATCGCCTGCATCTCTTCTAAAGTCGGCAGCATGACCGAGAATACCTCAGGTGGTGGTTACATCTACCGCTCTTCCAAAGCTGCACTTAACTCGGTCGTAAAAAGTTTAAGCAACGACTTATCCGACCAAGGGTTCACCGTTCTAGCCCTTCATCCCGGCTGGGTTCGCACAGACATGGGCGGGCCGAATGCATTAATTGACGCTGAATTCTCGGCCGCAGGGCTTGCTAACGTGATTGAACAAAGCACACAGAAGAATTCAGGCCAATTTATTAATTACGATGGTACCGAGCTACCTTGGTAGGCCACGTAGCTATAAGTGCTTTGGCAGTGAGTCGTTCATAAGCCGGAAAAACAATATGCAAACATTTTATTAATAAACTTGAATTTCATGATATGCAATCCAGACTTAGTGGAGTTATCAAACCACTAAGGAGAGTAACAATGGCGGCGGATAAAGATCTGGTAAATTTTAGTGAAGAGCATGAACTCAACTATTGCTTAAGAAGCACGGGTAAACGCCAAACCCAAGCAAACCGAGACGCACTTGTTGATTTGGGTAAACAAGTGAAACAAGACCTAGGTAAGCGTGTCCTTACTCAAGATGATGTCAGAGGTGCTATTGAGAAAAATGGCGGCTTGTTTGAGTAGTAAAGTTTAAGACGAAAGCGGCAAGTTTCAGTGCCGCTTTGTTTTTTAAGATGGCTTACGTTTTGCTGGACCAGACTTAGCACCACTGCCCTTCGAATAACTGCGCTTCCTACGCTTAAACGCCGGGCGCTCGACTTTAGGTAAGTGACGTAAAGACTCAGGCACCGGCCCTGACTTAACCTCTCCCATCAGGCTATCTATTCTTTGCTCCAACGCTTGCATAAATGGCTGATAGGCTTGATTTTTCTCAGCCATTCCTTGCAATTGGAATTCCCAGTGCGCCGTCATATCCGGATAAGTCGCATCTTGGGGAAGCGCATGAACCAACCCTCGGCCAGCTGGTGAGCTTAAAATCGATTTACCCTGGCGAGTCAAAAGCTGACGCTTAAAGAGTGTATCGAGAATACCAGCACGCGTAGCTTCGGTTCCAAGGCCATCCGTATCACGTAGGATCTTCTTCAATTCTTTATCAGCAACATAGCGGGCAATCCCCGTCATGGCCTGCAACAGGGTCGCTTCGGTGAAGTGTTTTGGCGGCTCAGTCTTGCGATCTTTTATTTCCCCCTCCCGGCAAGTGAGCACCGTGCCTTCTGCCAAAGGTGGCACGGCATCAATCCCGTCGTCTTCTTTATCGGTTTTGCCCATTAAGGCCTTCCAGCCCGGAGAAACAAGCTGACGACCTTTCGCAATAAAAGTGCCTCCAGCAATATCAAATACCAGCTTCGCTTCAGCGTAAATGGCCGCAAGATAAAACTGCATCAGATATTGACGGGCAATGAGTTGATACACCTTCATCTCATTGCCAGATAACGCATTCACATTAGCTTGCTTAGGCGTAGGAATGATCGCGTGGTGAGCATCCACTTTTTTGTCGTTCCATACTTTCGATTTAATCGACAAATCCGCGCCCTGAACGGCACTTTGCAGCTCTTTGGCATTGTTGGCAATTGCAGAAGTGACTGAACCCGCTTGTGCATAGTGCTCCATCGGCAGGTAACGACAATCCGAACGTGGGTAAGTGATCAGCTTATGCTTTTCATACAATGCCTGACAGGTATCCAAAACTTGCTGGGCACTCATGCCATAACGTTTTGCCGCATCAATCTGCAATGCAGACAAAGAATAAGGTAAAGGGGCAGATTGCTTGGTTTGTTTTTGCTCGGACTCTTTCACCGTGGCGGGTTGGTTCTTGATACGAGCAGCAACATTCTCCACCAGCTTTCGGTTGAGAACTCGCCCTTCCTCATCTTGCCAAGGTTTACACGCTTCGCTTGGTTTCCACCTCGCACGAATATCAAATGCGCCGTTTTGATCTTGATATGGGATTAACGCATGTAGGGTGAAATAATCTTTAGGGATAAAGTTTTCGATTTCTTCATCGCGACGTACCACCAACCCAAGCACTGGCGTTTGCACTCGCCCGACCGATAATACACCTTGATAGCCGGCTTTCTGCCCTAGCAAGGTGTAGGCGCGAGACATATTCATGCCATAGAGCCAATCCGCTCTGGAGCGAGCCAGCGCAGAAACAGAAAGCGGGATAAAGTCACGGTTGCTGCGCATTGAACTCAAAGCTCGTTTTACTGCTGGTAAGTTCAAATCTGAAATCAGCAAACGTTGAGTTGCTTGCTTCTTAGTTTTAGACAGTTTGCAGTAATCGAGCACTTCATCCACCAAGAGTTGACCTTCACGGTCTGGGTCTCCGGCATGAATGACTTCCGTCGCTTCTTTTAACAATTTGCGAATCACCGTCAATTGCTTACTAGAAGTTTTTCTTGGCCTTAGCTGCCACTGCTCCGGCACAATCGGCAAATCCGCCATGTTCCATTTTTTGTAGCGTTCGTCATAAGCATCTGGCTCCACTTGTTCCAGCAAGTGTCCAATACACCAAGTCACTACATCTCCATTACCACAGCGAATAAAGCCTTGGTCTTTCTTTTGAGGGTTCGGTAGTGCGGCAGCGATCGCGCGGCCTAAACTTGGTTTTTCAGCAATAAACAGACGAGACATAAGCTTGGGAAAGTAATAATAATTAGGGCCACATTATCGAATGTAGCCCTAATAAATCAAGAAAAACTGTATAGATAGACAGTAAGAATGTGGTTAGCATTTATTGAAATTCAACAAACTTCGACAAGTCACGCTCTGGCACTTTCATTGGTGTGCCATCTGGGGTGCCCAAGTAAAGGAAACCGACGATTTCATCTTCACCTTCCAGGCCAAACGCTTTATGCACTTCAGGGTGGAACATCCATGGCCCTGAACGCCAGAAGCCCTGGAAGCCCTGCGCAACTGCTGCCATTTGCATTGCTTGAACGGCACAGCCTGCTGACAGGTACTGTTCCAATGCAGGCACTTTTTCATGCGGCGTCACTTTTGCAATAACGGTGATAACCATTGGTGCGCGGAATGGGGCATTTTTCAGCTTTTCAACCACCGATTCCTCGCTGTTATCCGCCAATGCAGCTTTAACTAAAATATCAGACAGTTTGTTTAGTCCTTTACCCTGTGAAATCACAAAGCGCCAAGGTGTTAAACCAGCATGGTCGGGCGCGCGCAGGCCCGCACGTATGATATTTTCCAACACTTTACCTTCTGGTGCTGGCGCGGATAACTTGCCGACAGAACGGCGGTTAAGCAAGAGATCGAGAGCTTCCATTAACTGGTCCTTATTGAATCTAACTTGTATTTTATCTGCTGGTCACTTTAGCACAATCTAGCCCACTGAATAACAACCTGTTTTTTGGGGATTATACCTAACCCACAAAATGCCTATTCCAGTCGGCCAGAAACGAAAAAAGCCGCGCATAATGCGCAGCTTTTCATAAGTATTTGTGAATGCTTTTTATAGCTTCACTGCGAGCTTCACACCCTGACGGATTGCTCGTACAGCATCCAGCTCACCAGCGTGGTCAGCACCACCGATAATGTGCAGCTTATCACCTAGCTGAGACCATTTATCTTCAAACGGTCGAACCGACTCCTGACCCGCACAGATAACGACTTTATCTGCATTCAGCACTTGTGATTTACCATCAACCTGAATGTGTAATCCACGATCATCAATTTTTTCGTAAGAAACGCCACCCAGAAGATGAACTCCACGTTTTTCCAGAGTACGTTTATGGATCCAGCCCGTTGTTTTGCCCGGACCTTTACCAACTTGCCCTTGACGACGTTGTAATACCCACACCTCTTTATCACTCACTGAATCAGGGAAAGGATACAAACCACCCGGCTGGGAAATTTCTTTATCAATGCCCCACTCGTGGAGCCAATCATCCAACGTATGATCGACAGGCTCAGTAATCATGGTCGCAATATCAACCCCGATACCACCCGCACCAACGATTGCAACTTTCTCACCAACCGGTGTCTTTTCACGAATCAAGGTCTGGTAATCCACAACTTTCTCTGGGTTATCAATACCTTCAATCTTCACTTTGCGAGGCTCTACGCCAGATGCCATCACGATTTCATCGTACTCGGTGAGTAAATCGAAGTTCGCTTCAGTTGAAAGGTGCAAGTTGACCCCTGTCTCATCAAGGCGGTTGGCAAAGTAGCGAATGGTTTCACGGAATTCTTCTTTACCCGGGATCTGCATCGCCAGGCGGAATTGTCCACCAATACGATCATTCTTCTCGAACAAGTCAACTTTATGGCCACGCTCTGCCAATGTTGTCGCACATGCAAGACCAGCAGGACCCGCACCTACTACGGCGATGTTCTTTTTCTTCAGTGCTGGCTCAACAACGATTTCGGTTTCATAACACGCTAGTGGGTTAACCAAACAGCTCGCACGCTTACCCTTAAATACGTTGTCCAGACAGGCTTGGTTACAGCCAATACAGGTATTGATGAACTGCGCCTTCTCCTGCTCGGCTTTCGCCACAAAATACGGGTCTGCCAAGAATGGGCGAGCCATAGAGACCATATCTGCATGCCCAGACGAAAGAATACGCTCTGCTTCTTCTGGGGTATTAATTCGGTTACAGGTGATGATTGGTACAGAAACGTGCGGCTTCACTTTCTCGGTTACCCAAGTAAACGCGCCACGCGGAACTTGTGTCGCGATAGTCGGAACGCGTGCTTCGTGCCAGCCAATACCGGTGTTGATGATGGTAACACCCGATTCTTCAAGTGCTTTTGCCAGCTCAATGACATCTTCAAACGTGCTGCCTTGTTCGACGAGATCCAGCATAGAAAGACGGAAAATGATGATGAACTTATCACCCACCGCTCCACGTACCGCTTTAACGATCTCCAGAGGGAAACGCATACGTTTTTTATAGCTGCCGCCCCAATCGTCGTAACGCATGTTGGTGCGTTTACACAGGAACTGGTTAATCAAATAACCTTCTGAGCCCATCAGCTCTACACCGTCATAGCCAGCGATCTGAGCCAGCTCGGCACTTTTCGCAAAATCTTCGATCGTGCTCTTGATTTGACGTTCACTCATTTCACTTGGAGCAAACTTAGAAATCGGCGCTTTAATACCCGACGCACTTTGCGCTAAAGGGTGCATGGCATAACGCCCTGCATGCAGGATTTGCAGTGCGATTTTACTGCCGTGTTTGTGAACGGCTTCAGTGACAACTTTATGCGCCTCTGCATGTTTAGGCTTGCTGAACTCTGCGCTCAGAGGGTGAAGTCGGCCACGAAGGTTTGGAGAGAAACCTCCTGTTACAATCAGACCAACGCCACCTTTCGCGCGTTCTTCATAAAACGCAGCCAGCTTTTGCAAGCCTTCCTTGTCTTCTTCTAAGCCGGTATGCATTGATCCCATCAGCACTCTGTTACGTAATTGAGTGAAACCGAGATCCAGTGGTTTTAATAGGTTTGGGTACAGTGCAGACATTACTAAACATCCATTTTTATTATCTTGTGAAGTGACATTACGTTCTGCGAACCAAAAAATCAAACAGGTGTTTACATTTTTGTAACACCGATCAATCTAGCGTTAAAATATGCCAATTGTTGAAGGAGCGTGATAAGCTAAAAACACGTTATCTTTTGAGATCTTAGAGATAAGAACCCATAATTTGTAAAATTACGAATTGATTATCTCGTGATGGAGACATGATGAAAAAACTCTTCAAATTTATTGGTCTGATATTTAAAGGAATATGGAAAGGCATCACCTTTGTCAGGCTTGCTTTAGCAAATCTGCTGTTCCTTCTGATGCTTGCCGTTTTTTACTTTGCGTTTACCTACACCGGAGAAGGTCGACCAGTGATAGAGAAAGAGTCTGCACTGGTGATGAATCTATCTGGCCCCATCGTCGAACAAAGACGCTACACCAACCCGATGGACTCCTTTACAGGTTCACTACTTGGCAAAGAGATGCCAAAAGAAAACGTATTGTTTGATATCGTTGACACCATCCGCTACGCCAAAGATGACCCTAAAATTACCGGTTTAGTTTTATCTCTGCGTGAGATGCCAGAAACAAACTTAACCAAGTTACGCTATATCGCGAAAGCGCTGAACGAGTTCAAAACATCTGGTAAGCCGATTTATGCGGTCAGCGATTTCTACAATCAAAGTCAATATTACCTCGCTAGCTACGCCGACAAAGTGTACCTGGGGCCAGACGGCGGAGTACTGATTAAAGGCTACAGCGCTTACTCGATGTACTATAAATCGCTGTTAGAAAAATTAGATGTGTCGACGCACGTGTTCCGTGTCGGTACTTATAAGTCGGCGATAGAACCATTTACGCGCGACGACATGTCCGATGCTGCGGAAGAGTCAGTGACACGTTGGATCACTCAGCTATGGAGTGCATTTGTCGATGATGTGGCAACCAATCGAAACATTGATGCCAAAGTTCTTAATCCAACCATGGACGAATTGTTAGCGGAAATGCGCTCTGTGAATGGCGATATTGCAAAACTGTCGCTGAAACTGGGGCTGGTGGATGAACTGGCTACTCGCCAAGACATTCGTACCCTGTTTGCCAAAGAGTTTGGTAGCGACGGTAAAGACAGCTACAACGCGATCAGCTATTACGACTACCAAGCAACGATGCACCCTGACTACAGTTCATCTGAAGATGATATTGCAGTGGTTGTTGCGAGTGGCGCAATAATGGATGGTCAGCAACCGAGAGGCACTGTAGGCGGTGACACGGTGGCGAGCCTTCTTCGTCAGGCACGTAACGATAAAAACGTTAAAGCGGTTGTTCTTCGTGTGAATAGCCCGGGTGGCAGCGCCTTTGCATCGGAAGTGATTCGTAACGAAGTCTCCGCGTTAAAGCAAGCAGGTAAACCTGTGGTGGTGTCCATGTCAAGCTTAGCGGCTTCAGGCGGTTACTGGATTTCAATGAGTGCAGATAAAATTGTTGCTCAGCCAACCACACTAACGGGTTCTATCGGCATTTTCAGTGTGATTACTACCTTTGAAAAAGGTTTCAATAAGCTTGGTATCCATACTGACGGCGTTGGTACGTCGCCATTCTCAGGTGACGGGCTTTCAACTGGTCTGTCAGAAGGCGCATCGCAAGCTATCCAAATGTCAATTGAACACGGCTACCAGCGCTTTATTTCTTTGGTCGGCGATAACCGTGGGATGCCTGTTGAAGAAGTAGATAACGTGGCACAGGGTCGCGTATGGACAGGTCAGGATGCGATGTCGTATGGCTTGGTAGACCAAATGGGTGACTTTGACGATGCGGTCGATTTAGCAGCGAAACTGGCTAACATCACGGACTACAACCTGTACTGGGTTGAAGAACCACTTTCACCAGCGGAGATATTCCTCGACGAATTCATGAATAACGTCAAAGTTTCCCTTGGTATTGATGTCACAAGCATGTTGCCGCAGAGCTTGCAACCTGTAGCTCAGCAGCTTAAACAGGATGCGAGCGTGCTACAGAGCTTTAATGACCCAAGAGGTCAATACGCCTTCTGTTTGAATTGCCAAGTTCAATAGCCGTGCTTAACTAGTCAAAAAAGGGGCATATCTTAGTGATATGCCCCTTTTTATTACCCATCAATTCGTTATAATCCGCGCACAGCTCCCCTACATGAAAGTAAATAGAACGATGACTAGAAAACACATCTATATCGCTTATACCGGTGGCACCATCGGTATGCAAAAGTCAGATCACGGTTATGTGCCTATCGCTGGCTTTATGGAGAAGCAATTAGCAGCAATGCCAGAATTTCATCGTCCAGAGATGCCGGATTACACCATCCATGAATACGATCCGCTGATCGATTCATCAGACATGACTCCTGCCGATTGGCAACAAATTGCTGATGATATTCGTGATAACTACGATAAGTACGATGGTTTCGTTATTCTGCATGGTACAGACACGATGGCTTACACAGCGTCGGCTCTGTCTTTCATGCTGGAAAACCTTGGCAAGCCAGTTATTGTGACTGGTTCTCAAATCCCATTGGCAGAGCTGCGCTCTGATGGTCAGGCAAACCTGCTGAACGCACTGCATATCGCGGCTAATTTCCCGATCAACGAGGTAACGCTGTTCTTCAACAATCAGTTAATGCGTGGTAACCGCAGCACGAAATCACATGCTGACGGCTTCAATGCCTTCACTTCGCCAAACCTTGCTCCTTTGCTGGAAGCGGGAATCAATATTCAGATTAGCAATAGCGTGACAGTTGGTGCTCAGCCTGAAGGCGAATTTAAAGTGCACAACATTACACCTCAGCCGATTGGTGTGATCACCATGTACCCTGGCATTTCTCATGAAGTGATTCGCAACACGTTACTTCAGCCAGTTAACGCGATGATTCTGCTAACGTTTGGCGTAGGTAATGCACCACAAAATCCAGAACTGCTTGGTCATCTGAAAGAAGCATCTGAACGTGGTGTTATCGTGGTGAACTTAACGCAGTGCTTAGCTGGTAAAGTTAACATGGGTGGTTACGCTACGGGTTGTGCGCTGGCTGATGCTGGAGTGATCAGTGGATTTGACATGACGCCTGAAGCTGCACTAGCCAAACTGCATTATCTTCTAAGCCAGAACCTGTCTTACGAAGAAGTAAAAGACAAAATGCAGCAAGTATTACGTGGTGAAATGAGCCTGTAAAACTCAATACTCAGCACTTAAAACCTAAAAAGCCCAATGATTACATTGGGCTTTTTACGCGTTAAACGTATCAATCGAAGTTTGGATTTACTCGAACGATATCGCTCTCATCACCACTGAATTGCTTTTTCAATTCTTGCTTAGACTTAAAACTGATTTCACCACCGGCAGCAACGGTCATATGTTGAGCGTCTGTATTATGTTTTGATTGATACAACATCACAGCTTGCATACACGAATCTCGCTGCTCTCTAGAAAGTGTTGTACCCTCTGGCCATCTTCCCGTCTCTACTGCATATACCAAGCGATCGTAAACTTCTGGTGTCATCGCTTTTAATAATTGTTCTGTGTCCATAATGTACCTTCTTATTACATTCTGTTCAGAACATAGCGGGTTAAGAAATGGAGTCAAGAACACGAAAATGAATTGGTGTAACGGATCACAGGCAAAACCATGAAAACAACATACTGGTTGCTGGCAAGCCTCGCCACTCTATCCATCACAGGTTGCTTTGAACGCAACATATCTACTGAACAACTGTGTGAAAATAACCCAGAACTGCGCTGCGAAAAGCTCAACATCGACGATGGACAATGCCGCATCCCGCGTACCAACTTAATTTGGCATCGTTATGAGCAGTTCAAACACCCAAGCGAAGAAAAACAGATAGAAGAATACAGCGTCGTCGCTGAATACAGAAAGTGCTTGGAGCTAGCCTCCCAGATCGCTCCGATTGACCAAAGCGAGCTAAAAGCACAACGCTTTAATGCGCTGGTGCACAGCATCGACGAGCTTGAACGCATCGTTAGCGAGTTAAAGGTATCGGAAAAGCCAGAGACCTTATATTTCCTTTGGTCACAGACCGGAGACACACAGGCTCAGCACCGATTTTTACAGATGGAAGGCTCACCGACACTAAACACTGCGGAAATGCAGTACGCCTTAGCTACCTTCTACGTCAACAGAGACACCCCTAAAACGCTTATCTTGTTAAATAATGCGTTAAGTTTGTCAAATGAAGACAACCTAAACCCTGCCATACTCAAATCATTGGCGAGTATTCATCAGGGACAAGGGGAGAAAAAACGTGCTTACCTTTGGGCAATGGTAGCCAAAAGGTTTGGTGTGTCAGTAGCAGATGAAAAGCAACTGCAGAGAATGTTCGATTTCAATGATCCAAACCAATATCAAAAACTGGACGACCTGGCAAAGTCGATCGCAAATAATATTGAAGAGGGAAGTTATTCCCCCGATTTAATTCCCGAAAATATATAAAAAAACTCCCGCTAGTCGGGAGTTTTTTATTCATTCAAGTTTTCAGTGTTTATATGTTGACCGATACAGTTCTGAAAGGATGAAACACTCTTAACTGCAATTTTGTTACTAATCTTCAGATTTGTTGAAAATTAACGACACTGAATTAACACAGTAACGCTCGCCTGTTGTTTGTGGTCCGTCTTCAAAAACGTGCCCCAGATGACTATCACATGTCGCACAGCGAATTTCAGTACGTACCATTCCGTGACTCAGATCATCTAAATAGCGTATCGCTTGGTCATTAACTGGCGCATCAAAACTCGGCCATCCACATCCTGAATCGTACTTGTTATCAGAGACAAAAAGAGGGGCATTACAGCAGGTACAGCTATATATACCAGTTTCCTTATTATGCAATAACTTACCACTGAACGGTGGCTCAGTTCCCTGCTCTCTACAAACACGAAACTCTTCATCAGATAGACGCTCACGCCAATATTCATCGGACTTCGTCACTTTTCCTCCGCTTTGTTCCACTAATTTTAGATCCTTATTTCCTGTTTTTCGCAATGACTTTTTTAGCAAAAAACTTGATTCTCGTAACAGTTGTAGCACATACTTTCTCACCAGGACACCATGTGTAATTAATTTGATACGAGCACTCATCTCGCAGGTTATATTACGCCAACTGAGCTAGAGTAAAAGCAGTAAAAAGTTTAAAAAACGAACATTTGCGAAGAATTGTTAAAAAAAGCGTCGCTTTTTTTTGACTTTAAACAAGTTAAGTCCGATTATCTGTTGCAGATGTTTACTGGATTCTGTAATTTTACTACCAGTTATCTTTAATCAGAAATTAAGTTGTGGAGCAACTATAATGACTATCAAAGTAGGTATTAACGGTTTTGGCCGTATCGGCCGTTTCGTTTTCCGTGCAGCGCAAGAGCGTAACGACATCGAAGTTGTAGGTATCAACGACCTTATCGACGTAGATTACATGGCATACATGCTTAAGTACGACTCAACTCACGGCCGTTTCAACGGTACTGTTGAAGTTGAAGGCGGTAACCTAATCGTTAACGGCAAAACTGTACGTGTAACTGCAGAGCGCAACCCTGAAGACCTAAAATGGGACGAAATCGGTGTTGACGTTGTTGCTGAAGCAACTGGTCTTTTCCTAACTGACGAGACAGCACGTAAGCACATCACTGCTGGCGCGAAAAAAGTTGTACTAACTGGTCCTTCTAAAGACGCAACTCCAATGTTCGTTAACGGCGTAAACTTCGACACTTACGCTGGTCAAGACATCGTTTCTAACGCTTCTTGTACTACTAACTGTCTAGCACCTATCGCTAAAGTTCTTAACGACAAGTTCGGTATCGAATCTGGTCTTATGACTACAGTTCACGCTACAACAGCAACTCAAAAAACTGTTGACGGTCCTTCTGCTAAAGACTGGCGCGGTGGTCGTGGTGCTTCTCAGAACATCATCCCATCTTCAACTGGTGCTGCTAAAGCTGTAGGCGTTGTACTTCCAGAAGTAAACGGCAAACTAACTGGTATGGCTTTCCGCGTACCAACTGCTAACGTTTCTGTAGTTGACCTAACTGTTAACCTAGTAAACGGCGCATCTTACGAAGCTATCTGTGCAGCAATGAAAGAAGCTTCTGAAGGCGAACTAAAAGGCGTTCTAGGTTACACTGAAGATGCAGTAGTATCTCAAGACTTCATCGGTGAAGTTTGCACTTCAGTATTCGATGCTAAAGCTGGTATCGCTCTAACTGACAAATTCGTTAAAGTTGTATCTTGGTACGACAACGAAATCGGTTACTCAAACAAAGTTCTAGACCTAATCGCACACATCTCTAAGTAATTAGAAACAGTGATTAGCTCTTAACTGAGTTGAAAAAGAGGCGGCTTTATAGTCGCCTTTTTTGTATCTGGAATTTGAGGGGTGTATTTGGGCTTCAAGCGCTCGCAACCTCTCCCAGCGATAGGAAAATAATCAGATGGATTTAAACACCCTTCCTGCCCTAACCGTCCTTTCTGACAATGTCACCGTAGTAGAAATTGATCAGGTCAAAGTTGTTCGTATCATTCACGATAAAGCAACCGCTGGTATCGCTTTGCACGGTGGCCATGTGGTGTCATACAAACCACAAGGTCAGGAAGATCTAATTTGGATGAGCGAAAAAGCCGTATTCGATGGCAAAGCCGCTTTGCGTGGTGGTATTCCAGTGTGCTGGCCATGGTTTGGTCGCATTGCTGCACCGGCTCATGGTTTTGCACGTACTACAGAATGGGAACTGATAGAACACCGTGAAAATGAAAATGGTGTGATTGTCGAACTTGCGTTGTTCCCAAGCGAAGAGACCCACCAAATTTGGCCTCATATGTTTGAAGCTCGCCTTTTGGTAGAAGTCGGCGATGAGCTGAAAGTGACACTGAAAGTGCTGAATATCGATGACGAGGCATGGACATTCTCTGGTGCTCTGCATACTTACCTTAACGTTGGCGATGTTTTACAAGCTCAAACTTCAGGCATGGGTGGCGAGTACATCGACAGCTTGAAAGGCAACGAGGTATGTCAAGGTGGTGAAGTCCTGCAACTGACCGACACCATAGACCGTGTGTACACGCAGCCTGAAGCGCAGATCTTAGTCAAAGACCCTGTATTAGAACGCACTCTGAGCGTAGAAAACCATGGCCACAACTCAGCAGTACTATGGAACCCTTGGGCCGAAGGAGCTCAGTCAATGGGAGACATGGCTGATAATGGTTACGAAACCATGCTATGCGTCGAATCCGCTGTGCATGCTGCCAGCATTGATCAAGGCAAAACCTTGCAACCAGGTGAAAGCTACGAACTGGTTACCGTTATTTCCGCACAATAACGTCATCACAGCCGGTTTACGCCGGCTTTTTTATTGCTAGCAGTTCAACTTCATCCTTCTCTTGCCTATTCTCATTAAAAATTTTATTTCTGGTCGTTATAAATCTGTAAAAGCACTCGCTAACCACGGCTATTTCACGGTTTTGTTTCACTTAAAGTCGTGCTTTTTGATAGAATTTGTCGCCCTACTTTCAGCTCGAGATCGTCATGAACTATCAATGCCCTCTATGTCACCAACCTCTTACATTAAGCGTAAAAACGTTTAAGTGTGAAAATAACCATCAATTCGACATGGCAAAAGAAGGCTACGTGAACCTGATGCCGGCGCATCATAAGCGTTCTAAAGATCCCGGCGATAACAAGGAAATGATGCAAGCGCGTCGTCGCTTTCTGGAAGGAAAGTATTACGATCCGATGCGCCAGGAAGTCGCCCGCCTTTGCACTGAGTACACCAAAGGAACGACTCACCAGCTGTTAGATATCGGCTGCGGTGAAGGCTACTACACCGATCTGGTACAAAAATCATTGCTAGCCCAAGATGAGCAAGCCGCCACGTTTGGTTTAGATATCTCTAAAATAGCCATTCGCTATGCAGCCAAACGCTACCCAGATTGTCATTTTAGTGTCGCATCAAGCCATAGACTTCCATTCGCGGATCAATCTTTGGATGCAATCCTGCGAATCTATGCGCCATGTAAAGCAGAAGAGCTCAAGCGTGTAATCAAAGATAATGGTGTCGTGATTACCGTTACGCCAGCAGGCAGACATCTTTACCAGCTTCGTGAACGAATTTACCAAAACGTTCGTCTCCACGATGAAACCCCTGAAACCATCGATGGCTACGAACTCGAGCAACAACAACAACTTAACTATGTGATGGACTTAAAAGATGGAGACGCATTTGACCTGCTGCAAATGACACCATTCGCCTGGAAAGCGACTGACGAACTCCGAGAAGAGCTAAAATCCGCTACACTTTTCCAATGTGAGGCCGATTTTATGTTGCGTGTCTATCGTAAATCCGCGCATTAATACTGCTCTAGCTCAACGCAGGTGAACATGGCTCTCGTTCACTTTAATTCTGTCGCCTCCACAAATATCTCTTAGACATTTTTGGAGGCTTCTTATGCGCTTTTCTATTTTAGGTCTTGCGTTTCCCATTGTGTTGACTGGTTGCGTCTCAACACCAGCAACGATATCCACTCCCAATACCCCTGACGTGATCAGCTTTTACGATTACAAGTTGCACACCCCGTCAGGCACTCCTGTGTCCCTGACTGACCTGAATCCTGAGTTACTGCAAGCCGACGTAATCATGATCGGTGAATGGCACACTCATGCCGGTATCCACCGTTTCCAGACAGATATTCTGAAACAATTATCGAGCGGAAAACGCCCCATTGCCCTTTCAATGGAACAATTCAGTCGCGATAAACAAAGCGTATTAGACGAGTATTTAGATGGCCAGATTGGTGAGCAAACCTTCATCCAGCAAAGTAACGCCTGGCCAAACTATGAAAGTGACTATCGTCCCCTTGTCGAGTTTGCAAAGCATGCAGATATTGCGGTAATTGCGGCTAACGCGCCAAGAAAAATTGTGCGCTGCATTGGCTTTAATGGTGTCGACTACCTAGATAAACTTGATAGCAAACAACGTGGTTTTGTCGCTGCAAACATCAATACCGATGACAGCCAGTACAAAGACAAGTTTATGGCTTCCATGCATCACGGCAAGCCAGAGCAAACAGAAAAACAATACGCCGCTCAAATGACCTGGGACGAGACCATGGCCGAGTCCATTGTCGATTACCTCACTAAGCATCCGGGAACTCAAATGGTACATGTGGCTGGGAGGTTCCATATCGAGGGTGGATTAGGCACAGCTACATCGATCCTGAACCGCAACCCACGCTTAAACGTTGTTGTAATAACCCCAGTCACCGACATCACTTCAGACAGTTCGGATTATCAGCTTGAAGTGTTAGCGCCACCGGTTCGCTATGTGAAGGATAGCAATCGTATGAAAGCCTTTAGTCACCTGATCACGCGTAATACTGACCTTGAGTGTGAATAAACTACGCCCGAGTTAAGATCAAAAATCGCCATTTCATTGCGGTAAATCCAGTCTATCCAGAACGTGAATTGAACTATATCGGTCTGCTTTTTGCTTTGGTCTCTACGTAATCACAAGAGGCGGCAAGAACAGGCCTGTTTTTTATTTAAACGATTTAAGAATTGCCAAACGTTGCCGATAAAGTCCATAACTGCTTTTTACCCACACTCAATGAGCGAGTGTCGATTTTCAAGGAGTATTCGATGAATCCAGTAGGAAGCAATCAAGTTAATACTTACGCAAATCTGCAGCCCACTCTGTCGTCGACAGAGAAAACCGCAGGAGAAGTCAACGCGTCACCAATAAAAGTGGAACAGAACAAAGTGACACTTTCTCCTGAAGGCAAAGCGCTTCTTGCCGCTCTGCAAGAAATCGACCACGAAAGCAAAAAAGTGGAATCGGAAAATAAGACTGTTGGTGAGAAGGTCGAATCATTTACGCATGGCGCTTTGGGAATGGATCGCCCTGATAAAATCGAGGAAGAGGAAGACAGCTCCTATTCTGCCGGACAATACCTCTCTGCCGCTTTAAGTGTGGGTGGCATTATTCTCGCGCTTGCATAACGGCCCAAAACATTGCCCAGTCGGTCACGACCTATTGGCTCGATGGGCAATTTGCTAGTCAATGAAAATGACAATCTGGTTAAGCTTTCGTGGCTTACAC
Source organism: Allocatenococcus thiocycli (assembly GCF_921292965.1). NCBI lineage: Bacteria > Pseudomonadati > Pseudomonadota > Gammaproteobacteria > Vibrionales > Vibrionaceae > Allocatenococcus > Allocatenococcus thiocycli. The sequence goes on from NZ_CAKLCK010000043.1 coordinate 48,126, forward strand.
AAAAGTGTCATGATTTATTGTTTTAATGCCTGCGCTTTTAATAGACAAGGAAAATACAATGAAGCGCTTAGCATACCCTGTAGTTACCGCTCTTGCTGCCTCAACACTCTCTTTCAATGCCCTTTCAGCAGAGATCAAAAACGTCATTTTGATGATTGGTGATGGCATGGGCCCTCAGCAAGTAGGCCTACTTGAAACCTACGCAAACCACGCCCCGCACTCAATTTATAAAGGCGAAACCACAGCCCTTTACAAATTGGCACAAGAAGGTGTGATTGGATCTTCTTTGACTAACCCTGAAGATGCTATCGTAGTCGACTCTGCTTGCTCTGCGACGATGCTAGCGACTGGAATCCCAACCGCTTCAGAAGTAATTGGTATTGATAGCCAAGGCAACCACGTTGAAACCATTTTAGAAAAAGCCAAAAGCAAAGGTAAAGCGACTGGCTTGGTTTCTGATACGCGCATGACGCACGCTACACCAGCAGCCTTTGCCGCTCATCAACCTCACCGTTCTTTAGAAAACGACATTGCTGTCGACATGCTAGAAACAGAAGTAGATGTTCTGCTTTCTGGTGGTCTTCGTCACTGGATTCCAAGTTCAGCGAATGACAAAGGCGACACTTACAAGCAGCTTGAGAAACTTACTAAAGGTAACGTTGCTCTTAAATCTAAACGTAAAGACGAGCGCAACTTGCTGACTGAAGCTCAAGAAGAAGGCTATAGCCTGGCATTTAGCCGCGATATGCTGGCTGAAGCAAAAGGTGACAAATTACTTGGTCTTTTTGCTAACTCAGGCATGGCAGATGGCATCGCGTACAGCCAAAGTAAAAACGATCCAAAACGCACACAGCCTTCTCTTAAAGAGATGACCGTAAAAGCATTGGATGTTCTATCCAAAGATGAAGACGGCTTTTTCCTAATGGTTGAAGGCGGACAAATCGACTGGGCTGGACACAGCAACGATGCTGGCACCATGCTTCACGAAATGATTAAGTTTGATGAAGCGGTGAACTCTGTTTACGAATGGGCGAAAGGACGCGATGACACACTTATCGTCGTGACGGCTGACCATGAAACTGGCTCTTTTGGCTTTAGCTATTCATCAGCGAATCTGCCAAAACCAGAGAAGCGCAGCGGCGAAGCGTTCAAAAACAGAGACTACGCGCCTAACTTTAATTTCGGTGATTTCTCTATCCTTGATGGCTTGTACAACCAAAAAACCAGTTACTACGGCATGTTGGATAAATTCGCAGCATTACCTGAAGCAGATAGAACAGCGGAAAACTTAGCTAAGATCATCAACGAGAATAGCGACTTCCCTATCACGGCAGATCAAGCTGCGCACATTATGCAAGATAAGCCAAACCCATATCATGTAGACGGTCATAGCTACCTGGCACAAGAGCAAGTACCTGCTATTCACGATTTTGATGCGTTCTTCCCATATAATGACCGCACAAACTTGATTGCGCGTGAGCATGCGACTGGCCAAAACACGGTATGGGGCACAGGTACCCACACGCATACTCCTGTAAATGTATTTGCTTGGGGACCTGCTGAGAAAATTCTCCCTGTATCTAAGATCATGCATCACTCTGAGCTGGGCGAATTCCTCAAGCAGCAAATCAAATAATCACTTTGCACTTACTTTACCACTTTGTGGTTTTTCAGACGCTCTCCCACGAGAGCGTTTTTTTATGGGTGAAAACTGAGGTAACGCCAACCTGTGCCGCTGATTGTTTTGCAATACTTCGGCTAATCACCTTCAACTCAATACTTGAACCTCTCTACCCGATAGAAACAAAAAAGCACTCAACAATGTGAGTGCTTTTCCAAATAGAGGAGGAGCAATTAAGCGTCTTTCTTCTCAACCATATGCAAATGTACATCCTGTTGAGGGAACGGAATAGAAATGCCTTCACGGTCAAAGCGAAGCTTCACTTCCTTGGTCACATCCCAGTAAACGTCCCAGTAATCGTCTGTTTTCACCCAAGGACGAACAATAAAGTCCACCGAAGAGGTATTTAGCGTATGCACTCTAATATTTGGCTCAGGTGTGCGTAGCACGGCTGGGTGAGAAGTAATGATATCCGTTAGCACCGATTCGGCTTTCAACAAGTCATCCGCGTAGCCAATACCAAAAACCATATCCACACGACGAATGCGCTCATGGGTTACATTTTTAATCACATCACCCCAGATTTTGCTATTCGGTACAATAATGATCTGGTTGTCGAAGGTGCGAATTGTGGTATTGACCAAGCTCATATGACTTACTTTACCATCCACACCACCAGCATAAACGAAGTCGCCAACATCAAACGGACGATAGATCAGAAGCATCATACCTGCTGCAAAGTTAGACAAGGTGTCTTGCAACGCGAAACCAATGATCACACCGGCAATACCGAAACCCGTCAGGATAGGCGCAAGGTTCAGGCCAATCTGCGATAGACCAACCATAATACCAATCACCCATACGAACTTGCCGGACATCGAAATAAAGAAATCCTGCATCAAGTGGGAGAGTTTTAAGTTTTTAGACGCAACCGCTTTACTCATCACTTTGCGGGTTATTTTCGCTAATGCGCGAGCAATAACCAAAATTAATACGAAAATAAACAGTTGAAATAGGTGCTGAGGTGCATTTCCAGCTAACCAGTCCACTGCAGAGTTTGACCAGTGACTGACGATTGACCAGACAACTTTGCTGTTAAGTAAATCGTGAGTAATGCTTCCAGTGACTTCAAATATTTGGCGCTTGTACTCAGAAGTTTCGATGCCAATCTTGTCACCAATAGACATCAAGTTACGCAGGCTCTCAGTTGCAATCTCCAACCTGTGCTTAACGAGCATCTGGCTCAATTGCTGCGAGGCTTTTTCGGATTCAGGGCTAGAAGACATCTGTCCGCCAATGATTTCGCTCTGCTGACTTAAGTACTGCACGGATGCAGAAAGCAAGCGAATACGCTTATCTACCGTTTCTTTAAATTTAGTTTCAGCACGCTTATTCTGTTCACCCAGTCGTTCTAACCAAACTAAATTTTGCCAACTTGCCTCAAAAATCACGTCGAGATAGTGCTGAATTTCACGATAGTCATTAATGATCGACAGCTTTTCCTCATCCTTAGCCGCGTTCAGTTTCTCTGTCACTGACTTCGTTTTCGATGCCAGATAGGCTGTCGCATCGTTAGTGTATTTTTCTTGCGTTTTAACTAATTGAACCAGTTTTTTGTGCGGGATAGATTCTTTTTCAATCGCAGTTGCCAACTGAGCGCGTAGTTGTTGGTTTTTCTGAAAAAGCTGCAACTGGAGGGCATCACGCTCATCACCGTTTGTCTGAGTTAAACTCTGCGTTAAGTCGATAATATCGATGTTCAGATTATCGATGGATGCTTCGGCCTGCGATACAACAGGCGCTTCTGTTTTCTCTGCCGCGTTTACAAAGAAAGGATTCATCATCGCGATGAAAAGAGAAAGTAACGCAACCCAAGGTGTCAGGCGATTTTTCTGCGGGAAACAAAACGTCATTTTTACCTCGTAAAAAACTGGAATCTCAAAATCGATCAGAGCTGGAAACAGGCGAGAACATCACCTGTGTTTATTTTACATCACGTAAAGACAAGAACGGGTCAAAAGAAGGTATTAGATGTAAAAGTGAGGTAAGGCACACAGCAAAAGTGTGTCAAACCTCTTAGAACAGCAATTTTAAATTTGAGCAACACTCATATTGCTCAAAATATTACTCGTTAGGTAGTTCGATGATGTGATCTTCCCAGTCAACAACATCAATTTCATAAACAACACGATTACGCACACTTTCACCGGCTGCGTGCATCGCTGATTTAGACCCAGTAATCAGTGGGTGCCATTCGGGTAGCGGCTTATTTTGAGCCAAAAGACGATAAGCGCAAGTTAAAGGCAACCAGTTAAACTCCGGGATTTTTTCGCGCGTCAGCTTCAGGCACTCTTCTCCTGAAGAAAATCGATTAGGATAATCTTTACACGAGCATGTCTTACTGTTTAACCAGCTACACGCGACATTGGTGTAATACACGTCATCAGAATCTTCATCCATGAGCTTGTGAAGGCAGCACTTACCACAGCCATCACACAGAGACTCCCACTCCTCTTCGGTCATCTGTTCCAACGTTTTACTTTGCCAAAATGGAGTGCTCATACTTTCGGTCTCGCCAAGGGAATTAGGGGCGATTTATACCTTTCTCACCACAAAAGTTCAAGTATTCAGCAATTATCATCAAAGCGCATTTATCCGTTTACGACGATCAGAGATTTTCTGTTGGCATGCTCTATCCTTAAACCAGTGTAAGTTGGTTTAAAGATTGATAAGAGGGAGAATCACTTATGGGCATCATATCTTGGATAATCTTAGGTTTGATCGCAGGAGCATTAGCAAAGTGGTTAATGCCTGGTAATGACGGTGGTGGCTGGATTGCCACAATGTTTTTGGGGATTGCTGGTGCGTTTGTTGGTGGCTTTTTAGGAAGTTTTCTGGGGCAAGGTGGCGCTACGGGTATCAACGTCGGCAGTATTATTACGGCGACTTTAGGGGCGTTTGTGATCTTATTTGTCTATAACCGCTTTCTTAAGTGACCATTCGACCAGTCTAGAAAAGTACAAGTATTACAACACTACTTGTACTTTTTTATGCAGTTCCCCTTCCAATCCACGTCAAAATGACCATAATTGCCACCTCAATTTTTAAGAGGTTTACATTATGGATTGTCGCTTAGGCTGTGGCGCGTGTTGTATCGCCCCAAGTATCTCTTCACCGATTCCCGGCATGCCAAACGGTAAGCCCGCGGGTGTTCGTTGCGTACAACTTAACGATGACAACCTTTGTAAGCTATTTGGTCAGCCTGAACGACCAAAAGTCTGCCATGATTTCAAACCTTGTCCGGTTGTTTGCGGAAAGACCAACCAAGAAGCGCTGACGAACATTACTGAATTAGAGCAGTTAACGTAGGCCTTACCCTATCTTTTCTCCCCACTTCACCGTTGCACTATCTTCGTTCTTTTGGTTTCATCTCTGAGACACTGTCGTACATACCATTCCTATTCTTTTCTTTTCGTGTTTTGCCTCACACTTAACTGACAATTCTCAACTATGTTCAGCAAGTTATCGAATAAGAAATAGGAAATTGCATGAATAAATATTTGGCTGAGGCTTTTGGTACGTTCTGGTTGGTGCTGGGTGGTTGTGGTAGTGCGGTATTGGCCGCTGGATTTCCCGAAGTCGGCATCGGACTGTTAGGCGTGGCTCTGGCATTTGGTTTAACCGTTCTCACCATGGCATTTGCTATTGGCCATATTTCCGGCTGCCACTTGAACCCTGCCGTGACAATTGGCCTTTGGGCTGGTGGTCGTTTTGAGAACAAAGAGGTTTTACCTTACATCATCGCTCAGGTCATTGGCGGTATCATCGCGGGTGGAACCCTTTATGTGATTGCATCGGGTCAAATTGGCTTTGATATTGTCGCCTCAGGATTTGCTGCGAACGGTTACGGTGAGCACTCACCCGGCCAATACTCGATGTTAGCCGCTTTAGTGACAGAAATCGTCATGACCATGATGTTCTTGATTGTCATTATGGGCGCAACAGACAAACGAGCACCGGAAGGGTTTGGGCCAATTGCTATCGGCTTGTGCCTCTCGCTTATTCATTTAATCAGTATTCCTGTGACAAACACTTCGGTTAACCCTGCACGGAGTACCGCTGTGGCTATTTATCTCGGTGACTGGGCCATCTCTCAATTATGGCTGTTCTGGATTGCGCCAATCATTGGGGGTGTTGTGGGTGCGATTATCTATAAAAACTTACTGGCTTCAGATTCAAACTACTAGTCCCTTTACATCAACTCGCTAAGACAACAATTCCGCGATGTTATGTGCTGTTGCTTCCCCTTCTACCGTAGGGTTAGTAGTTAAAACACCTTCCCTAATAAAAACACAGTACAAATGGTAATTGATAAAAAACACCTGGCAATCAACTATTTTGAAAATCTCGTCGCATCTTTCTCCCACCGTCACAAATAGTCACACTGGCTATCATGACGGTAAGTTATAGTTTGTCTATCATCCATTAACGCATCAAAATATCATGCCTAATCCAGAGCTATATTCGATAATCCTGGTCGAAGATGATCTTAAACTCGCTGATTTAATTAGAGATTTCTTACATAACCATGAGTTCGAGGTCAACATTGTTTCTGATGGTAAGAGTGCTGTTGGCATCATTTTAGACACGCAGCCAGACTTAGTTATTCTCGATGTCATGCTTCCGGGTCAAAGTGGAATGGAGGTATGTCGAGCCATTAGAGACAAATATCATGGCATGATTTTAATGCAAACCGCACTAGACGACGACATTGACCAAGTAATGGGCCTCGAGCTCGGTGCGGATGACTATATTATTAAGCAAGTAAAACCCCGATTATTATTATCCAGAATTCGCGCTCTGCTTCGCAGACAAGAGCGCTATGCCGTCAATAGCCTCACTGATGATTTGCACTTTGGCCGTTTGGTAATCAATCAACAACATCGCGCCGTCATGGTCAATAACCAACCAATTAAGCTTACTACTGCCGAATATGAGCTGCTTAACTTGCTCGCTCTCAATGCTGGCCAAGTCGTTTCTCGCGACGACATCGCACAATCGATTAGGGGGTTTGAGTACGATGGCCTCGATCGCTCGATTGATAGACGAATTTCCCGTCTAAGACGTACCCTCCATGATGATCCTCAAGAGCCTGAGCTAATCAAAACTGTTAGAGGTATTGGCTATCAATTGTGTGTCGAGATAGAAGGAAGTGTGTAATGATTCGTGCATTTTCCATTCTTTGGCTCGTTGTTTTTATACCGATTATACTTTTGGTTCTTCCTTCTTCTTGTAATCCTATTCAACACTTAAACGAGTCATTCTCCGAACGGTTCTATAAAGAAGTTTATGCGAACAATTTTGACATTTTAACCAACAGATTGTTGAAGGAACCTCAAAGCCAATGGCCTGTAACGATACAGGCTTATGCCAAATTTTTTGCCTACCCACTTAAATTAGAATCGATAGAAAAGTATCGCCACGAAGGCAACCTCAGTGAAACAATCATGCAAGGTGATATAACGTTTTTATTTGGTGATCCTATGGCGCTGGTTAAGCGGGTGGGAAACAGTGACTATTTAATTTATTTTGCTCTCAATGAATCAACCAAGCTCGCTGTTCTCAATCAAACTAGCGGATTGCTTCATTTAATCTCTGAGCAACTCCACACGCTTCCTAAAAGCGAGTGGTCAAAACATTTAGCTTTGAAAAATGAATTGAGTCCTTTCCAAATTGGACTAAAAGGCAAGAGTGACTTGCTCCCTTATGAGATAGAAGCCATTAACGACTCCACCGACAGTATTGTGAGTTACCTGAGCCCCGAAGGACACGTGGAATTACTTGCTTACTTAGAAGAAGGGTCATGGATTCACGTGCAAGACAACCTATCACAAAGCGCACATATAAAGCTAACGTCGGCGATGGGGGTAATATTTTTCATTCTTATTTCTGGTGCGTTGGTAATTTGGGTTTTCCCTTTGTGGAAAGATCTTAAATGTCTCGTACTTACAGCCAATGACTTTGGTCAAGGAGTACTGTCAAGGCGAGCAAAAGAATGTCGGCTGTCCGTTGTCTGCCAACTTAGTGAATCATTCAATAAAATGGCCGACAATATTGAAAGCTTGATCGCGACACAAAGAGAATTAACCAACGCTATCGCACATGATTTGCGAACCCCACTATATCGGCTGCGCTTTGCCTTAGAAATGCTTGAAAGTAACGAGCTATCAGAAACTCAAAAGGCTAAATATCACAACACCATAGACTCAAGTATCGAAGACTTAGAGCACTTAATAAATCAAAATCTACTACTAGCGCGCTACAATCGAATAGCTGATTTCACCCAGTTTAGTCAATGTTACCTTGCAGAAGTACTCGCTAAAGAAATTGAATTTTTCCGCCTTGAGAATCCGGATTTAGAAGTGAGGTTTTATTGCTCTCCTAATTTACGGTCACAGTCATTGTTTATCGATAAAGCCGGTTTAATGCGTGCCATTAAAAACCTGCTCTCCAACGCCAGTCGCTTTACTTATTCCAAAATAGCGGTCTCATTTAGTGTTGAAGGCAGTGTTTACAGCATAAGCGTTGAAGATGATGGAGCCGGGATTCCATCTCATCAAACTGAAAAAGTGTTTGAGCCATTTGCACAGTTGAACAATCACGAGCGCAGCAGTGCAAAAGGACATGGACTTGGTTTAGCCATTGTTCAACAAGTGATGAAATGGCATCAGGGCAACGTACTTCTTTCGCAATCCCAACTTGGTGGAGCTCTTTTCGAACTAACTTGGCCAGCGCTAAATTCACCAGATAAGAATATGTGACCAAATTGGACACAATTCGTCCATAAATCACTAAAGATTAATAGATGGCGTATATGTAGATTTGGAACTGCTTGATAAATCATACATTCCAAGGGAATTACAATGTACGCCAGTCCAAAATTAGCCCCCATATTCTATAGCTCGTTAGTCGCGTTACTGCCATTTAACGCTTTTTCACAAGATGCCGCTTCTACACGCGGTTTCAGTGGAGTAGTGAGCATTCATGCCGGAGTTAGCCAAAGCCAGTCTCAACACAACACTCATGATGACAACTCAGTAACTAAAGATTTATCTAATAAAGGTAAGCAGGTAAATCAGATCGTACCTATGATACTTGGGCGACTACAATACAGCTTTGGCGACACTTTGATTTTCCTGGGTAATAGCGAGGAACAAATTGCGGAAGCCAACTTTCAAGCAGAATTAGGGCTTTCACACGAGCTAAACAATGACGTAGCTTTCACAGTTGCCTTATTTGGCAGCGTACCAAATCTTAATGAGGTTTGGCGCGATCCCTATCTCACAGATATAGCAAGAAGCACGACAGACCAATCGATATCGGGAATGCGATTAGCATTCGATTTTTATAGTCCTATCCCCTTCTCAATCAAATACGCATTTGCGCAAAGTGACGTTGACAAAGATGAGATTGGTTTATCGCAAAAATTGAATGAAACACAACGCGCGCTCCTCTATCGAGACAGTGATTATCACAGGTTTGGCAGCGAAGTGCTTTTCAACATAGGTCCCTATTTATCGATAGCCCCAGGGTTCTACTACAGCTTTCGAGATGCCGATGGCAAAGCTAAAACTTTCCATGAGCTCAGTGGTCAAGTTTCATTCGCGGTATCGACCTCAAAGCATACCTTTACGACAACATTACGGAATAGTATCGCTGAGTTTGACACTGCAAACCCTCTTTTTAATAAAAAGCAGGACTATCAGAGTCTTGGACTGTTTTCATTATACAGCTATCAAGAGATTTTCAATCTTTCCAATACAAACCTAAACGTAATGATGGGCTACCAAACTACAAATTCCGATATTGCATTCTACAGTAGCAAAAACTTATTTATCTCAACTGGCGTGAGCTATAAATTTTAAAGGCGTAAGAAATGAAACTGTCTACTCTGTTAAAAAACTTTATTTTGGTGACAATGATTGCACTTGGTGGCTGCAACGTTGATGTTAACGATGCAAAAGAGTACACCAAGCCTACCGTCAATGCTGGTAGTGATAAGATTTATACCTTACCTGTAAGCACGATTAAATTAAGTGGGTCGGCAAAAACTAAACCTAAAAATTTGTACAGTATTGAGGAGGTTCGCTGGACACAAACGTCAGGCCCAGAACCATTAGCAATACTCAACGCTGATAGACTAACTGCAACGTTACTCACTCCAACTACGGCTGGGACCTATACGTTTAAGCTGTATGCAAAAGATAGTGGTGGTCGCTCTAATGCGGATAGTGTAAACATTGTCCTTCAGGAAAACACTCTGGTCTCGCAGGCTAGAAACAGTCAAAGCTACAGCGACGATTATCAGTTAATGTGGAAATCAGTAGAGCAAGACCAATACCGCTACCCGCTCATTGAAGACAGATGGCAAGCCTTATATCAACCCTATCTTGTAAAAGCAGAGCAAATATCATCAGATGAACAATGGCAAGACTTGATTACGCAAATGATGAATGACTTGGATACCAATCACGTATCGTTACACCGTTACAATATTTTGCTTCACAGTACGGATGTTAAAGTGAATTCATTGGCATGGTCGCTCAATAATGGAATAGGTACGATCACCTTTGAAAACTTAACCTCACTATCGATACAAGAGTTGCAAGCGCAAATCAATGCGGCGTTGACGGCTTTATCAACAAGCAAAGAGATTTACTTAGACTTTAAATTAAGCGGTTATTTTAACGATCAACTGTTGCTGACCTTAATGGCAGAGTTAGCCACTCAAACATCCCAAATTTGTTTAAGGGATAACGCAGGTGTTTCTAACTGTTTTGATTTACAGAATAGCGCAAAACTAGAAGAAACTCGTTTTATCCTGCAAGGACCATATGACAATAAGCAGGCTCAACAGCTATTCGACTTTCTATTAATGCACCAAAAGGGAGAGGATGTATTCGAGTTCGAACCGAGCTTGCCATTAACGTCCACCTGGACTTTAGATTAAACAATATAAAAAAGCGATGCTTGCATGCATCGCTTTTTAGAACATTAGGGATAATTAGCTAAGCTTGTGTCGACCTAACAGTGAGTGTGACAAGGTGGTGCCATCAACAAGTTCAAGTTCACCGCCAACAGGAACACCATGTGCAATTCGGCTTGCCTCGACTTGATGCTCTCTGCACAGCTCTGCGATGTAATGTGCCGTAGCTTCACCTTCTACCGTTGGGTTGGTAGCAAGAATCACTTCAGTAATATCACCTCGACGGAGGCGATAATCGAGCACATCTAAGCCAATGTCACTTGGACCGATACCATCAAGCGGAGATAAATGCCCCATCAAAACAAAGTATCGTCCAGAGTACTGACCGGTCGCCTCTACTGCTGCAATGTCTGCCGGACTTTCTACTACGCAAATTTGGCCGTTTTCCTGGCGTTTTGGGTTAGTACAAATGTGGCAAACTTCTTCTTCAGTAAAAGTGCGGCACTCTGAACAATGGCCAATTTCCGTCATTGCCTGACTAAGAGCATCGGCGAGTTGTAAGCCGCCTTTTCTATCTCGCTGTAACAAATGAAAGGCCATACGCTGTGCCGACTTGGGGCCAACCCCAGGTAGACAACGTAAGGCCTCCATCAATTGTTCCAGCATATGACTGGTACGCATTGAAAATCCGCTTAATTAAATTTCAGCAGATTAGAATGGCATTTTCATACCTGGTGGTAGTTGCATACCGCCAGTTACAGAAGCCATTTTCTCTTTTTGAGTTTCTTCAACGCGACGAGCCGCATCGTTGAATGCAGCCGCAATCAAATCTTCCAGCATTTCTTTGTCGTCTTCCATCAAGCTTTCATCGATGTCAACACGACGTACGCTGTGACTACCAGTAATTGTAACTTTAACTAGACCAGCACCAGACTCGCCAGTTACTTCCATATTCGCGATTTCTTCTTGAAGCTTTTGCATGCGATCTTGCATTTGCTGGGCTTGCTTCATTAGGTTGCCCATACCGCCTTTACCAAACATGTTTATCTCTCTGGTTTGTGATACCAATCGTAGTAAATAACTGGTCATTCTAGCTTGTTAAAATACTCGATAACATCGTTGCAACTTTTCATTGTAGAATAACTACTTATCGAAAAATTGCGCCTTGTCCTCAAGTATTTTTCCTGCGCTATTTCTGCTCATTTATTTACTGTGATTGCTATGAGGTGTTGCATCAATTAATGGGGTTATGACTTAACGTTTTCAACCCCACTCCGTTCGATTATTAGATAGGGCGCACACTATCTTTCACAAGCTCTGCGGCAAATCGACGTTCGATAAAATGAACGTTTGGATCGTTTTCCAGGCTATTCAAAGCTTGTTGCAATTTTTCTTGATAGAGTCGATCTCGCAATTCTAACGGTGTCTCACCAGCATCACTAATTTCCACAGTTAAATGGCAATCTTCACCTAAAAGCGTATTGAGAGCGTTGAGTAATTCGCCTTGTGCTCTATCTGTATTTAAGTGTGCCTGAGCACTTCTCAGCAGCAAAGAAACCGTCGAACCTTCTTTGTTATAATGTGAGTTTAGCGCAAGTTGTTCCACTAGCTTAGGCATGTTCATCAGGCTGATGAGTTTTGCCCACTCATTTTGCTCTAGAGACTCATCGACCAGCTTTTGCGCCATTTCAGGTGTTTTTTCATGCTCAAGCGCTTGCTTGAGCTGCGTAGGTGTCAGTTTGGTATTGACTTTTGTCTCAGCTGGTTTGCTCGGACGCCAGCGATACGCTTCTTCAACGACTGGCTCTTCCGTTTGAGGCATTGAGCTTGGCGACACCTGCGCGGAACTGCCGTGTCTTTGCGCGACACGATCAAGAACCGACTCTGGTTTGGCAGATGTCGCTTTAGGCTTTTTTGGACCACCACTTTGCTGCGGGGTATTTTGTTGTAAACCCTGACGCTGAGAGCGGAGTTGATGGCGCAAGCCACTTAACCCACCACGAGCAGGTGTTGCTGGAGCACGCTCTGAGGCTTGTTGAGGCGGTTCCTGATTCTGAGCCGCTGGGTTCTCACTCATTGGTGGCGCCATGTCATATTGCGCCGGTGCCTCGTACTCGGCAGGTTGATAGTCAGGCTGGTGCTGAGATCCATCGTGCATCGGAGCCTGGTTGTTGACCACTGGTTGATTTACAGGCTGCTGTGATGACACTGGTGACGGCGGTGGTTGAACCGAAGTCTGCGGAGTTGCAGTCTTTTGTACTTTTTGCTGACTCACGTTCTGTATTGGCGCAGATTGCGGTTGCGTTGCAGTAGAAATGACATTTGCACTATTACTTGCTGACGGACGAAATGCCATCATGCGCAATACGATCATTTCCATGCCGACTCGGCCGTTTGGTGACAACGCGAGGTCTTCACGACCTTTTATCACAACCTGATAATAAAGCTGCACATCTTGTGGGCTGAGCGCTTTACTTAATAATTCGATTTTTTCTGCATCAGGCTGAGCTTTATCTAACGTAGATGGCAAAGCTTGATACATGGCGATTCGATGTAATTGGGCTGCCAACTGTTGCAATAAGCCATCCCACTCCACGCCATTTGACGCCAATTGTTGGATTTTTTCTATCGCTTGTTGGGGCTGTTTGCTACTGATCGAATCAAGTAAGTGAATCGCCTGATCAGTATCAATGGTGCCTAGCATATGGCTAACGATGCCAGATTCTACTGCACCATTACCCAGAGCAATCGCTTGATCAGTCAGGCTCAGAGCATCACGCATACTGCCATCGGCCGCATGAGAGATCATGCCCAACGCTTTCGGTTCTGCTGAGACCTGTTCTTGCTCAAGTATATAATCTAGCTGTTGGTGAATTTCATCAACACTGATTGGCTTCAGATGGAACTGCAGACAACGAGACAAAATCGTCACAGGCAGCTTTTGCGGATCGGTTGTCGCCAATAAGAACTTAACGTATTCCGGCGGCTCTTCCAGTGTTTTCAACAGTGCATTGAAAGAGTGACGCGACAACATGTGTACTTCATCGATGAGGTACACCTTAAAGCGTCCGCGAGCAGGCTTGTATTGAACGTTGTCTAACAGTTCACGAGTGTCTTCAACTTTAGTACGTGAGGCCGCATCGATTTCTAGCAGGTCAACAAATCGACCCTCATCGATTTCGCGGCAAGTATCACATTGACCACAAGGGGTTGCGGTAATACCGGTTTCACAGTTCAGCCCTTTGGCGAACAAACGGCCGATACTCGTCTTACCAACACCACGAGTACCACTAAACAAGTACGCATGATGGAGGCGATTTTGCGCTAACGCATTCTCCAATGCCGTCAGGACATGTTTCTGTCCCACGACCTGGTCAAACTTATTAGGACGCCATTTTCGCGCTAAAGCTAAATAACTCATTGAATGTATTAATGTCCTTCGAAATCGCAGATGCTGTACACATTTAGACCTAACGCTTCTAAACGCTTATCACCACCGATTTCAGGTAGATTGATAACGAATGCAGCATGCTCAACTTCCCCACCTAATTGGCGAATCAGTTTCGTTGTTGCTTCGATAGTACCGCCAGTTGCTAGCAAATCGTCGACAACAAGTACTTTGTCACCTTCTACGATCGCGTCAGTATGGATTTCTAATGTATCCATGCCGTACTCTAACTCATATGACTGAGCAATCGTTGGACGTGGCAGTTTTCCTGGCTTACGTACTGGAACAAAACCCACACCTAGCTCAAGCGCTAGTGGCGCACCAAATAGGAAGCCGCGCGCTTCTGTACCCACAACTTTTGTAAATCCCATCGCTTTGTAACGTTCAACCAATAGGCCAATTGTCGCCTGATACGCTTTCGCGTCTTCTAGCAGACTGGTCACGTCTCGGAAAAGGATGCCTGGTTTTGGGTAATCTTGGATGCTTTTGATGCTAGATTTGATCAGTGAAATTGTTTCTGTAGTCATAATACCGATTTACTTAGATTGGCTCATCACCCTCTCGCTATCTCAGTATCACGAGGGCAACGAACAATAGGTTTTCATCACTATGTGCTTATATTCTTAAACTCACAGGTTCTGAAAATACAAACGCCCACTCGAAGAGCGGGCACACTATTCCCTACAATATTAGTGATTTTCTTCTCGGTCAGCAACCGGCTCAATCACAGGTAGCCGCATAAACCAGCTAAGTAAAACGATTGCCATTCCTAAAAGTGCAATTTTCACCCAAACGACAGGTACAACAACAATTGAAATCGTAAAGCTGATCACAATAAAAATCGCGCCACGTTGTTTTACTTTAGGCTCGACGGCTTTATTTTGATTCCAGTTATACAAAATAGGGCCAAACGTATTGTGATTATGTAACCAATGATGGAATGCTGGGCTGCCTCGCATAAAACACGCACTGGCGAGCAAGATAAATGGAGTAGTTGGTAGTAGAGGAAGGACAATTCCGGCTATGCCGAGCAAAATGCAGAGTCCACCAACGATATTGAATAAGTAACGCTTAATACGAATTGTGAACTCCAGAAACGATAGCTAGTTTGTTAGCCCGCGTAGCCGTTGAATACACGCAGCCAGGTTAACGTTGCAGGTAATGTTGGGATCATAAGTACTGCAATGAAACCTAAAAAGTACAAAATATTATAAGGCTCTTTAAACTCTTTGTCTGCCATGATGTTTCTTCTCACTATTTGACTTTGCTTCTCCCATGCCGCAACGTTAAGCGCACGTTACACAAATGGGTCATTATTGTTTAGGCGCTGACTATACCTTATACAGGCGGTGATAAACACAAACAAAAAGTAAGGTTATTAATCTATCAATACGTTTGAATGGCTCCAAAACGATATAAAAAAAGCAGCATCATTGCTGCTTTTCGTTTATCAGATTCGTATCTAGTGAATTATTCGTGGCGAGTGATATTTAGGCTAAAACTTGAAGAGCCCAGACATCCGATAGACAACTGCCCAGCGGTATTTAACGGTAAGTCCCTGGTGATGAAGTTTTTCAAGCTGCCACCACCCAAGCTATTTCCTGCTGCGATATGCTGGTTAGAATCACCATTTGACCACTGGCTATCTAAACCCGCAGGCAAAATCGAGACCGTAGATGACGCCAAATCTGCAACACCAAACACAGCATTAATTGGCCCTGCACATTCCGAGCATTCAATACCCTTCTCAATGATTCCCACCATGTCTTTAAGATCGGCACTAAAGTTCTTTAAGTTGCGTAGGTAATCATCAAATAATGCGCGTATGAGTAAAGTGGTCCCTACTCCGCTGTTACTTTGGGAAGCAGAGTCCACCAAGTAGAAAGCAAATTGTCCGTTCATCAGCCAACGATAATCGAATACCAACGGCATTACGTCTGTCGATTGAAGTAGCCGGTATGAACAACGCCAGTCTCCTTGAGAAGCATCCTTATCCGGTAATAATGCATGAAGCAAATCTCTTGCCGCATTCGGGTTTTCTTGCAAGTACTCTAAATGCCAGTGAAGCTCTTGTTCATCTGGTATTTCTCCACCATCATCAACCCTGAACCATTGACTTGAAAAGTCACGTTGTTCAGAAAAATGACAGTCACAATCCTCAAGCGTATTATCGATGGCTTGTGTTAAATGTTTATAGTTACCTATCGGTTTGGGAAGAAAGTCTTTAATACCAAAACGCAACGCCTTTGCAACATCTGACATTTCATCCGTGCCAGACACCACTATAAGCGGCAACGATGGATATTCCAGGCTGACTTCTTCGACGAACTCTATACCATCCAACAACGGCATAGATAAATCACATAAGACAAGATCGGGTTGGCATTCCCTAAGTTGTTGAAGTGCGTCTAAGCCATTTTCAGCTTCTACTACCTCAAAACCCTGACTTTCTAAATAGGCATTAGTTACATTGCGAAAAATGGCATCATCATCCACTAACATAATGAGTTTATGATGAACCGCTTCCTGCGCCGAGACCATTGCCGTATGACTGTGAGCCTTAAACATACCTTTACACCTCACATAGGTCAGTCAAAAACAAGTTTTTATTAAGTCTTTATTATTGTTGTACTTTTATCGATGAATCCCCCGCCATTTAAAGGCTTAGGTGGTCTCACCTCGTTATAAAACGTAGTCTGAAAAAGGCGTTTATACAAATATTCATTGGAATAGCATAGCTATATCAATGTTTGCTCGTAGCGGCCTGGTGTGGTCAAATAGTGCAACATGTTGACTTAAAGCAATCTTTCATAGCAAAGTTAATTATAAATTAGCGTCAATTAGTAACTTAATGTGTCTGGAAATATGAAATTAGATGATTTAAACCTATTTCGATTGGTTGTCGAAAATGGGAGCTATACAGCAACTTCGCGAAAAACTATGATTCCGGTTGCGACCATCACCCGACGCATTCAAGCGCTAGAAGACTCTGTTAATCTTCGACTACTGAACCGTCATGCTCGTAAGCTTTCTCTTACCGAAGCTGGTGAACGCTTTTACAAAGAATGTTCACCACTACTGCAAAGCCTAACTTCTACCGCCGAGGAAATTACAGACGACTGTCGTGGCGCATCCGGGCGAATCAAAATATCGGCTCCGTACAATCTAACAAAACGTATGATGATGCCGATGTTCAATGGCTTTATGAAGCAGTACCCCGATATAAACATTGAGCTAACAACAGAAAATAACGCGGATAAACTCGATCCAACAGAATGGGATGTCATCTTCCGTGTTGGTCCACAGCGTGACTCCAGCCTGATTGCTCGTAAAGTGGGCGAGGTAAAAGATATTTTAGTTGCGAGCCCTGTCTACCTTGCGGCCAACCCAGCCCCAGAACATGCTGAGGAGCTTTCGAATCATTCTCTGCTTAAAGGCTACCCTTTAATCAAGTGGACACTGAAAAACAGTAAGGGAGAGTCGGTCGTAAACACCGATCGAGCTCGCTTTCAGGCTAATGCACTGAATGTGGTTCGCAGTACCTGCTCTGAAGGCCTGGGCATCACTTTGATGCCGAATGTTATGGTCAAAGAATACATCGAACGTGGTGACTTAATTCGTATTCTGCCAGACTGGAGTGCTAACCCTCGCGACATCTATATGCTTTATAACCATAAAGATCATTTGCCAGAAAAAGTACGCCTCTTCATCGACTACGTGATTGCTTATAACATTCACTAAGTCACTCTCATGAGAGCGGGGTAGACTCCCCCGCTGAAGTAAGAGATAGCGACCTAAAACAAAAAACCAGAGCATTTAGCTCTGGTTTTTTAGTTCATAAGGAAGCGAAAATTACGCGCCTTCGTTATGAAGCTCTAGGTTCGCTAAATCTTGCTGAATCTCACGTTGAGTTTTTGCATCATCGTTACGCAAGCCATCTAGGAAGTCTAGGTACTGCTGATCAATGTCACCCGTCACATACTCACCGTTAAATACCGATGTATCAAACTGGGTGATGTCTTGGTTACCAAGGCCAACGGCTTGAACTAAATCCTCAAGCTTTTGGTAGATCAATGCATCTGCGCCAATATGTTTACAGATAGTCTCGTTGTCACGACCGTGAGCGATTAGCTCGGTAGCACTTGGCATGTCGATACCGTAAACGTTCGGGAAACGAACTTCTGGAGCAGCTGAGACCATGTATACACGCTTCGCACCAGAGTCACGAGCCATCTCAATGATCTGCTCTGACGTCGTACCACGAACGATAGAGTCATCAACCAAAAGTACATTCTTGTCTTTAAATTCAGAACGAATCGCATTCAGTTTACGGCGTACAGACTTCTTACGCTGTTGTTGACCCGGCATGATGAACGTACGGCCTACATAGCGGTTTTTCACAAAGCCTTGACGGTATGGTTTGTCGATAGCTTGTGCAATTTGCAGAGCAATATCACACGAGGTTTCTGGAATTGGGATAACAACGTCGATATCAAGATCAGCGTAGTCTTCACTGATACGTTCACCTAGCTTTTTACCCATTTCAACGCGAGCGCTGTAAACTGAAATTTTATCAATGAATGAGTCAGGACGAGCAAAGTAAACAAACTCAAAGATACATGGGTTTAGCTTTGGATTATCTGCACATTGTTTAGTGTATAGCTCACCATCGAAAGTTGCGTAAACCGCTTCACCTGGTGCCACGTCTCGAACAAAGTCAAAACCTACTGCATCAAGAGCAACAGACTCAGATGCCACCATGTATTCAGTACGACCCTTTTCTTCGCGTTTACCCAAACAAAGAGGACGAATGCCATTCGGGTCACGGAACGCAATCATACCGTGGCCAATGATCATTGCAGTTACTGCGTATGCGCCGCGAATTGTACGATGGACGTTAGTCACCGCGCGGAAGACGTCTTCTGTCGTTACATTGCCTTTCACAGAATCGATTTCGTGAGCAAGCACGTTCAGCAACACTTCTGAATCTGACGTCGTGTTGATGTGGCGACGGTCTTTTTCAAACAGCTTTTGGCGAACTTCGTGAGCGTTGGTTAAGTTACCATTGTGGGCAAGTGTAATACCGAAAGGAGAGTTTACGTAGAAAGGCTGAGCTTCTGAAGCACTTGAACTGCCAGCAGTTGGGTAGCGTACATGACCGATACCAACTTCACCTTGCAAGCGTTGCATATGTTTTGCTTCGAACACATCCTTGACTAAACCGTTCGCCTTACGCAGACGAAAACGATTGCTTTCTATGGTACAAATACCCGCTGCATCTTGGCCACGATGCTGTAACACCGTTAACGCGTCATAAATAGACTGGTTTACAGGGGTTGTGCCCACGATTCCAACAATACCACACATGTCCTAATCCTCGATTTGCGACAGTAGCTGGCACTACTAGATAGTGCCAGAAAGAAAACTTGACGTTGCTTGTAAATGCTCAAAGAAGGGAGCGATCACACGTTTGAACTCAGGGACTAACTGTGACGCTTTCCACCAATCCGAGCTTGGGAATGCGGTAAACGCATCCATAAAAAACAGTACCGCAGAAACAATTAAAACTCCGCGTAAACCACCAAAGACCATACCAAGAAGTCGGTCAGTACCTGATAGCCCTGTTTTTTGTACCAGTTGGCCAATGACATAATTCACCACTGCACCAACAATTAGTGTTGCGACAAATAATGCCGCTATCGCAGCTCCGTTTCGGAACATGTCGTCTTCGATATTGGAGAAATATACCGCCAATTTGGTGTAGTAGTTACTGGAGATAAAAAACGCTCCAAACCAAATCACCAAAGACAACGCTTCTTTAGCAAAACCACGAACTAAACTGATCAAAGCTGAAAACCCGATCACCCCTAAAATGACAAAATCTAACCAATTCATATTTTCTTCATCTTAAGTTGGCGCGCATTTTAACAGAAAAAATGCTGACGCAAACGTTTTCTTATGGATTTAACGGCTTAAATTTAAGCAATTGACCTTTAGAGCCAGTAATTTTTTGTAATTCTTGAACTTGTCGTTCAAGTTTACTTTTTGACACATCTGGGCCAACAATGACACGCGTAAATTCATTTTCTTGTTTGGTGTGAGCCTGATAACCACGCTTTTGCAAATCGGCAACTAACGCGACCGCATTGTCATGATTCTTCAGCGCCATCAACTGAATGATCCATGCAGAATCTTCATATTGATTTTTCTCAACAACCGGACGAGCAGCGACTTCAACTTGTTCTGGTTGTTTAGTCTCTTCTTGCTGAGCTACCGGTTCAGGTTCAGGTTGCGGTTTTGAAACGGCAACCTGAGGCTCTTCAGACTCCTGCACCACTGCCTCTACTGGAGAGTCAGGCAATGCAATATCATCTTCGACAGGCTCGAGTATTTCGAAGTTTTCCACATCACTATCAAGCTCAGGTTTGATAGGAATGCTGGCAAATTCTTCTTTGTAGTGAAGTTTTTTACCATCTAGTACATCTGGGAGCACAATCACTCCCACTGCCACCAGAATGATAGTGCCGACTAAACGACTCTGAAATTTACTTGCCATCAAATTACCTTTGGTTATTTATTACTTGCTTGCCAATACTCCAACACCTCACCCACGGTATGGAAAGAACCAACCACCAAAATAACATCGTCTTGTTGTGCGCTTGTTTTAGCACTTTCAAACGCTTCTACGGGTGTCTGGAACTGAACTTGCCCCTGAGGTAAGTATTGACACAACTCCTCTGCAGTCGCAGCACGAGGGCCTGTAAGCGATGCTGGATACCATTGAGTGGCAATAGGTGCCAGTGCTTCAACGGTAGCTTTTATGTCCTTATCGTGCAGCATAGCAATCACAACATGAATGTGCTTACCCGCATACTGATGCTTCACCTTTTCCACTAAATATTCAGCAGAGTGTGGATTGTGAGCAACATCAAGTACGATTTCTGGCTCGCTCTGTAACACCTGCATTCGACCTGCGAGTCGAGCATTATTCAAGCCATTGACGAGGTTTATGTCAGTGATTTGCAATTCTGACGCACCAAGCGCCATAAGTGCTGTCGCCGCGTTTGGCAACGGCAGTGACGGGACAGGTAAGTCTTCAAGATCGAACGCACCACTTGTCCAACTCCAACCTTTGTCGGTCAGTTTATAGTCAAACTGGATGCCAACCTGGAAAAACTCTGCACCGATATCGTCCGCGTGTGCGGCCACAGTTGCAGGAGGTAAAGGCTGACCACAGATGGCAGGCTTACCTGAGCGGTAGATGCCCGCTTTTTCAAATCCGATAACATTGATGTCATCACCAAGCCAATCCACATGGTCAACAGCTAAGCTGGTAATGACAGAGACATCGTGATCAACGACGTTGGTGGCATCCAAACGGCCGCCTAAACCCACTTCGAGCAGGACAACATCTACTTTTTCTGTCTGAAAGATTCGTAATGCGGCAAGGGTTCCAAATTCAAACAAACTTAACGTGATATCACCACGCTGCTGTTCTACAAAGTCAAACGCTTGGCAATGTTTCGCGTCTTCTACGTCTACGCCATTAATGCGTACACGCTCGTTATAACGAATCAGGTGGGGTGAACTGTAAACACCTACTGAATAGCCGGCGTCTAATAAAATCGCTTCCATTAACGCACACGTTGAGCCTTTACCATTGGTACCGGCAACAGTGATAACCGTCGGAGCTGGTTTTGTGAGGTTGGCTTTACTTGCTACCGCTTGAACACGGTCTAAGCCAAGGTCGATTGCTGAGGAATGAATATTTGCTAAATAATCAAGCCACATCTCTAAAGAGGATGTGGCTTGAGGAATTGAGTTTTGGGTCATCTAACTTTAACCATTAATTTCTTTGGCTTTATGTTAGCTGTTACTTTACCCTTTTTCGTCCACTTCTGGTACAGAATATGGCTCTTCATTTGGAGATTCGTTAACCGAAACCACCAAAGGAGACTTGTGGTTAGTCATCTTAGCGATAAGACCACCCACGCGTTGACGCATTTCACGACGATCAACGATCATATCGATAGCACCGTGGTCAAGCAGGAACTCACTGCGCTGGAAGCCTTCTGGAAGATCTTCACGTACCGTCTGCTCAATTACGCGACGACCAGCAAAACCGATCAACGCTTTAGGTTCGCCAATGTTGATGTCGCCTAACATTGCCAAACTTGCTGATACGCCACCCATTGTTGGGTCAGTCAGGATTGAGAAGAACGGCAGACCTTTTTCAGACAGACGTTCAAGTGCTGCACTGGTTTTTGCCATTTGCATTAGAGATATCAATGCCTCTTGCATACGTGCGCCACCACTTGCAGAGAAACAAACAAGTGCACAGTTGTTCTCGATTGCAGCTTCTACCGCTTTAACAAAGCGAGCACCAACGACAGAGCCCATTGAGCCACCCATGAAAGAGAACTCAAACGCACAAGCTACCAGTGGCATGCCTAGTAGTTCACCCTGCATTACAACCAATGCGTCTTTCTCACCGCTGCTCTTTTGAGCCGCTGAAATACGCTCTTTGTAGCGCTTAGAGTCTTTAAACTTCAGCTTGTCTTGAGGCTCAAGATCAGAACCCAGTTCAACACGGTTTCCTTCGTCCAGGAATGTTTCCAAACGACGACGCGCTTTCATACGCATGTGATGGTTACACTTAGGACATACTTCTAGGTTACGCTCTAGTTCAGCATGGTACAGAACCTGCTCACAAGAGGTACATTTCGTCCACACACCTTCTGGGATAGAAGCTTTACGTGAACTTACAAGATTGCTTTTTTCTAAAATCTTTTCAAGCCAACTCATGGAAGACCTTTTCTCTCAACTCTTCCGCTTCATTGCGAAAGATAGTAATTCGAAATAACACCGACGGATTAAACCATATCTTGCCGCTACTGTAGATAAAAAACTGGTTGTACCTATTTTTGTTATCATAAATAGCGCATAGTTTCCGTACACATTCAGTGTAAGCTACCGATATTTTGAAGCAAGTTTGTAAATTTAGTTCAAATTATCTGGTAAAAATAACGGGCCGATCGGTACGCGTGGTAAATCAAACTCTTGCGGATAATCTACATCGACCAAATATAGGCCTTCTGCTTTTGCTGTCGCTCCGGCAAGTTTGCGGTCTTTTGCCTCTAACAGCCACTTAATCCATTCAGGATTTTCTTCGCCACGTCCAACTTTTATCAGGCTGCCTGTAATATTGCGCACCATATGATGAACAAAGGCGTTCGCTTTAATATCAATGACAACATAATCACCATGACGAGTCACGTTCAGGTGCATCATGTTGCGACATGGACTCAGAGACTGACAGTGAGCTGCTCGAAATGATGAAAAGTCATTTTCTCCCAACAAATACTGACCTGCTTGATGCATTTTTTTCTCATCCAGATCACCATGATAGTGACTGACACCCGAACTTAAGATCCCCGGGCGTAAAGCGTGATTGAAAATGATGTAGCGGTAACGGCGCGCTGTTGCTGAGAATCGAGCATGGAAATCGTCTGATACTTCCTTTGCCCAGCGAACAGCAATATCACCTGGCATGTTCGCATTTGCGCCCATCGTCCAAGCCACCATTTTTCGATCTACGTTGGTATCAAAGTGAACAACTTGTCCGGTGCCGTGTACACCAGCATCAGTACGACCTGCACATTGCACTTCTACAGGGTGGTTTGCAATGATAGACAATGCTTTTTCCAGCTCTTCCTGGACGCTTTTTACGTCTCTCTGGCGTTGCCAACCAAAGTAGTTTGTACCGTTATACTCGATACCTAATGCGATTCTCATCTTAACCTTCGAACTCTAAAATGGGGCGGGAAGTATATACCCAACTCACCTCTAGTTGCCAGTTTCAGCGAGAATGACTTGGCTTGCAGAGACAAAAAGGGCGGCTTACGCCACCCCTATTGATTTATCGACCATTGATGGAGTCGATGAGGTTTTTCGCTTCACGGCGAACGTCATCTTCACCGAATACAATGGCTTCTTCCAGCAGTTTGATCGCCCCTTTCGGATCGTTCATTTCTAGGTATATCTTAGCCAAATCCAGCTTACCTGCGCCTTCTGCATCGGAATCGACGTCCACATCAGTGATGTCACCAATGACATCCGGAAACTCATTTAACCCGACATCCAGCTTCAAGTCTTGTTCTTCAAACTCTCCACTCTCGTTATCAACCTGCGCCATCAACTCATCAATAGTCATGAATTGACTTTTCTTAGGATCAAAGTCGTCCAGGGCCGTTTGCTGCTCCCAGTTTTCTTCAGCAATTTCTGGTTCGCTCAGAGACTCTTCTGAGTTCCAGATGTCTCGCTGATCTTCAGATACATCCTCAGCTTCCGACGCGCTATTATCATTCGGTGTTTTAAAACCTTCCCAATCGTCACCGATATCAAACATGGTCTCGAAGTCCATGCCGGCGCTGTCTATCGTGTCGCGATCTAACTGGCCTTCAAAAGCTTCAGATTCGCCTTTTTCAGATAACAGACTTTCCATATCAGACTCAGCTAAACCAGCAATATTTGGTTCTTGAGTGGTTTGAGTCGGTTCTGGCTCTGCATCTAGGCCATTCTGCTGCTGAGCAAACAGTTCGAACAGTGCATCATGATCGTTGTCTGCTTTCAGCGTAATTTTAGGGCTGACGGGTGCTTCTAAATCTGGTGCCGTCCTATCAGACATAGACGCAAGCGCGTCATCTTCTGTGAATTCTGGCAGTTCTAGTTCATCAATTTCAAACTCGTCGTCCGCTTCTGAAACGGCTTCAGGTCGTTCACTTTCCGAATCGGCTAACTCTGGCTCATCCTCCATGGAGGCCAAGGCGTCTTCTTCGCTGAACTCTGGTAGTTCTAACTCATCAAATTCAAACTCATCGTCCGCTTCTGAAACGGCTTCAGGTCGTTCACTTTCCGATTCGGCTAACTCTGGCTCATCCGCCATGGAGGCCAAGGCATCTTCTTCGCTGAATTCTGGCAGCTCTAGCTCATCAATTTCAAACTCGTCGTCCGCTTCTGAACTTGATGCAGGTAGTTCACTTTCCGATTCGGCTGACTCAGGCTCACCCGCCATTGAAGCCAAGGCGTCTTCTTCGCTGAACTCTGGTAGTTCTAGCTCATCAAATTCAAACTCATCGTCCGCTTCTGAACTAGCTGCAGGTCGTTCACTTTCCGATTCTGCGAGCTCCGGCTCATCCGCCATGGATGCCAAGGCGTCTTCTTCGCTGAACTCTGGCAGCTCTAACTCATCAAAAGCAAATTCGTCTTCGTCACTCTCTTCGGACGTTGTAGCAGTAGGCTCTAGTTCCTGTTTTGTTTCGGACTCTGGTTCAGATTCATCCAGTAACCAGTCCTCTTCGAGCGGCATGCCAAATTCATTTTCAACGGCATTCGGCGTTGGTGTAAATTCAGGCTCAGATTCCTTTTCTTCTGTATTTAGGGATTCTTCTTGCTCATCAGACAACGAGCCCAGCTCAGAAGGCTCCTCTTTGTTGTCTTGATCTTCAGAACTTGCGTCATCGTGACTTGATTCAAAAAGCTCATCCAACTCACGCATCAAAGGATCGTATTCGAGTGAGATATCCTCAATATCTTCCAAGAATTCATCACTAACAGCCGCTTCACTCGCTTGCTTTTCAGGTTCTTGGTTCTCAGGCTGTTGCAATAGCTCAGGCTGATGCTCATTAAGAAGCGCATCAATATCTAAGTCCGACTCAAGCTCTAGATTATCCTCCGCAGAATGAACTGGCTCTATTTGACTCGCTTGGGCTTCTTCTAATGGGAAATCCTGCGTACTTTCTGCTTGAGGAGTACTCTGCTCTCGCTGGTTAAGCTCGCTTTCTGGCGCATCATCCTCACGAATCAGCTCATCAAACGGATCGAGTTCACTATAGACCTCATCTTCTAACGAATGATTAATGTCATCATCAAGCAACTCATCAAGCAAATCGACACTGTCTGCGTCCAGCTCTTCGAATTCCTCACTGCCAAAGCCTGACAATGATTCTAGTTCGTCAAGCGGATCAAATTCGTCGTCGGCCTCATCGCCATCAAATTCGATAAGTTCATCCAATAAGTCCGTGCTGTTCTCATCGATATTGTCATTACTATCGGATAAGTCGAAAAGGCTGTCATCCAACTCTGAAGCACTGAGCTCTTCGGTTTTCGTCATGCCCTCTTGTTCATTGGAATCAAGCGAAGGCTCCACTCCACTAGCAGGCGTTTGCACTTCAGACTGCTCATACTGAGCCAGAAGGTTGTCAATTTCATCATCTGATGCTTCACCGGCAGTAAACGAATGCTCTGAAACGGTTGATGAATCTTCATCCAACTCACCAGTAGTATCATCAAGTTCAGCTAACAATTCGTCCAATGTCGCTTGGTCTATTTGCGCACTAACTTCTTCGTCTTCCGGTGTGTCGTCGGCTAATAGTTCTGCGAAGAGATCTTCTTTTTCAAACTCTTCACCCTCACCTTCCGACAGGTCAAAGTCTGGTTCATCAAGGACTTCGAGTTCCGGCGAGGCCTCGTCTAACGCTCGCTCCATTTCTTCAAGGCCAAGTGCTTTCTCTTCACCATTGACTTTAATTCCGTTCGTTGAGGATTCAAACTCGTCAAAGCCGACGTCAAGGTCACCATCGTCACCGATACCAGCGAAAGGATCTTCGCCATCATCACCTTCTAGATTGAAATCAAGCTCTTCATCCTCAAGGCCAGCAAAAACATCATCCTCTAACTCAGGAGTGCTCGCCTGCTCAGATAAAATCTCGTTCTCTTCATCGGCGAAGAGATCGTCATCCAGATTCAATTCTTCTTCGAGCTCATCCGCTGCAGCCAAACCAATTGGGGCCGCTAGTGGATCAACCGCTGGAGATTGCTGCTGCGAAGCTGGAGCCGGCTCTTCTTCTTTACTGCGACGACCGAGTAGCATGACGACTAAGAACGCAAGTAACGCGCCTGGAATAAGCGCCGCCAGTCCAACAAGCCAGCCATTAGATAAGAATTTGTCTAATGCGGTTGGCTGCATGCGCTGTTGCTCATCAGCACGCTGGCGCTCTTCTGCCAACAGTTTTTCAACTTCTGAGCGGATACGCTCTTCATCGTTAAGTTCATTTTTCAGTGTCTGAACTTCGCTCTGTACTTCGGAAAGCATCAGGCGTAAACGATGGTTTTTCTCTTCCAGAGAACTGAGCTCGCTCTGTGAACCTTGCAGTTTCGCTTTTAGCTCAGTGACTTGCTGCTCACCTTTTGCAGACGTATTGACTGGCGGAACGCTAGCAATAGGTTCATTGGCCTTAACCGGTTCAGCGTTAACAGGCGTAACCGACTCTGGTTGAGGAGACACTGGTTGAGGGGAAACGGGTTCTTGCTTGACTTGCGGTGCTGTTGGCTCTTGCTCTGCGCGCTTAACCACTTTTGGCTTAGTGACAGGCTTAGCCTGTTTGAGTTTCGCCTCATGCGCCTTCATGATTGCGACGGCTTGCTCTGTGCTCGCACTTTGCACTTGCTCCAAGGAAGGAAGACGCAGTCTGCTTCCCGGGATCAGTTCGTGGATATTTTGATTTTCGAACGCTTGAGGGTTGATTCGATAGATAGCAAGCAACGTTTGTTGAACTGTCACGCTGCGAGATGGCCGCACTTGAGACGCGATCGACCATAACGTCTGATTTTCACCTGTAGGCCCGATAAAACGAGAAGGCTGAGAATTTGCAGGAGGAGCGGGTAATGCTCGTTCAATCTCTTCAGCATAGCTAGGAGACGATTGCACTTCACCTGAAGGTCCAACAAGACGAATTCCTTCGGCTTGAACCACTGACGATGTCTGAGTCGCGCTTATTAACACTAAGGTTGTTAACAAACGCTTATAAATTTGGCGCATAGAAGGCTCAGTTTTGTGCTTGATACAATTTGAAATGGTGATCAGTTAAATATATCGGATATATCAAGCAAAACTATAGCTTTAGGTGTAAAAAATGTGTGACATTAACCATATTCGTACTAATCTCACACAATTACTCGCGGATAGAACAAAAAAAGCCCCGCATGATGCGAGGCCTTAGTTTCAATAACTCTCAGAGCTTAGTAGTAATCGCGAATAAGCACTTCTGCAATTTGTACAGCATTCGTTGCCGCGCCTTTGCGTACGTTGTCTGCAACTACCCACAAGTTAATGCCGCTGTGATGGCTGATATCGTTACGGATTCGACCAACCATAACGTGGTCCTTGCCGCCCGCATCACGAACTTGAGTTGGGAAATCTTCGCCGTGGAATACTTCAACACCTTCAGTTTGCTCAAGTAAGTTAATCACTTCTTGCGCATCGATTGGCGAACGAGTTTCAACGTGAACGGCTTCTGCGTGACCATAGAATACAGGAACACGAACACAAGTTGGGTTTACCGTGATACTTGGATCGTTAAAGATTTTTTGCGTTTCCCACACCATTTTCATTTCTTCTTTGGTGTAGCCGTTATCCATCATCTGATCGATTTGTGGAATACAGTTAAACGCGATCTGCTGTGAAAACTGTTTTGTTTCCGCTGGCAGACCATTAAGCAACTTGGCTGTTTGACCTGCTAGTTCATCAATACCCGCTTTACCTGCACCAGAAACAGATTGGTAAGTTGAAACGTTGATGCGCTCAATACCTACTGCGTCATGGATTGGTTTTAGTGCTACCAACATTTGGATGGTAGAGCAGTTAGGGTTCGCAATGATGTTACGGTTACGGAACTCTGCAATGGCTTCCGGGTTTACTTCTGGAACCACTAATGGAATGTCGTACTCGTAACGGAAGTGTGACGTGTTATCGATAACAATCACACCTTCATCAGCGGCAATTGGTGCCCACTTTGCTGACAGATCGCCACCAGCAGAGAATAAACCGATGTGTGCTTGTGACCAGTCAAACTCTTCTACGTTTTGTACGCGTATGGTTTTACCATTAAAGCGGTAAGTCTTGCCTTCACTGCGCTCACTCGCCAAAAGGTACAGTTCACCTACTGGGAATTTGCGTTCTTGAAGCACTTCTAAAATTGTTTCACCGACCGCACCGGTCGCGCCTAAAATGGCAACATTATATTGTTGGCTCATTGACTTACCTCAATCTGAAAACCTAGTTCTGCTAATGGGGCAAGATTGCAAGATTCATTACCCATTAGAGTGACAGCGCTGTATTCACGGCGATCCCAGTAATTTTTACGCATCAGGTCAAAAGCACCCGGCTTACCGATTTCGCGACGGAAAAGAGCGTCATCTTTACGCACATCATAGATTAACTGCGTGATGTTATGCAGTGTTGCTTCATCCCATGCTCTGTCCAACATCATGGTTGGCACTGGCGCGGTTGGCAATAAATCGCTGGCATGCGCACGTAATTCGTTATTTAAGAACTCACAGTAGCTATTGAAAATCATTGTTGTACCGCGAGCTTTCCCTTCCAGACCATAGCCTGCAACGTGAGGGGTGGCGAATGCTAGCAGAGGCAGAAGCTCCATATCAACCTCTGGCTCAAATTCAAATACATCCAGAGCCGCAGTGAAGCCATCATTTTTCTGTAATCGACGCTTTAATGCGCTGTTGTCAACAATTGGACCTCGCGCTGCATTGATAAGAATTTGATCTGCACGTAGACCGTTTAATACCGCTTCATCAAACATATGATGGGTTGGGTACTTGCCTGCTTTGGTAATTGGCGTATGCACGGTGATGATGTCTGATGTTTCAATCAGCTCTTCAAGCGGCGTAAAGCTACGCGGGTCACCCTCTTCCTGCTTGAACGGATCGTTAAGTAGCACTTTGATGCCCATGCCTTTTAAGCATTTTTCCAAGTAGCTGCCAACCTGCCCAGCGCCGATAATCCCGACGGTTTTATCGAAGACAGAGAAGCCTTGTTGCTGCGCCAATACCATCATTACGC
Source organism: Allocatenococcus thiocycli (assembly GCF_921292965.1). Taxonomy (NCBI): domain Bacteria; kingdom Pseudomonadati; phylum Pseudomonadota; class Gammaproteobacteria; order Vibrionales; family Vibrionaceae; genus Allocatenococcus; species Allocatenococcus thiocycli. Next base: position 78,100 of record NZ_CAKLCK010000043.1, read on the forward strand.
TGAACGCATACTCTGCAACACCAACTTTGTTACAGCCCGGCGCTGCCGTAAAGAAAATACCTTTTTCTTTTAGAAGTGATTGATCAACATGATCCATACCTGCAGTCGCGGTACCAACAAATTTAAGTTTGTTTGCTTTACTGATCAGCTCCGCATTGACCTTGGTAACAGAGCGAATCATAAGTGCATCAACATCAATCAGATCATCAGCCGTTAGTGAACGGCCCGGTTTTAGAATCACTTCACCGATTTGGCTGAATAGTTCTTCAGCGTACGGCATATTTTCATCAACAATAATTTTCATAGCGCCAGCGTTTTAAGGTCCATTTTTAAAAATTGCAGTGATTGTGCCTTTTTCCCGAGAAATCTCAAGAAATATACCCAAATGACTTCCAGCCCCTGTCGAAGGAGAGCGTAAGTTTGTCGCAGCTCATCAATGGATAGTTACGCGGTAAAACATTTTTGCATAGAAACTTTTCAGTCTCGCAAATACCTCTAACTAGGTTGAGCATCATCATCAACATTTATAGGAATCAGGTTGAGTATTTGTTTGTCGCTGTTGACCACCCGAGGTCTTATTTACCATTGCCCGAATAAACTTAACTCCCCGATAAACGGGCAAAAATAGATAATGATGGGCAATGGCAAATGGGCCTATCTGACTTTTTTTGAGAGAGTACTCGCAGAACATCTGTCGCTCCACTACATATTAATCAGACTCGAATAAATTAGTTGAAACATCGTTTCGGAATGTTTGTTTAAGCATCGTTGCTAACCCGTTCCTTGGCGAACACGGATAACCCGTGACTGTTCTTTCGACGTGAAATAAATAATAAAGGTGCCCTGTGAAAAATACTGCCCTACCCCTTTTTGTTACCCAAGTTGCAGCAAGTGTTGCGCTTGCAATCTCCTTTTCCAGTCAAGCGGCCACATACAATGAAGCGCCACAATTAGCTGAATTAGTTAACTCCGGAACGCTGCCTACAGTGGAAAAACGCCTACCGGAAAACCCGTTGGTGGTTGAACCGATTGAATCTATTGGCCAATACGGTGGAGAGTTACGACTGCTGGGCCTGCAGAAAGACAACGGCCATCGTATGCGTATGCTTAAATACGACAACCTGTTCAACTTCAACCGCACTTACACCGGTATTGAGCCGAACGTAGCCACGGGCTACACGGTCAACAAAGATTTGACCGAATACACCATCACCCTGCGAAAAGGCATGAAGTGGTCTGACGGTCACCCATTTTCCGCTGAAGATATCGCATTTTATATCGATCTGATGAACCGTGACGACTGGTCTGGTAACCGTCCGTTTTTTGCCCGTAATGTAGGCGACGCCAAAGCAGAAGTGATCAACACCAACACGATTAAGTTCACTCTGTCGAAACCAGACGGTATGTTCATCCGTAAGCTTGCAAACACCGACGGCTCCAACATCGTTCAGTTCCCTAAACATTATTGCCAACAGTTCCTGCCAGAGTTCAACAATAAGGCCGAAGCAAACGCCAAAGAAGCAGGCTTTGACAGCTGGCAGCAATACTTCCAGACCAAGTGCCGCGCTCATTACTTCTTCGAACACTACACCAACCCTGAGCGCCCAACTGTTAACGCCTGGAAAGTGAAAGTTCCGCCAGGTCCAAAAACACAGTATGCCGTATGGGAGCGAAATCCTTACTACTGGATGGTAGACACAGCGGGCAACCAACTGCCTTATCTGGATAGTATTTATTTCTCCTATTCTGAGAATAAAGAAGAAATGGTGTTGCGCGCTGCTGCAGGTGAGACTGATTTCCAAACCCGCCATATCGGCCTGAGCACCTATCGCCCTATGTTGATGGATAATCAAGAAAAAGGTGGCTACAAATACGACTTCCGCCCTAGCACTAGGATGAACGCTTTAGTCTTACCTCTTAACCAAACGCATAGAGATCCGATTAAACGAGAGCTATTTAGCAATAAAGATTTCCGTATTGCTCTGTCTCATGCCATCGATCGTGATGGGATCAGTGAAACCATTTACTCAGGTGTAGTAAAGGCTTATCAGGCGGCACCAGCCGAAGGCTCTGCTTTTTACGATGAAGAGTTCGCAACGCAATTTACCAAGTATGACCCAGATAAAGCCAATAAGATGCTGGACGCTATCGGTTTGAACAAACGTGACGAACAAGGCTATCGTTTGGATAAAACTGGTGAACGTCTGCGTATTGAAGCCTTGATGGATCAATCTCACGTAGGCGAGCGCACCGACATCCTTGAGTTAGTTAAAAATGACTGGCGAGAAGTGGGTATATTTTTAGATATCCGCATTGTTGAAGGTTCATTTATGCAGACACAGCGCCTCGACAACAACTTCGATTTACTGCCACCTCCAGGCGATGGTGGTATCGGTGTACTGGACTCTTTCGCCGCTTATGCAGTGCAAAACCCAGCGTCTATCTGGGGCATTGGTTACTACTACTGGATGTCAGACAAAAACCATGCAACAGCAGTTGAGCCACCGGCGCATGTGAAAAAGCAAATCGAGCTGTATCGCAAAATGGGGGAAACCGCATCTCAGGAAGAGCAAAACAAACTGATGAAAGAAATCCTCCAGATCTCCAAAGAACACTTCTACACCATCGGTACAGTGTCCTCTTTGGATGAGGGTGTGGTGATCAAGCATGGCGTACATAATGCCGATACACAAGTACCAGACTCTTATTCCATCGCTTCTCCAGGCCCAATGCGCACCGCGCAACTGTGGAAGGAAGCCGATAAGTAAATAGACAGCAATGCCTAATGCAGTTCAGTTACCAATCAAAATAGGGGCTTAACCGATCTGCTAAGCGCTTCAAAATCCCGTGTCAATTTAGATTGTGAACTGACCCCCAATAGTTGGACACCAATTATTGGGGGTCTCTTTATGTCCAAATATAGCCGAGCATTTAAGTGTGCGGTCGCCAAACAATATTTACTGGGTGAGTGTTCATCTTACGAACTTTCTCAAACTTACTCCATTGCACCACGCATAATACGTTACTGGGGAAAAGTGTTTGAGATTCATGGTGCTGATTCATTTAAGCCTCATGATTTCGCTAAAAATGCTCAAACCAAGCTCCAAGCGTTAAAAAAAATGTGGACGAATGGCTGGTCTATCAACCACACTAGTGCGGTATTAAATTTCTCCTCCTCTGGAACACTCTCCGTTTGGCTTAAACAGTACAAACAATATGGCATTCAGGGGCTTGAACGTAGTAGAGGACGATCACCAATGAGTAAGCACCCTTTTATCCAGCAAAAAAGTGATGATGAAAAAACGCTGGAGGAGCTAAAAGAGGAGTTAGCCTACTTACGCGCCGAGAATGCCGTTCTAAAAAAGTTAGAAGAGCTGGAGCAGGAAAAGCCTCGCCGAACAAAGAAAAAGCGAACGTAGCTCTAGCTCTTAAAAGCTGTTATCCACTAAAACACCTTTTGCATGCCTTAAAGTTAGCGAGAAGTATTTTCTATTATCATGCGAAGCCAAATAACGACGCCGAACAGTATCAAGATGAAAAGAGTCTAATAGAGCAAATTTACCATGAGCATAAAGGCAGATATGGGTATCGTCGTATTCACTTAGAGCTACGAAGACAGGGCGTTATGCTTAACCACAAAACGGTTCAACGGCTCATGGGTCAACTAGGCTTGAAGTCTACCGTCAGACCCAAACGGTACCGCTCTTACAAAGGAGAAGTGGGAACTGTGGCCCCCAATGTTCTTGAACGAGACTTTAAAGCGACGAAGCCAGATGAGAAGTGGGTAACTGATGTCACTGAGTTTAAAGTTAAACAGCAGAAAGTCTATCTATCACCAATCGTTGATCTGTTCACACAGGAAGTTGTGGCTTATAAGGTCGCAAAAAATGGGCGTCTACCTCTGGTCACTGAAATGTTGACAGACGCGGTTGCGACTTTAGGCGAAGGCGCTAAGCCAATCGTTCATAGCGATCAAGGGTGGCAATATAGGCATAAGAAATATCAGAAAAAGCTATCTGAAAGTTGCTTAACACAGAGCATGTCGCGGAAAGGAAACTGTCTAGACAATGCAGTTGCGGAGAACTTCTTTGCCTTACTGAAAACAGAAATGTACCATAACCAGCACTTTGAAGATGCTGATGACCTGATCGCTCATATTGACGAATACATCGAGTATTACAATACCAAACGAATTAAAGTGAAATTAAAAGGCCTGACTCCGATAGAGTATCGAAATCAGGCCTTGCAAGCCGCTTAACAGAAATGTCCAACTTTATGGGGTCACTTCATTGTCGCGGGATTTTTTTATAACATTTTTCGAAGTACTTACACTCACCTCGCTTAATCATCTCACCAATGCGAGTTGAACCAACTGCCAGCGCGTTATATCAAGGATTAAACCACCTCGCCAGTCGGTCTATATATTACCGAAAAGACAAAACAGAATAAGGGAAGAGCGAAACTAGGTGCAAAACATTCAGCCACTTGCTCAGGGGAATATAGTGTCTAAACGAATAATGTCTAAACGAATAGTGCCGAAGCGAAGTTCGCTTTGGTCAGCAAAACTCTATGATTCGTTTATGAGGAGAGATCGGTAGTTGGATGTTGGAAGAGACTGCAATCACATCGCGATGCGAAATAGTATAAAGGCGGTGCTCATTGTGATTTACAACGAGCACCGCCCCATATTTTGCGACAAAAGCCGACGACAATTAACTGCGCTGGGTAACGGTTTAACTTGTACCTATACCTATAAAGTCAATAGGCAACAAGGCTTTACCCATAACCTTGTTATAAAAATCCACCAGCTATTAAGTAGCAACCCTATGATTGCTTAAGTAGAACTTCAACAACGGTATCCTTTTCTTCAGGCAATGGATATCCGGCGGTTACTTTCTTATCAAAAAAGAAAAATGCATTTTCATTGTACTCATGCAGGTTCCAAAAAAAGCTCTCTTCTATCTCTGAACCGTCTTTAAGCAATCTCATTCGGTCAATTTTATTTGCCATATTAGGTAAACATACCGCACCAATTTGTTCTTCCATCACATGGGCGTATAACTTATTGCCTTTTCTTGTGAAGCGTCCCCATTCCGGCTTTGGTAGCTCTGCATAGCCACACCCATAGATACTTTCACCATTGTCAGCTAACCATTCGCCCACTTCCTCTAAAATCGCTACGGACTTCTTCGGGATTCTTCCTTTGGCATCTGGCCCTACATTTAAAATCAAATTGCCATTTTTACTGACACATTCGACCAATGTACGCACAACCAACTTAGCTGACTTATAGTGATTGTCATGTGCATGATACCCCCAATGCCTATTAAGAGTTATGCAAGCTTCCCATGGTATATGATTCCCTGCTTCATCTCTTATTCCTTCTGGTGGAATCATTTGTTCTGGCGAATCGAAATCTCCTGAGTACGGGGTTGGATTAAGAGTTCTTATTGAACCAGCCGTTTCTCCACTGCCTTCCAATCGATTGTCAATAACCACATGAGGCTGAAGCCTTCTCACCATCTCAATGAGTTTTGATGCTTTCCATTTTTCACCATTCATATCATCATATGAAAAATCAAACCACATAATATCTAGATGACCATAGTTGGTGAGAAGCTCTTCTATCTGATTGTGCATATACCCTAGGTAGTTATCAAAATCATGGTCCGTACCTTTATAATCTTCACACTGTCTCATTGGATGATGTGTATCTCCAAAATGTGGATAATCCGGGTGTCGCCAGTCTATAAGTGAAAAATACAACCCAACTTTGATACCTTCATCTCTGAAAGCTTGTAAGAACTCTTGAACCAAATCTCTTTTACAAGGTGTGTTAGTCGATTTGAAATCAGTATACTTAGAATCATATAGACAAAAACCATCATGATGCTTAGCCGTTAATACGGCGTATTTCATGCCTGCTTTTTTAGCTAATTTTGCCCACTCTTTAGGGTTGTATTCCTTGGCATCAAACTCATCAAAATATTTATCGTAGTCCTCTTTTGGCATGTGCTCATTGCTTCTTACCCACTCACCTCTTGCTGGAATCGCATAGAGCCCCCAATGAATAAACATCCCAAATCTCGCCTCACAGTACCACTGCGTGCGCTCGGTTCTTTCTTTTATAACTAAATTTTCCATAAGTATTTACCTAATTACTTTTCTATAGCGATATATCGTTTTATTCGTGGCAAAAACAAACACCTAAACTTAATGCACCAAAGGCTGCATAAGGTATGCGAGGAATATCGTTGCCGTAGCTGGCAGCGATCATGTAATGAATGGCGGGAATGTCCTTGTTCAGAGTGGAAATAGCGGCGCGGGCGAAACACAACAACTTGGATTTAACGTAATGGAGATATCTTCCGTTTCGTTTTATCTCTTCTTATTTCTGGTTTTGTGGTTTGTTTTAAGTCAGCTAGCTTATCCATCAATAACCAGAACCTGGTTTTTCTTTAGGCACTGCCGTAACTTACTGTTTACTCGGCAGTCACTGATAAAGATATCTATCTCTGTGGCATCACAAATCTTGATCAGCCCCTTTTTGCCTATTTTGCTCGTATCGGCAAGCAGTACCACCTGAGCCGCACAACCCAACATGCGACGCTTGATGGAGGCATTTAGTTCGTTAGACTCCCAAACGGCTCCGTTTTCATCGACCCCACTGCAGGACAGTAAAACCACATCCAGATTCAGACGGGACAACGCCTGTTCGGCAATAGGGCCGTGAAAGGCAGAGTATTTGACGGAAAAACTGCCCCCAGTGACAATGACTGACACCTGTTCTTTTGATGCTATACATTGCATTATGCCAGTGGAATTGGTTACCAAAGTGCACGCCATATCGGGCATCTGTCGGGCAACGTGCAGACAGGTAGAGCTGGCATCCATTCCAATGACGCTTCTCTCGATAAGGTAGTGCTGTGCATGCTTTGCCATTACATGCTTAGCTTGTGCGTTTAACTTCTGTCGTGAGGAGAATGTCTGGCCTATGTCACGAGTCTGCAGGCTGACTGCACCACCATGAGTACGACATAACAGGCTGTGTTTTGCTAATGTATTCAGATCGCGGCGTATGGTCTCGACAGAGACGCCATACTTGTCAGCTAACTCCTCAACCTTAACCTCACCTTGCTTTCTGACTTGATCAACAATGTAATTTTGTCTGTTGTTCATTCTCTAAATGCCACTTAATGAAACGTCATTTCAATAAAGCAGATGTTAAGTTGAAAATTATAAGCACAGCACACGTTCAAACTGTTTGTGCGATTAATATCACGCAAGTCCGGGCAAAGTGGGCGTTTTGGTTGAAGGATCACCATGAGTTGATGACTGATTTAAAATGGTAACGGTTGAAACGGGCATTAACGTGCATTTGGTAAGACCGTATTTACATCAACAAACCAAAGTTAGCGTGAGAAAGCTCGCATCTAACTGCACCTGACTCTATTAAATCAAACAAAATAATTATTATGAAAAGGCATTTCATAAATTAGACAGGTGTATCATGACCAAGCCCACAGCAGGTGAGCTGACAGGAACAAGCAGCCAGGCTACAAGCCAGTTGGACAATCGCAATGCCTTTACTGGCGTCAGTAAGCAGGGACTGAACCGCTGGAAAAAAAATACCTTTGGCATGTTTATCCACTGGGGGCTTTATTGCCACCGGGATCTGGCCGGGTATTATCAGGGACAATACTACGACATCATTAGCGAATGGCTGCCCCACTTTGCCCGTATTCCTATGCGGGACTACAAAGAATACGCTTCTGACTTTAACCCTAGCGAATTTGATGCCGACCAGGTAACAGCGTTGGCCAAATCAGCCGGGATGAATTATATGGTGGTCACAGCTAAGCATCACGACGGGTTTGCCATGTATCACAGCCCATCACATCCTTTCAACATCACAGACGCCACACCGTTTCAACGCGATCCAGTCGCGGAACTCAGTCAAAGCTGTCGTCATAAGGACTTGGATTTTGGCCTGTATTATTCGCATGTGATCGACTGGGAGAACGAAAACGCGGTGTCAAAAGCCCCCAATGACTGGGATTTCAACCCAGACCAAGCCAATTATCAGGAATACTGGAATAACAAGTGCGTGCCTCAGGTTAATGAATTGCTTGAGCAGTACGGAGATCTATGCTCGCTGTGGTTTGATATGGGAGGCTTTGATGTACAAGAAGAAGCTGACCACGTACGTCGGATCGGCGAACTGATGGCATTAATCCGGAAAAAACAGCCTGATGCGGTGGTTAACAGCCGAGTTACGGCACCGGAATGTGAGTACCAGTTGGATTGGGATATTAAAACCGGCCATGATAACTACATGGAGCCACTTTATATCAAGCCATATTACTGGGAAGGCATTGCTACCAGTAATGACAACTGGGGTTATAGCCGCAACGACAACAATACCAAATCCAGTAAGGATCTGATAAACCAGCTGTGTTCCGTAGTCAGCCGGGGCGGAAACTTTCTGCTCAATATAACCCTGGATCATAACGGGCGCGTTCCACAGCCTCTTGTACGATTACTTGGTGAGATAGGCCAATGGATGCAGGTGAATCAGGAAGCGGTGATCGATACAGAAGCTACCCCGCTTCAAACCGGCTTCAACTGGGGCGTGGTAACACATAGACCAGCCACCAATAAGCTGTATCTGCATGTGCAGCGTCAGCCAGAGCAAAACGTTATCTGCTTACATAGTCTCAACAATCGAATCAAACAGGTGCGATTGCTTGATAATCAAATCAAAGGCCATGTTTCCTATTTGCAGAAAACACATACGGATACGGGCATTACGGCCAGCACCCTCAACCTGCAATTCGAGCACAATTATGATCGGATGCCTCTGGTGATCGAGCTGGAGTATGACGGTGAGCTGGACATCAGCCCTATCATCCATCAGGACCGACTGGCCAAAGTGCGCCTGGACACGCTCAATATCGCTCACTTTGATCCTGAAAAACTCACTTACCGCTGGACCTTCCACGTTGAGCGCCCGGGCCGGTTCGCCTTAGATCTGGTTTCTTTGGAAACCATGCATCATAAAGACCCTCAATGGGTACACAACGGTAAAACCGGTCACATAAGTTGTGCGGATCAGTCTTGGGAGTTTGAGCTAAACCTTGACAAAACAGACGCCAACGATGCCCAGGTACCGTGGAAAAACATTCACAGTCGCTTGGGCGAGCTGCATTTTCCCCAAGCCGGTGAATATACACTGGAGATCAGCGAGTTGCCGCTGGCTATCGATCAGTCTGAGAAATATGGTCAGGATTACATTAATCTTGAATATCTGCAGTTGGGCCCCCGCTTGGCGTGAGCCTGAAATTTGCTGATAACTCGGTGAGGTGTGACTCTTATTACACAAAATAAAAAGCCCGGCATTAAGCCGGGCAAAGTTCCAGAACAAAAGGATCTTATCCCGCTCTCCTTGGGATAAAGTCTGCGTCTGTTCGACCAGTTAAACTGATCAAGCTCTGGAAACTGGTTTGTTGGGACACTTCTTCGTCTGACGAAAGGCCCCAACAATTTCGATTAGCGGTGTACTGACTAACCTTGGTATTTTTTGATAACTAGCGTTGCGTTAGTACCGCCAAAGCCAAAGCTGTTTGACATTACCGTATCGATCTCAGCATCACGAGCTTCAGTTACGATATCCAGACCTTTCGCTGCTTCATCCAAGTTTTCAATATTGATGCTTGGAGCAATGAAGTTGTTGTCTAGCATTAGCGTCGAGTAGATTGCTTCGTGAACACCAGCCGCACCTAGTGCGTGACCAGTCATCGCTTTTGTCGCAGAGATTGCAGGGCTGTTTTCACCAAATAGCTCTTGAATCGCGCCTAGCTCTTTCACATCACCTACAGGCGTAGAAGTACCGTGTGTGTTGATGTAATCGATGTGGTCAACGCCTTGCATTGCCATCTTCATACAACGAACAGCACCTTCACCTGATGGCGCTACCATGTCGTAGCCATCAGAAGTCGCACCGTAACCTACGATCTCACCGTAGATTTTCGCGCCACGTGCTAGTGCATGCTCTAGTTCTTCGATAACCAGCATACCGCCACCACCAGAGATAACGAAACCGTCACGGTCAGCATCGTACGTACGAGATGCTTTTTCTGGAGTGTCGTTGTACTTGGTAGAAAGTGCGCCCATCGCATCAAACATCATAGTTTGAGACCAATCTAGCTCTTCACCACCACCCGCAAATACGATGTCTTGTTTACCAAGCTGGATTAGCTCCATAGCGTGGCCGATACAGTGTGCAGAAGTTGCACAAGCTGAACTCATTGTGTAGTTCACACCGCGAATTTTAAACGGTGTAGCAAGACACGCAGAAACAGTAGAAGACATGGTACGTGGAACCATGTATGGACCAATACGCTTCACGCCTTTCTCACGCATCGTATCTGTCGCTAGTGTTTGGTTTAACGCAGAAGCACCACCAGAACCAGCAACAATACCAGTACGATCGTTTGAAACTTGATCGTCAGATAGGCCAGCGTCTTCAATTGCCTGCTGCATTGATAGGTATGCATAAGCAGCCGCATCACCCATAAAGCGCATCTGTTTACGGTCGATGTGTTCCGCTGGGTTAATTTTCAGATCACCCCATACTTGCGAACGAAGACCGTGTTCTTTGAACTGCTCAGATGCAGTGATGCCAGATTTGCCCGCTTTAAGAGACGCTAGAACTTCTTCGACGTTGTTACCGATACTTGAAACAATACCCATACCGGTGATTACGACTCGTTTCATTATGACATTCCTATAATTCAAAAATCCGCTAGATAATAACTAAGATAGTCAACAAAAGTGGTCAGCTTTCCTATAAATTCGTACAATCGTCCTATTGTTACCGTGCCAAATCACAAAATTACGACCAATATGACTTCAATAAAAAACGCAGAACTGGGTTGGAACGAATCTGGTACGCCAGTTTCTGACCAATTTGATGATGTTTACTTCTCTAACGTAAACGGTCTTGAAGAGACACGCTACGTTTTCCTCAAAAAAAATCATCTCCCAGAAAGATGGCAGGAGTTTGACCAACGACGCTTTGTCATTGGTGAAACCGGATTTGGCACTGGATTAAACTTCCTAGCGGTATGGCAGTGGTTTAACGAGTTTCGTCGTGAAAACCCTGAGGCAACATTAAAAGAACTGCATTTTGTCAGTTTCGAAAAGTACCCTCTGAGTCAAACGGATCTAGTAAAAGCCCATCAAGCGTGGCCAGAGTTAGCAGAGTATGCCGCGAAACTGCAAAAACACTACCCAGCAGCAGTACCAGAGTGCCATCGAATCGTGTTAGAAGATGGCGCAATCACCCTCGACCTGTGGTTTGGTGATATCAAAGACTGCATGCCACAAGTACCTTATGGTGAATCAGGCTTAATCGACGCTTGGTTCCTGGATGGTTTTGCACCTAGTAAAAACCCAGAGATGTGGAATCAGAATCTGTTCAACGGCATGGCAAAACTGGCCAAGCAAGATTGTACTGTCGCGACCTTTACTGCTGCAGGCTTTGTGCGTCGTGGCTTGATTGATGCAGGCTTTACCATGGCCAAAGTAAAAGGCTTTGGTACCAAACGCGAAATGATCGCTGGCGCAATGGAACAGCGTCAAACCCACACCAATCACTTACCCTGGTTTAACCGAACAGCGGCAAGCCATTCTGACTCAATAGCCATCATTGGTGGTGGCATAGCAAGCGCAACCCTGGCAAAAACATTAAGCCGTCGTGGTAAAAACGTCACACTGTATTGTAAAGATGTTCGACCAGCAGAAGGGGCATCGGGTAACCGACAAGGTGCCGTTTATCCACTACTTAATGGCCCTCACACTGGTGTGTCGCGTGTGTTTGCTCCTGCCTTTTTATTCGCTCGTCAGTTTATTGAGCAAACGGCGGAAGAAATCAGTTTTGACCATGAGTGGTGTGGCGTAACTCAACTAATGTGGGATGAAAAATCCGCTGCTAAGCTAGAAAGAATATTAGAAGGCAATTTCACACCTGACCTCATTCAGAAGCTATCGGCAGAAGAAACAGCCGAAACCATTGGCTTACCTATCGATATACCTTCAGTGCACTACCCTTTGGGTGGTTGGCTTTGTCCTGCCGAGTTAACCCGTGGGCTGATCGCTCAGCTTGAAAAAAATGACAATTTCGAAGCCAAGTTTGAACACAAAATCGACGCGCTCACTTGGAATGAAGAAAGTCAAAGCTGGGCACTAACATCGAATGGTCAAACCTTTGAGCATTCTACTGTCGTGATTGCCAATGGCCATGAGTTCCAAACGTTGAGCCAAACTGCGGCTCTGCCGATGGGTCAAGTGAAAGGTCAGGTCAGCCACGCACCAGCGACAGAAACGCTGTCTAAGCTGAAATCGGTGCTTTGCTACGATGGCTACATGACGCCTGTTAACCCAAAGAATAAGCAGCTCTGCATTGGCGCAAGTTACGATCGCAGCCACTTGGATTACGAGTTTGATGCCGAAGCGCAACGCGACAATGCTGACAAGCTCGTCAAGTGTGTGCCAAATCAGACATGGACCAACGAGGTCGACATAACAGGAAACTTATCACGCCAAGGAATTCGCTGTGTGAGTCGCGACCACTTGCCATTTATTGGTAATGTAAGTGATTTTGAGTCAGTTAAAACACAATACGCAAACTTGCAAAACCAGAAGGAAGAGGAAGTAGAAGCAATTCATCAGTTCCCTAACCTATTCTGCTTTTTAGGACTGGGGTCCCGCGGATTGAGCTCTGCTCCACTAATGGCAGAACTGCTGGCTTCACAAATTTGTGGCGACCCTCTGCCATTGCCTGTAGAAGTGTTAGCTGAATTGCATCCAAGTCGGATGTGGGTTCGTAAGCTGCGCAAAGGTAAGGCGATTACTGAACTTTAGTTAAGTTTTGGCAGAAACAAAAAGCGTGGTCAAGGAGCTTGTAACAACGATGCGTTATTAGAGGCTTCCAGACCACACTAAACTCAAAGGAATGACTGTGCTTAGAGATAGGTGGGGGCTCTTACCATTCACTAAACACGAGTATCATTCCCGAGAAATAATAACTGTGGCAGTAAATCCTGGCTGGGTTACGCCAATTGAGCGACTGCTTGTTGTACTTGCTCAGCGATTTCTGCATTTAGACTTGCACCGGTTTCTACGTCAAAATTCTCGTAGAAATTTGGCACTGACACAGACGCCTTAACATCTGCACCAAAGAACTGAGCAGAACCTGTTGCCGCTGCCAATACGCTTTGTGCGCCACCAGGGCCTGGAGAGGTTGCGAGATAAACCACTGGCTTGTTTTGGAATACATTACGTTCAATACGCGTCGCCCAGTCAAACAAGTTTTTGTACGCTGCAGCGTAAGAACCGTTGTGTTCAGCAAAAGAAACCACGATTGCATCCGCTTGTTCTAGCTCTCTTAAGAAGGCGATAGCACCCTCTGCCTGGCCGATCTCTTTCTCTGTATCTTCACTAAACATTGGAACTTGATAGTTGTTTAGGTCCAATACATTCACTTGCGCGCCTTCAACTTGATTGGCTGCGTAAGTAGCAAGTACTTTGTTGATTGATGTTGAGCTGGTAGAAGCAGCAAATGCGACAATTTTCATGGTTGTATCCTTTTGTTCACTCTTTATGCCATCAGAATAAAAGTTAAACAGTTTGCCAACAACCACAAAAATTTTACGGAGAGATTCAAATTTTTCGAAGTAGTACGTAGGTCTACTTCGAAACAATTAGAAATGGGGTAGGAATAATTAAGCTTGAGCCTGTAGCTCTTGCCATAGATCGCTAACAATAATGCGATCGGATGGACTTAGCTCTGTACGAGCTTCATCTAAACTGTTGGCGATGCGAGCTTTCAGCTCTTCAATATCATTGATGCCTTCGTCTTCACACGATGCAGCAGATAAAGAGATGTGACCACGCAGATAACCACCAGCAAACAGCTCGTCATCTGATGCTGTTTCAATTCGAGCATCAATCAGTTCCAGTAGTTTTTCTTCAAATTCAATAATCATGGAGTATCTCTGAGGTTATTTAACGATAAAGTCAGACGCTTCCAGCGGCTTAGTTTGGTAAAAAGAGCGTAGCGCTTCAGACAGCATTTTCACTCGTTGTGGCAATCCTGCCTCCAGAATACCTAACACTTCGTTATGCACTTTATGCATAAAACCAAGCCTATCTGGTTCAAAATCGCCGTGTAGATTGTCACAACTGACAGTAAAAGGGAAGCCAGCACTTTTAGACAGTACCCACTCGTATGCCTGAGGGCGAACTTCTACTTTCTCAAACTCAGCCTGAACCTCAGCCGTTCGGCCATCCGGCTCGTACCAATAACCAAAATCCTCCAATAAACGACGCTCAGGGCCAGCTACACACCAATGCGAGATTTCATGAAGTGCAGACGCATAGAAACCACGAGCAAAAATAATCCGGTGGTGAGGTTGCTCTTCATCCGCAGGAAGGTAGATAGGTTCATCTCCACCCAGCTCTAATTTCGTGTTAAAAGGTTCTAGAAATGTGTCGTTAAATAGGGTGATAAGGTCTTGATAGTCGTGGGTCATCATCGATTCTGTATTTCATACGGACTTACGCTGCGCATTGTCGCTGTTTTTATCCAGCTCGTAAAGCCACACAACAGGTTTGGTTATTAGCTGGATTAATCTGAAACCTTACTTCTCGATACAATTTCTCATTCGTCACAGATCACATTTCCCACTACACTCTCGCAATATTTTATGCTCTCAGATGAGTAGAGCGTATTGATAGGTTTGAGGCACTTTCCCATCGCTTCAAGCCTGGTTGTATTTGATGTTGAGTGTCCCTTATGCTGCTAAGTGTGTTGTATGTCATTGGTATCACGGCTGAAGCCATGACTGGTGCGTTAAGTGCCGGACGAAGAAAAATGGACTGGTTTGGAGTTATGTTGGTCGCGAGTGCCACTGCCATCGGTGGCGGCACCGTGCGTGACATCTTATTAGGGCACTATCCGCTCGGCTGGGTAAAAAACCCGGAGTTTCTCGCCATCACTTGCCTTGCAGGAATTTTAACAACAGGGCTAGCGAAGTGGGTGATCAAATTAAAAGGTCTGTTTATTCGTCTCGATGCGTTAGGCTTGATCGTCTTTAGTATCATCGGCACTAAAATCGCACTGGATATGGGGCTGCACCCTGGCATCTGTATGGTGTCTGCATTAGTGACTGGCGTATTTGGCGGACTACTTCGTGACCTGATTTGTCGTCAGACTCCGCTAGTACTGCATGAAGAGCTCTACGCATCCGTAGCCTTAATCGCTTCTGGGCTGTACTTAGCATTATTAGAATTTAATGTGCCGGACGTCACGGCCACTATCGTAACGCTGGTGGTTGGCTATGTGTTACGTATGGCAGCGGTTCGATTTAAATGGCGTTTGCCATCTTTCCATTTGGAAACCGAAAGCTCACTTCATTAAACATGCAAAACAAAAAAAAGGTTGCCAACAAGGCAACCTTTTTTGTATTCAAAACAATGGTTAAATCTTTGGCGTCTCTGTCGTCACACCAAAGTTCTGACCACGGTGACGAAGCAAGTGATCCATCACAACAATCGCCAGCATTGCTTCAGCAATAGGTACCGCGCGGATACCAACACATGGGTCATGACGACCTTTAGTGATCAGCTGAGTCGGCTCACCTTCTTTGGTGATAGTGTCACCCGGAACCGTGATGCTTGAGGTTGGCTTAAGCGCAATATTTGCCACAATATCCTGGCCAGTAGAAATACCACCAAGAATACCTCCAGCATGGTTACTGCCAAAACCTTGTGGAGAAAGCGTATCACGGTGCTGGCTGCCGCGTTGGTTGACGACATCAAAACCATCACCCACTTCAACACCTTTCACCGCGTTAATGCTCATCAGCGCATGCGCAATATCTGCATCTAAACGATCAAAGACTGGCTCACCAAGACCAACAGGCACATTGGTTGCGACAACCTGAATCTTCGCACCAATTGAGTCGCCTTCTTTTTTCAGGTCACGGATAAGCTGATCAAACGCTTCAACTTTATCAACATCCGGACAGAAGAATGCGTTGTTTTCAATTTCATCCCAATCCACTTTGTCGATAGACACATCACCCATTTGTGATAGGTAAGCGCGGATTTCTACGCCGAATTCGTCCTTCAGGTATTTTTTCGCAATCGCACCTGCCGCAACACGCATTGCCGTTTCACGAGCTGACGAACGGCCGCCACCACGATAATCACGAATGCCGTATTTTTGATGGTAAGTGTAATCTGCGTGCCCTGGACGGAATTTATCTTTGATCTCAGAATAATCTTTCGAGCGTTGATCGGTGTTCTCAATCAACAGACCGATTGATGTACCCGTTGTTTTACCTTCGAACACACCTGAAAGAATTTTAACTTCATCCGGTTCACGACGCTGCGTAGTGTAACGTGATGTGCCAGGACGACGACGGTCCAGATCGACTTGCAGATCTGCTTCTGTAATTTCTAACCCCGGCGGGCACCCGTCTACGATACATCCCAGTGCGATACCGTGACTTTCCCCGAATGTCGTCACTCGGAAATGTTGTCCGATACTGTTTCCTGCCATTACTTCCTCAAGTTATTGTCGCCACGCCTTCTCAAATCGAGGCGCAACTGCTTATCAATTCTTCGTGGATTCATAGTGGCTCTATTACGTTTTGATGTAAAGAGTAAATATTCACTTAATCTTGATGAATTCCGCATAAAAAAACACCGAGCACTAGGCTCGGTGTTTTAGAAAATGATGGGTATGGCTATTAGTCTTTGTACAGTTTGAACTCTTCTGCACATTCCACTAGTTGATCACGAGTCAGCATGAATACACCGTGGCCGCCATTTTCAAATTCAATCCAGGTAAATGGAATCTGTGGGTATTGATCCATCATATGAATCATAGAGTTACCCACTTCACAAATCAGGATACCGTTGTCTGTCAGATAATCCGGTGCATTAGCCAAAATACGGCGAACCAGTTTCAGACCATCCGTACCCGCAGCCAGGCCAAGCTCTGGCTCATGCGTGAACTCGTCTGGCAGGCTGTTCATGTCTTCTTCGTCCACGTACGGTGGATTTGACACGATCAGGTTGTATTTCTCTTTTGGTAAGTCACGGAACAAATCCGAACGCATTGGGAATACTTGCTGTTCCATGCCGTGGTCCTGAACGTTTTGCTCAGCCACTTGCAGTGCATCCGTCGAGATATCGATAGCATCAACTTCTGCTTCTGGGAACGCGTGCGCACAAGCAATCGCAATACAGCCACTACCCGTACACATATCCATGATACGAACTGGCTCTTCCACTAACCAAGGTTGGAATTCTGCTTGGATCAGTTCACCAATTGGAGAACGCGGCACAAGTACACGCTCATCTACGAAGAACTCAAGACCGCAGAACCACGCTTTGTTAGTCAGGTATGCGGTAGGTGTGCGATCGTTGATGCGTTTTACTACACGCTCAACAATACGCATGCGCTCGCTGGTTGTCAGGCGAGAGCTCAATACGTGTGGAGGCACATCGATCGGCAAGTATAACGTTGGCAGGATAAGCTGCACGGCTTCATCCCACGCGTTATCAGTACCGTGACCGTAAAACAGGTTCGCAGCATTAAAGCGGCTGACCGTCCAACGAATCATATCTTGAAGGGTATGTAGCTCAGATACCGCTTCTTCTACAAAAATCTTATCCAAAATTGCCTCCGAAAAGCGCTACAATACTGCTAATAAAATTTATTAATAAATTTGTTTACCTAATGAGCAAAAAAGACACCGAACACGATGACGATTTCGCCTTGTTTCAGGAAGCAGTACAGGGCGTAAAAAAGTTGCGACAGGATACCATAATCCAGCAACCAAAAAAAAATACTAAGCAAAAAGAAATCAAACGCTCAAACCGTGAAGCGAGTGATTCAGAATTTTACTTTTCTGATGAGTTTGTCCCTCTTCTCAATGAAGAAGGGCCGACTCGCTATGCACGTGACGACGTTTCCACCTATGAGGTAAAACGTCTACGTCGTGGTGTTTATGTGCCCGACGTGTTCCTCGACATGCATGGTATGACTCAGCAGGAAGCAAAGCGCGAATTAGGCGCGATGATCGCGTACTGCGTAAAGAACGAAATTCACTGTGCTTGCGTTCAGCACGGGATTGGCAAGCATATCCTCAAACAAAAATCGCCACTGTGGCTGGCTCAACACCCTGATGTGATGGCCTTTCACCAAGCCCCTTTAGAGTTTGGGGGTGACGGTGCGCTGCTCGTCCTTCTCTCGATTCCAGAGAAGTAAAAATTCGTTCAATAACAATCTGTTTTCCATAATAATAAAGGCAGGATATTCCTGCCTTTTGATTAAATTTGGTTCAACGCTTATGGCGTGATATGCCACAACACCTCACCCTGCTGGGTTTGAGGATCGTATTCGACACAAACCAATCCGGATGTCGGGAACATTGGTGGAGCCATATCTCTCACAAACTCTGCCGTTAAATATCCGACTAGCGGTAAATGCGAAACAAACAGCAACGACTCAAGCTTTTCAACTTCTATGAGGGCATTAGCATAGTCGTATACGCATTCAGATTGTCCGTAAGGCGTGATATCTTCAAACGTTTCAATACTTTGGGCCGAAAAGTGTTCGCTGACTTCTTGCCAGGTTTGTTGAGCACGGATGTACGGGCTCACGAGTACTTTGTCGAATTGAGCACAACCTTGTTCTTTGCACGCTCGGGCGACAGCTTGTGACTCATCTCTGCCTCTTTGGGTCAGTTGCCTAGCTGCGTCAGAATCCGCAAAGTGTTCGGCTTCGCCATGACGCATAATGAATATTTTCATGTTATTTCCTATGGATAGCTAACGCTACCAAAAGGTTGACTGCTATCTTTATAAGATATTCGGGGCTAATTTTAATAATGTCGAAACATAAATACTGATATAATTGTCTGTTCATTATACCAATTAGCTTGCCAAAGATAGCGACTTTCTTAACAATCTATTAAAAAAGAATATACTCAGTTCATCACCGCTTTGGCTATGCCATGAACTCAGTGCATTCCTTCAAACAGCCCTACCCATACGCAAAAGCGATGGGCCTATGCAGTAGTCTTACGAAAAACAAAAACGCAGGGAGCAGTATTTGTCGACGCGCAACATTTGCGCTGCCCCACTCAGGGTTCATAATTACTGTAATGCGAAATCTGGAGACGCATCGTGCACCTAAGTCCTAACGATTCAAATCAATACCGCTACATTACGCTGAGTAATGATTTGCGCGTATTGATGATTCATTCCGATACAGCTCAACAATCTGCAGCCGCTCTAGCAGTGAACGTCGGACACTTTGACGATCCTGATGATCGCCAAGGTTTAGCGCACTATTTAGAACACATGCTTTTTTTGGGTACGGAAAAATACCCTAAAGTAGGCGAATTTCAAAGCTATATTAGCCAACATGGTGGTACAAACAACGCTTGGACAGGAACAGAGCACACCTGTTTCTTTTTCGATGTCACTCCAAATGCCTTTGAAAACTCGCTAGATCGCTTCAGCCAATTCTTTACCGCACCTTTATTTAACGAGGAAGCATTAGACAAAGAGCGTCAGGCCGTCGATTCAGAATACAAGCTAAAACTGAATGACGATTCTCGTCGTTTGTATCAGGTTAATAAAGAAGTCATCAATCCAGAGCATCCATTTTCAAAGTTTTCCGTAGGGAATATTGATACGCTCGGCGACAGAAATGGTAAGTCTATTCGTGACGAAATCGTCGAGTTCCATCATTCTCAATACTCTGCTGATTTAATGACGCTAACGCTGTTTGGCCCTCAATCCCTTGAAGAGCAGCAAGCGTGGGTAGAGCGCATGTTCGCGGCCATCCCTAATCATCAATTGAAAGGTAAATCGATTGATGTACCTATTGGCACGGAAAACAGCACCGGAATCTTTGTCCAGATTGAGCCCATTAAGGAATTTCGCAAGTTAATTTTGACTTTTCCCATGCCGGGAATGGACGAGTATTACGGCACAAAACCCCTCTCCTATTTTGCTCATTTACTGGGCTATGAAGGGGAAGGCAGCTTAATGATTCAGCTTAAGAGTAAGGGATGGATCACTTCTCTTTCTGCTGGAGGCGGTGCAAGCGGCAGCAATTACCGTGACTTTACCGTGAGTTGTACACTTACACCAACAGGCCTCGACCACGTCGATGATATCGTTCAGGCAGTATTCCAATATTTAACCTTGATTCGTCAAGAAGGCATGGACGAATGGCGCTACCTGGAGAAACAGGCAGTGCTCGAATCTGCATTTCGTTTTCAGGAACCGTCAAGGCCGCTTGATTTTGTTAGCCACCTTGTCGTCAATATGCAGCACTATCAGCCGGAAGATACCATCTACGGCGATTACAAAATGGCAGGTTACGACGAAGCGCTGCAACGTGATTTGTTGAATTACTTGAGCATCGACAATGTAAGAGTAACGCTGATTGCCAAAGGGTTAGACTACGATCGTACCGCAGAATGGTATTTTACTCCGTACTCAGTGACGCCATTTTCCAGCGAGCAAAAACGTTTCTTCCATCAAATTGACCCACGTTGGCAATTTGTACTGCCCGAGAAGAACCCGTATATATGCTACAACCTTGATCCTATGCCTCTGGAACACGGCAACTCCCTCCCCGAGTTAATTGAAGACTTGGAAGGTTTCCGCCTATGGCATTTACAAGATGATGAATTCCGCGTGCCTAAAGGCGTGCTCTATGTAGCGATAGACAGTTCGCATGCCGTCGCTTCACCTAAAAACATCGTCAAGACTCGTCTCTGCGTAGAGATGTTTCTCGACTCACTCGCACAAGAAACTTATCAGGCCGAAATTGCTGGCATGGGCTACAACATGTATGCCCACCAAGGTGGCGTGACGCTGACTTTATCCGGCTTTAGCCAAAAACTTCCCCAGCTATTAGAAATGATTTTGCGCCGCTTTGCCGCTCGTGAGTTCAGCCAGGCTCGATTTGACACAATCAAACAACAGCTACTCAGGAACTGGCGAAACTCAGCGCAAGATCGCCCTATTTCGCAACTGTTCAACTCGTTAACGGGATTATTACAGCCTAACAATCCACCATTTGCGACGCTTGCTGAAGCACTGGAGCAAATTGAAGTCGATGAGTTGTCGGTGTTCGTAGAGTCGATTCTCGCCGAATTGCATGTAGAAATGTTTGTCTATGGCGACTGGCAACGCCAGCAAGCGCATGACATGGCCACCACATTAAAGGATGCACTGCGAGTCAAAGAGCAGCGCTATGAGGAAGCACTTCGACCATTGGTAATGCTGGGTCAAAACGGCAGTTTTCAGCGTGAAGTGCACTGTGACCAGCAGGATTCCGCGGTCGTCATTTATCATCAATGTGAGGATATTGAGCCATGCAGTATTGCGCTTTACTCTCTGGCAAACCATTTGATGTCAGCGACATTCTTTCACGAAATACGCACTAAACAACAATTAGGCTATATGGTCGGCACGGGAAACATGCCACTTAACCGCCACCCGGGTATCGTTCTTTATGTCCAGTCGCCAAACGCCGCGCCTGCTGAGCTCGTCACTTCTATTGATGAATTCTTAAACGCGTTTTACATGGTGCTTTTAGAGCTCAATGATTATCAGTGGCACACCAGTAAACGTGGCTTGTGGAATCAGATAGCAACACCGGACACCACATTGCGCGGTCGAGCTCAACGCCTTTGGGTCGCAATAGGTAACAAGGACACTGAATTTAATCAGCGAGAAAAAGTGCTGGCGGAACTGAAAAAACTGACTCGCGCAGATATGATTCGTTTCGTAGTCAATGAGTTAAAACCGAGAACAGCCAATCGATTGGTGATGCATTCGCAAGGTCAGGCTCACGCTGACGAACCTCGTATCCACCTAGGACAAGAAGTAGGCTCTATTGAAGAGTTTCAACTAAGACCAAAAGATTGTGGATTAGGGTAAGAGACTGTTGTTTTAGATAAAATTGGCAGAAATTTGAAATAACGTCAATGCAGCTTATGCTCTAATTAACTTATGTTTCAATTGGCTTATATTCAAATATAACAACTCGCACATGAGGCATCTATGAAAAAATTCCTATTACTTGCAGCAGTTCTCCTTCCATTCGCATCAGCTCATGCAGAAATCACAGTGAAAGGTGATGACTTTGAGCTAAGTAAAGACTGTGTTCGCTTGAGCGGTGACAATATCTCGGTGAAATCAGATGACTGCACTTCTAAGAACTGGGATAAGGACAAAAAGGGTAACTCCAGCGTTCATGGTGATGGCAACCCAGGTAAAGGCCACAATAAAGATAAGAAAGACAAGAAGAACTAATTTCTTTTACCTATTGGAAAGGCTTGCGAGGTGCAAGCCTTTTGTTTTCAACGTTGTTCAGCGCTGAGTATTAATAAAACGTACGTTCTTCGCCCGCTCGGGTGAGTAAGCCGTCACAAGGTGCAAATCGGTCACCGTATTTCGATGCAAATTCATTCATTTTCTCGACCAGCTCTTTCAAGCCATACTGATCCATATAACGGAAAGGACCACCCAAGAATGGTGGGAAGCCAATACCGAAAATCGCACTAATATCACCATCGCGTGGCGAACGAATAATACCGTCATCTAAACAGCGTACCGCTTCATTCAACATTGGCAGCACACAGCGCAGTGCAATATCGTTATCGCTGAGCTTAGACTCAGGCTCAAGTTTCAATAGCTTATAGACAGACTTATCGACTTCTTTCTTCTTACCTTTGTAGGTGTAAAAGCCTTTGCCACTCTTACGGCCTTTACGACCGTCGTTAAGCAAAGTATCGAATACATCCGGACCTTTGAAACGCTCGCCCAATTCATTGACCAGAATCGGCATGATTTTAGCGCCAATATCCACGCCTACTTCATCAAGCAGTGTGATTGGCCCAACCGGGAAGCCAAAATCCAGTAACGCATTATCTATCTTTTCTATCGGCTCGTTTGCCAGCAAGATATGCGCAGCTTCGTTCATGTAAGGTGCAAGAATGCGGTTTACGTAGAAGCCAGCTGTGTCCTTGACTACGATTGGCGTTTTGCCCTGTTTCTTGGCTAACGCAACAACCGTAGAAATGGTTTCGTCTGATGTGGTTTCATGCGGGATAACCTCCACCAGCGGCATTTTCTCTACCGGGCTGAAATAGTGAAGACCGACAATATTCTCTGGACGTTCAGCTTTTTCTGCAATTTTATGGATTGGCAGTGACGATGTGTTGGTCGCAAAAATGGTCTCTGGCTTCGCGTTTGCTTCAATATCCGCGACCATTTGCTGTTTTAAATCAAGGTCTTCAAACACCGCCTCAATAACCACATCGATCTGGTTGAAACTGGTGAAGTCTACACCACCCGAAAGCTGCATCATTTTTGCTTGGAGATCCGCTTTAGAGAGAATGCGACGCTTACGTTGCTTGTCGAACAACTTGTAGTTGTAGTTCAGCGCATTTAAGACACCGTCATTGCTCACATCTTTAATTCGAACCGGCACTTTAGCTTTCGCAACGGAGACATGACTAATGCCAGCGCCCATCAAACCGCCACCAAGTACACCGACTTTTTTCACGGCAGCAGGCTTAGCATCCGTGCCGTGTTCTTTCTTCATCTCTGTGGTAGCAAAGAAGATGGAACGCAGCGCTTTCGATTCTGAGCTCATAACCAGTTCGCCGAAGCGCTTCGCTTCAAGCTCCTGGCCTTTAATGAACCCTTTCTCCAAACCATGCTGGATCACTTCCAAAATCGCCACTGTAGCAGGATAATTGCCTCGGGTTTTTTCGTTGGTTTTCTTCGCGGCTTGCTCAAATACAAACTTTCGCCCTAACCCGCTGCCCGACATCAGCTTTTCTTTGGTCGACTGCTTTTTCTTACCTTTGCTTTTGCCTTTGTCGATAAATTGCTTAGCGACATCAAGCAAAATAGTCTCTGGTACACAGTCATCTACTACTCCCAGCTTTTTCGCTTTTTTAGCGCGGAGCTGTTTACCCGTCAGGATTAAATCAAGTGAAGGTAACAGACCAATTAGTCGAGGAAGTCGCTGTGTACCACCAGAGCCTGGTAGCAAGCCTAACTGTACTTCTGGCAGACCTAAACGAGTGATGTCGGATTCCGTACAGACACGATAGTCACACGCCAGAGCAAGCTCTAAGCCGCCTCCGAGACAAGGGCCATGAATAGCAGCAACGACCGGATAAGGCAGGTCAGACAATTGTTGGAAGAGTTCTTGTCCTTGTTTTGCCAACGCTTCCGCTTCGCTTGCGGTGGTACATGCGTCAAGCATGCGTACATCGGCACCAGCAACAAAGTTATCTGGCTTCAGGGAATGAATGATCATCCCTTTGACTCCAGTTGAGTCTTTTAGCTGTGCGAAGATTTCCTGCATATCTTCAACAAAAGCCGCCTGTAGCGTGTTCATCTTTTCATTAGGCACATCAATTGCCAACCAAGCGATATTCTGCTCGTCAATCTTCAGACTAAATGCTTTTTGCTCGCTCATTACTCAACCTCCAGAATCATTGCTGCACCAAGACCACCCGCCGCACATGCGGTGTTCAATGCAATACCACCACCTCGACGTTTTAGCTCGCGCAGTGTTTGCGTCATCATGCGCGCGCCCGTTGCTGCAAACGGATGTCCATAAGCAATCGAGCCACCAAGTACGTTGAATTTATCCATGTCGATTTCACCAATGGCTTTTGAACGGCCAAGGTTTTCTTGAGCAAACTTATCAGAGGCAAACATTTTCACGTTAGCCAGCGCTTGTGCCGCAAAGGCTTCATGCATATCAATCAGTGTCAGATCCGACAATTCCAGCCCTGTATTTTCCAATACCTTCGCCGTCGCGTAAGAAGGACCCATTAACATGTCGGTCTCTACGCCAATAGCAGAGAATGCGTAGCCGCGAATGTAGCCAAGGATTTCCATACCAAGCTCTTTCGCTTTACCTTCGCGCATGAGCATCACAGTTGCACCACCATCAGTCAGAGGCGTGCTGTTTGCTGCGGTTACGCTGCCATATTGACGGTCAAATGCTGGGCGAAGTTTTGCGTATCCTTCTAACGTTGAGTCATGACGAACGTTATTGTCTTCTGAAATCCACTTTTTATACGGTTCAGGGAACGCAGTCATGACTTCGCCTTGAATCTTGCCCTCTTTCCACGCTTGCGACGCCAGAGTATGAGAACGGTGTGCTAGAGCATCTTGCTCTGCACGAGAAATACCGTGCGTTTTCGCCATCTGCTCTGCCGTTTGCCCCATCGACAAACCCGTCGAGTACTCAGCAACCGCAGGAGGAACTGGCATTAAATCTTTAAAGCTAAGGTTTCTAAGCACATTGAGCTTTTGGCCGAGCGTTTTGGTCTTGCTGAGAGCCAGCAGGTTGGCTGCAAGCTTTTTGGATACGCCAATCGGTAGTACCGATGAAGAGTCAGCGCCACCCGCGATACCGATATCAATCGTGCCTGCCATGATGCTTTCCGTAACATTAACGGCGGCTTGAAAACTCGTGGCACATGCGCGAGTCACACTGTAAGCATCGGTATGGACGTTCATTCCCGTCCCCAATACGATTTCACGTGCAATATTTGGTGCCTCTGGCATTTGTACAACCTGTCCAAATACCACTTGTTCTATTAATTTCGGATCAAGATCGGTTCGAGCAAGCATTTCACTTACTACCATCTTCCCTAAATCGACTGCTGGCACTTGGCTAAATTCCGTGCTTTGACGAGCAAAGGGAGTTCGAAGCCCCGCGACAATAGCAACGCGTTCACCATGACGCGTCTTTACTTCCTGCTTGCCCATTGTTTCTCCTTAATTAACAAGAGGTCTGACCTGATGCATTGTAATCAACTTGTTAAATTTATCAAAGGTGCGTTTAGATAAACGTGAAGCAAGTAGATCAATTACTCTAAATCAACACCAATAGCGATTTTAAAACGTTACAATGGCTATAAGTCACCTAATATCTCGATTTAAGTAAACTTTTCGCCAAGTGTAATAAAGATTGATCACAAACCGGATGCCTAGATAAATACTAGCTTTTGGCTTTTATTGATATGAAATACATTATGCTGACGGCGCGATTAACCGACTATGAACAATGAAGATAGTTGAATAAGAACTGGGTTAGAAAGCGAAATTTAGGTAAAAAAAAACCACACAGAACTGTGTGGTCGGAATATCTATAAAAACAATTAACTTACGCCAATTGAACATTAATCAGTTTCCTGATTAGGAGAAAGTAAAGTCAGCCTTCAAAAGGAAGTGTCATCTTGCTCAACATGTTAGTCACAAGGACTAACGAGATGACAGGAGTAACTATAACCGCTTTACTGATCGAGTTTTTGAAATAGATCAATTTTATATTGATTTAGCGCTTATCAAGCGATCTATTTTTTCAATCTTCCAAATAAATGCATGGCTACTGGTTTTCTATCTGAGTCGTAATAATGAAACCTGGACCTGACTACTGTGAGACAAAACAGTTGATACTGCTAAACTCTGTATGTCTATCCGAATGACCACACAGTACTGGTTAAATAACAAATGGGGGCTCTTGCAGCCATGTTAAAAATGTTTGGAAAGAAAAATTCCAACAGTCCGGTCAACTCTGATATGGACAAACAAAGAAAATATGAATCGCTCGTTCGGGGCTATCATCGTGATTTATATCGCTATGCTTACTGGTTATGTAAAGATAAAGCGGTAGCCGAAGATTTGGTGCAAGAAACCTGTCTTCGCGCATGGAAATCTCTAGATAGCTTGCTGGACGAAAAAGCGGCAAAGTCTTGGCTTATTACCATATTAAGACGAGAAAATGCACGCCGGTTCGAACGCAAACAATTTGATTTAGTTGATATCGATGACTATGGCAATGATGCAAAGGTCAGCGACGACCCTCATCACCAGCAAGAGTGGCTTCAGGCACAGATCATGAAATTAGACGTCGAATATCGTGAACCTTTATTTCTGCAAGTCGTAGGCGGTTTCAGTGGAGAAGAGATCGGCGACATACTGGAACTGAACAAAAACACTGTGATGACTCGACTATTTCGTGCTCGTAATCAACTTAAAGAGATGTTGGATTCTCAAGATACAAAGAGAGGACAAAAAAATGGATGATTTAGAATTTCGTCGTCGTATTTTGTCGGATCCAAAACAGAAGGATGAAGAGATACTGCAAGCTTTGGCAGACAACAGTGCTAACCATAAGTTTGTTGAAGACGTTTTGGATCTCGATGAAAAAATCAAACAGGCTATGAATGTCGATGTGCCTGAAGATCTTGCTGACAAAATTTTGTTCAGCCAAAGTTCGAGCTCTCTTGAACAAAACGTTGTCCGCCCTACTTTTGCTAAGAAGGCAATGGCTTTGGCTGCATCGTTAGCATTTACAGCTGGCTTGTTAGTTGGTCAGGTCAACTGGAGCAATATTCTCGTCTCACCGGCACATGCTACATTGGCGGATACAGCAATCAAACATGTAATAGACGAAGAGCCTTTTGTCCGTCACTTGGATGAAAATGTGCCAAGCACATTCATCAACGCCAAAATGTCTCCGCTGAATTTTAAGTTCAACCAGAACTTTCCTTACCACGTTTATTACTTAAATCACTGTGGATTCGGAGAGTCTAATGCCGTGCATATGGTTTTTCAGGGTTTGAAAGGTAAAGTCACCATGTTCATTACTAGAATCCCAAGTGAGCAAGCTGTCGACTTCAACAAAGAAGGCATGAGTGGCGTCGTTCAACCTATAGGTAGCGCAAGTATGATCTTGGTCGGTCAACAAGGTGAGGATATCAATGTGATCGCCAGTAAACTGACCCCTCTAATCCAACCTATGTAATAAGTTGAAACATAATTAGTGTTAAACCCATTAGCTGCCGCCTAGTGTGACCACTATGCGGCAGTTGTGTATTTGTAGGACGCAAACGTTTACCGCCTACAACCCGCCGCAGCGCCATTAGAGTATAAGCTCTAAATATTACAGTTTAGATGTCATTTCCCTGCATTTAGCATCATTTTTATAATTTTTCCTAAATTTTATCCAATGGTCGGATTTGTTAATAACATTCTTGTGACTACTATCTGCGCCACTGAGCAAAAGCTCGAATTATCGTCCAAAGAGACGAATCTAATAAGGAAAAACACATGACTTATAATAAGCGTCTGTTCAAAAAGACTCTCTTAGCAGTAACGGTAGCTTTTGCCTCAGGTCAAACGATGGCAGCAGGTTTCCAAATTAATGCCCAATCAGCGACTGGCCTTGGCCGTGCCTTTGCTGGTGATGCAGTTATCGCAGACAACGCTTCAGTAATGGCGCGTAACCCAGCAGCAATGGCGCTGTTTGACAAAATGGAACTGTCTGTTGGTTTTGAAACTATTACTTCACTTATTGAAGTGAAAAATGCCACTTACAACATTAACGGCAACAACATCCCTGTTGGAGACGTTGACGATGTAGGTGACACTGCTCTTGCGCCAAACATTCACCTAATTGTACCGGTAAACGACAAGTTTGCCTGGGGTGTAAATGCCTACTCTAACTTCGGTACAAAGACTGAATTCTCTGACAGCTACGTAGCGGCTGAATACGGCGGCCTGACCGACGTGAAAAGCGCTAACTTTGGTCTGGCGGGTTCTTACCGCCTGAACGACCAATGGAGCTTTGGTGCTGGCCTAGATGTGATTTACGGTAAAGGCACAATGAAACGCGTAACGAGCTCTGCTCTTGCTGCTGTAAATCCTGCTCTAGGTGGTGCAACGCTTCTTGATGTTGATTCTGCTGACGGTTGGGCCGTAGGTTTCAACGTAGGTACCGTATTTGAGCTAGACGAAAATAACCGTTTTGGTTTTGCATACCACTACAGCCCAGAATTTGAAGCAAAAGACGACGAAGGCCAAAAGATCACGCTACCTCTGCCAGACATGGCTGAGTTCTCTGGCTATCATAAAATCAAGGACACCAAGTTCGCGGTACACTACAGCGTACAATACATTGGCTGGAAAGACTTTGACCAGATTGATTTTGAAAACCTAGATCAAGGTATGCTAACTGGCAGCTACGCTAAACAATATCAGTGGCAAGACGGCTGGCACTACGCGATTGGTGGTACTTACTTCCTAAACAATGACTGGACACTGCGTGCGGGTTACATGTACGACACTAGTGCACAAGACAATGTAACGTCTATTTCTGTACCAGATTCAGACCGTCAGTGGTTCTCAACTGGTTTTACTTACCATCTTGACAGCAAAGCTAACATCGACTTTGGTTTCACATACCTAATGGGTGATGACATTAAAGTTAACGAGAGCACGACTATTATCCCTGGCATGCTGTCTACTGGCGTAAGTGCAACAACTCACGCAGACGCGATTCTAGTTGGCTTACAGTACAGCCGTAGCTTCTAATTGACGTATTAGTCGCTATTGCAAAAACTTTCTATATAAAAGGCTGGATTTCCAGCCTTTTTTCTTACCTGCGAGTTATTCTACGCTCGACTTCAGTGAACACGTGTATCTAAAAACCTATATTAGGACGCACAACTGTTCGCTGAATATCTTTCACAACTCTTTTACAGCCAGGCTTTTAATCTTCTATAAGATAATTGATCAGAATTTAATACTAAAAACGTATCCTTTCCGGATTTTCATTTCTAAAGTAAAAGCTCTATCTTTAGAATTTTAGCCCACGTTTTAAATAATTCAGCGAACACAAAATGAAAACCAACAAGACCCTTCTTTCTATGACAGTAGCACTAAGTCTGCTGGGCACAGCAAGCGCGACTCATGCAGCCGGTTTCCAACTTGCGGAGTTCTCTGCGACAGGCTTAGGCCGCGCATACGCAGGTGAAGCAGCAATGGCAGATAATGCAAGTGCACAATGGCGAAACCCGGCGATGCTCACTTACTTAGAAGGCACACAAGTATCTGTTGGTGCTATCTATGTGAATCCAAATCTTGATGTAGACGGTGACGTCGATTTCTACGGCAATAACATTCCAGCGTCTTCAGATGACTTCGCTCACGATGCAATCATCCCTAACTTCTACCTATCGCATCAGTACAACGACGAGTTCGCTGTCGGCTTAGCGTTGGGAACCAACTACGGTATGGAAACGGATCTTGGTACTGGTTTTGCCGCGTCACACTTCGGCAATGAAGCCAGCGTGACCACAATGGAAGTCAACCTGAATGCAGCCTACAAGATTAACAACGCTGTAAGTATCGGCGGGGGCGTTCGCTATATCCTTGGTGAAGGTAGCTTTGGTGCAACAACACCTGCCACAAATGCATTGGGTCTTCCTCAAGATACTACGCTGAAGTACATGGAAGGTGATGATACGGCTTGGGGTTGGCAAGTCGGTACGGCATGGCAGATCAACGACAATAACCGCATCGGCTTCGCATACAAATCAGAAGTAGAACTGAAGTTGCAGGGTCATGCTGAAGGTCTTGGTTTTGGCTTTGGTACCCAACTGCCACAAACCCGCGACAATGGTTACATGTACCTGACGCTACCAGCGACTGCGGAGCTGGCAAGCTACCACCAGATTACTGAGCAGCTTGCCCTGCACGCGAGTTTTAACTGGACTGACTGGAGCTCATTCGAAAAACTGGAAGCGCACCTTGATACCGCAGGTACGCACATGGTTAAAGTTGAAAACTGGGAAGACAATTACCGTTTTGCGTTAGGTGCGACCTACCAGCTTCAGCCGCAACTGGCGTTAAGAACAGGTATTGCATACGACACATCAGCCGTTAGCGATAAAAACCGTACTATCACTATTCCAGAAACCGATCGTACCTGGCTAAGCATTGGCGCAACATACGACTGGACAAAAGATTTCAGCTTAGATGCAGGTTTCACTTATATCATCGCGAAAGATGCCTCAATTACAGAGTCACGCGGTTATGATTCTGACGATACAGCGGAGCAAGTTGGTGGTCAGTTTTTGGGGGAAACAACGGGTAATGTTTGGTTGATTGGTCTTCAGGCGAACTACCGTTTCTAATCGAATACACCATTGAAGAAAAAAGGCTTAGCAACTGCTAAGCCTTTTTCGTATCTACTATTTAAACCTGAGAGGTTTAAAATTCGTCTAAGTATTCGTCCAGATAAGCTTCTTCTTCTGCATCGACTTCTTTGACAGTCTCCACTTCTGCTTTAAAGTTTTGGCGCTGGATATAAATATCACGAGTCAAAACATAAGGATCTGGTGAGTTGTCCAGCTGCGCTTCCTGAGAAACAAGCAACGCACGTTTTTCCATACCTTCGAAAGCCCATTTACCAAGGCTTGCCCAGAAGTTTAGGTAGGTCAGAGGGACATACATACTGTCTACTGTATCAGTGACTTCACGCAGCGTGTAAGGGCCGTATCCCGGAACCATAAAGTAAGGCCCGTTGCCTACACCGTAATGACCGACGGCATCACTGAAAACTTTTTCATCGTATTTGGTAATTCCCGCGGCGGTGGCTACATCCACCAGACCAAGGAGACCAAATGTGGAGTTAAGCCAGAATCGATTAAAGTGATCGACGGCTTTACCACCATTACCCATAAGCAGATTGTTCACCATACTTGCTGGCTCGTCTAAGTTCGCCAGAAAGTTAGCAATACCATAACGGATAGGTGTAGGCGTGTATTCCACATAGGCTAATGACACCGGACGTACTAAATACGGATCTAGGTAATCGTAGTTAATGTCCCACATGGCACGGTTAAAGCCTTCCAACGGATCGTACGCATCAGAAGTCGTTTGATTTGTTTCTTCTGTTGCTGCCTCCTCAGGCGCACTTGAACAGCCAACCAGTCCAATTGCTAACAGCATCAAGAAGATGGATTTACCCTTGTTATACATTCTATGTTCCATAACGACTATTAATATACTTAAGCAACCTTGCTATAAAACGCATGACTCAGATACAGTTTAGAAGTCACTTAAGTATAAAAACAAGGCCAGCATAAGCTGGCCTTTGTCATTCTACTCGATAGTTTAGAGCCATACCACTATACGGATATGACTCGCAACTTTTAAAATTGCTTATTGATAATAACTTCAACAGGTTGCCCGAACTCTACGACACCACTCTCACCGTGCCAGTCATGATCACGGGTTGCCACGTTACCATCAGAATCAACGCGTACACGCACCAAAAGCTTATCCAATGAAGACAACTTTGAACCTTGCATCATGGCATTGCCATCATCCAGTACCACTGTTCGCGGGAATGATGCTAACGGGTAACGAGCCGCAGCTACTGGCATTGGAGAGCCATCAGCACGGTGGACAGATACGATAAGTACTCCGTTAGGATCGACCTGAGCTTCAGGAGCAAGGCTGATGGTAACCGCCACGCTTTTATCCGGAGAAACCGCTTCACCCATCTGTTTACGCGCACTATCAATACTGCGAGAAAGCATCTCATAGCGGCTATCTTCAGGACCGATCATCTGTTGCATTACGCCCCAGTATTTGATCGCTGCTGGGTAGTCTTGACGTTCAAACGCATCGAACGCTAGCAGCGAGAAGACACGCAGATCCACTCTATCCTGCTGAACCAACTGGCCCAAAAGAGAGCGTGCGGTATTCTGATCCAATTCTTCCTGAGAAAGCATCAGAGCTTGCGCATACCCCAGCATAATATCCGGGTCTTGAGGCTCAAGGTTGTACGACTTTTCCATGGAATCGATAGCAGTGGTCACATCACGATTCGCCAAAGCAATACGTCCCAGCAACAACCAACCGGTTGAATCTTCCGGTTGATAATGCAGACGAGTACGCAATGCTAAGGTTAAATCTTCCATCTCTTGATCACTTAGAGGTTCAGATGAAGACGACATCAGCTTTTTCGACAACTCAGGTAAGTTTGCCGACACTTCTTGCCACCTAACCACTTCTTGAGATGCGCCAAATTGGTAATACAAACCGTAACTTAAGACAACAGTCAGCACCACAGAAGGAACCAATACCGCGATAGGAGAAATTTTTGTTTCTTTGTGCCCTTTATCGCCTGGAATATCATCTAGCAATGATTGTTTAAGATCCGAAATCAGGTCTTCCTGGCTTTCAACCAAACCTTCTTCGGTCTCTTCTTGAAGCTCTGATAAACGATCTTTGTAAAACGCTTTATTAAGTTCATCGCGTAGTACTTCATCGTTGTTCGCTTTTTGTTTTAGTAACGGCATGGCTACCAGAGCACAAGCGATCAGCGTAAGAACAACAGTAGATATCCAAAATAGTGTCATTACTTCTTATCTCCGTCGTTCTCTTCTTCAAGCAATGCTTTGAGGCGAGCTTCTTTTTGTTCGTCCCACTTTTCATCACTATTTGCGACGACTTTTGCTTTTATTTTGCGACTACGTAATACGATCAGAGCAAAGCCACCCAGTACGACAGATAGCGGCCCAAGCCATAAGATAGCCGTAGCAATGGTGAATGGCGGATTGTAAGTCACAAAGTTACCGTATCGCGCGACCATGTAATCAACGATCTCTTCCTTAGACTTACCTTCTTTGGTCATTTCATACACTTTATGGCGTAAGTCTTGAGCAAGCTCGGCATTAGAATCAGAGATCGTGTTGTTCTGACATTTAGGGCAGCGCAGAGTGTGGCTTAGTTCTTTGAACTGCTGTTCTTGTTTGAGGTTGTCAAACTCGTACACTTCAATAGCAGCTTGAGCCGCTAATGAGAATGTCAGCGCTGCAAATACGGCTAAAATTACCTTTCTCATAGCTTCGCCTCCTCAACCAACTGATTGTAAAGCGGTTCTAATGTATCAGCCCAATTGCGTGGATTGACATCCCCAACATGGCGATAACGAACAACACCATTAGCATCGATAATGAAAGTTTCCGGTGCTCCGTAAACACCTAGGTCCAGGCCAAGCATACCGCTGCCGTCAAACAAACTGATCAGGTAAGGATTACCCAAATCATTCAACCAACCTACTGCTTTAGTGCGATCATCTTTGTAGTTCATACCGATGATCTTGACACCTTTACCAGCCAGTTCATTCAGATACTTATGCTCTGCATAACAGGTTGGACACCAGGTAGCCCAAACGTTGAGCAGTAAAGGTTCGCCTTTGAAAATAGATTGATCGTATTCTTTACCCGGCTCAGCCAAATCTTCAAGGTGAAAGGCTGGTACAGGTTTACCCACCAATACCGACTCAAGTTTTGTCGGGTCATCACCCTCTTGGTTACGCATCAACTGGGTTGCAAAGATCCCCGCTAGGACCATGAAAGCGACTAACGGGATAAACAAGACTTTCTTATTCATATTGTGCGACCTGCTCCTTTGCCTTAGCACTCTTCTTAGATGACTTACGGAAGCGGTAACGCTTGTCTGAAATAGCCAGACCACCACCAATTGCCATGATCAAAGCACCAGCCCAAATCCAACGAACGAACGGTTTGTAGTAAATACGTACAGCCCATGAGCGGTTGTCTTCTAAACGCTCACCCATCGCAATGTAAAGATCTCGCGTTACGCCACGATCAATCGCTGCTTCTGTCATCATAGACTTAGCAGTACGGTAGAAACGCTTCTCTGCATGCAGCGTATTGACGTAGTTACCGTTATGCGTAACTTCAAAATCCGCGATATAACCATCGTAGTTAGGGCCATCTTTGTCTCGCAAGCCAGAGAAATAGAAGTCATAACCCTGGATTTGGAAGTGTTCTCCCGGAGCCAAACGCACATCACGCTCGATGCTGTAGTTCTGCACCATTGCGATACCGATAACGGTTACCGCCAAACCAATGTGACCTAACATCATTGCCCAGTGACTGCGCTGCAACTTACCTACGCCTTCGACGAAGCTATGTCGGTGAGTTGCACGCTCGTGAAGCTCGAAGCCGTGCATGACGATGATCCAAATTGCCATTACCCAACCGATGTAAGCCATAATTTGGAAGAAATCTGCGAATAGGTATACGCAAACCGCCGCCAGTACCAGAGCAGTCACGCCAGAGATCACCATCGGCTTAACGATTGATGACAATTGATCTCGTTTCCAGCGAATAAGCGGGCCAATACCCAATAAGAAAGCAAATGGCATCATCAACCATGCAAACAGCATGTCGAAGAATGGCGCGCCAATTGAGACAGAACCAAGACCAATTTGCTTATGCACCAGCGGTAACAATGTACCGACTAAAACAACAACCAGTGCTGCGATCAACAGTACGTTGTTGCCAAGTAATACATTCTCTCGCGACACTAAATCGAAGTTACCACGAACACGAACCGATGCGCCTTTTACCGCGAACAGTAGCAGCGAGCCGCCGATAACAAATACCAGGAAGGCAAGGATAAACATGCCACGAGCCGGGTCAGAGGCAAACGCGTGCACAGAAACCAAAATACCTGAACGCACCAGGAACGTCCCCAGCAGACTCAATGAGAATGCGGAGATAGCAAGCAGTACTGTCCACGCTTTAAAGGTGCCGCGTTTTTCAGTGACGGCCAAAGAGTGCATCAGTGCGGTACCAGCCAGCCAAGGCATAAAGGACGCGTTTTCTACTGGATCCCAGAACCACCAGCCACCCCAGCCGAGTTCGTAATATGCCCACCATGAACCTAGCGCGATACCTAGGGTAAGAAATACCCACGCTGCCGTTGTCCAAGGACGAGACCAGCGAGCCCACGCGGTATCTAAACGGCCCGTCATCAAAGAAGCAATAGCAAATGAGAACGCAACCGAGAAACCTACATACCCCATATAAAGCATCGGAGGGTGAACAATCAGCCCCGGGTCTTGTAGAAGTGGGTTCAAGTCACGACCGTCAATCGGGAAGAACGGCAAGGTACGTAGGAATGGGCTTGATGTGAAAATAATAAACATCAGGAAGCCGACCGAAATCATCCCCATTACTGCCAGTACGCGCGCGACAGATTCTTGTGGCATACCGCGGCTGAATGTCGCGACGGCAACTGTCCAAGCTGCCTGAATCAACACCCAAAGAAGTAGTGAGCCTTCGTGAGCACCCCATACCGCAGTTAAACGGTAGTACCAAGGTAGCTGGCTGTTCGAGTTACTTGCCACATATTGCAGGGTAAAATCGTTGGTATAAAAGCCCCAACATAAAATAATGAACGAGAACAACAACATGAGAAACATCGACCACGACAGAGGACGAGCGGTGTTCATCAGCATGGTGTTGTTATTTGATGCCCCCCAGAGTGGCAGTATGCTCAGCAGCACTGCCATCGCAAGCGATAGTATGAGGGCAAAGTGACCGATTTCTGCAATCATTGGCCGCTTCCTTGTGTCTGCTCAGAGCTGTACTTCATTGGTTCATGCGTCTTTTCCATCGCTGCAGCGATTTCTGGCGGCATATAATCTTCATCGTGTTTTGCTAGTACTTCAAATGCTTCAATAGTGGTCGCATCACGCAAGACACCTTGTGCAACAATACCCTGCCCCTCACGGAACAAATCCGGAAGAATACCCTCATAAACTACGGTCACTTTCGGGCCGATATCGTGTAGGTCAAAACTGACTTTCAAAGAGTCAGGATCACGACGAACTGAGCCGTTTACTACCATGCCACCGATACGTAGACGTTGACCAACTTCCGGTTTAGTACCATCAGGCTTACCATTGACCAATTCCGTAGGCGTGTAGAAAAGGTCCATATTCTGGTTGAGCGCGTAAAGCATCAAACCAATGGTGGCACTAATACCGACAAAGATAGCCAGTACAATACCTAGCCTCTTTTTACGTCTCGGGTTCATAAGGTGTTCTCCATATTCTTCGCTGCGTCAATTCGAGCTTGACGGTCTATTTTTGCTTTCACTTCATTCAATAATGCATCACCGCGACGAAGGCTGGTGATTAAGAGAATCAGCATCGATAGAAAAGTGATGCCAAATGAGCTCCATACGTATGATGCGTAGCCACCCATGGCAAAAAAGTCGCTCAGAGATTCAAAATACATCGTTAGCTACCTCACTGAGTTTTTTCTGTTGCAATTTGACGTACCCAAGGGCGGTGACTCTCTTTGCTGATGATTTCATTTCTGAAACGCACCATCGTCACAGCGCCAAAGAAGAACGCAAAACCAAAGATATTCAGCAGCAGAGGCCAAAGCATGTCAGCTGAGATGGATGGTTGTTCGAATTTTGTGATGGTTGCGCCTTGGTGTAGCGTATTCCACCATTCCACAGAAAAGTGAATGATCGGTAAGTTCACAACACCAACGATCGCTAGAATACCTGCTGCTTTTGCTGCGGTCTTCTGGTCGTCAAAAGCATGATAAAGCGCAATAACACCCAGATATAAAAAGAGAAGAATGAGCTCAGAAGTCAGGCGAGCATCCCACACCCACCAAGTCCCCCACATCGGCTTGCCCCATACAGCACCGGTCACAAGTGCGATAAAGGTGTATACCGCTCCGATAGGGGCCATTGCTAACGCCGCCATATCTGAGAGTCGGACTTGCCATACCAAACCGATGAAAGCAGCAATTGCCATCGACAGATAAGCGCCCATCGACCACATTGCAGACGGGACATGGATATAAATGATTCGGAAACTATCACCCTGTTGGTAATCTGAAGGCGCAAATGCAAGCCCCCAAATGGTACCTGCCGTTAAAAATACGAGGGCCAATACAGAAAACCAAGGCAGAAACTTACCACTAAGGCGGTACGCTGCTTCAGGCTTGGCATAAGGATGTAGCCATTTCCACATATTTCAATCTCACTTTTGCTTTATAGGGGCACAATCTCTGAGGCCGAAACCATCGCTGTGCTTTAATCATTATTTAAGTCCTTTTAATACCAATCGTAGTAAAGGACTATTTGGTTAATGTTAGTTAACACTAACTCGCAACGCTGCACTTATTGCAAATGGTGTGAGGGTCATCGCTCCCATCAGCATCGCGCCTAGCACCGCCAGTTGGCCGTTATACGCTACACCAAGCGCTGAGGCATCAATGGCAGACGTTGCAAAAATCAGAATCGGGATATAGAGCGGAAGAACGAGTAAACTTAAAAGTACCCCACCCTTTTGTAGCCCAACCGTCAGTGCCACCCCAATGGCACCAATAAAACTTAACGCTGGTGTCCCGATACATAACGTAAGTACAACCGCCAGCCAAGTATCGAAATCCAGAGAAAGTAAAACCGCCAACAGAGGACTTATCAAAATCAGAGGCAATCCCGTTAACAGCCAATGTGCTATGACCTTAGAAATCACCACAAGTTGCAATGGGATAGGCATAAGCATCATTTGCTCTAATGCACCATCCTGAAAGTCGTCACGAAACAGCCGCTCCAATGATAATAATGCAGACAACAATGCAGCAACCCAAACAATGCCTGCTGAAATACGTGCTAACAAATTAGGCTCGGGCCCAATACTCAGAGGAAACAATGTGATAACAATAATAAAGAACCAAAGTGGGTTCAGAATGTCGGCTTGACGGCGATACGCAATCAAGAGTTCACGACGGATAATAGTAGTCATGGCCGATATCATATTAATCACCCAGTTTTATTTTTCTAAGTTTCGGGCTATCAGAAAACATATCTTGGTGTGTGGTCAAAATCACAATTCCACCATTATCAGCATGATTAGTAAACAAAGCCTCTAACACTTTGACACCTTGCTTATCTATCGCCGTAAGTGGTTCATCCAGAATCCATAAGATTTGCTTGCTTAGCCAAAGCCTCGCCAGCGCTACGCGGCGTTGCTGACCAGCTGAAAGTTGAGCGACGGGAATATCTTCTCTTCCTGCTAACCCAACTTGAGTTAACGCAGTAAAGATTTCTTCATCGGAGATTTGGTTGTTATGAATAGACTGGTAAAAACGTAAGTTTTCTAATGCGGTAAGTTCACGTTTTACGCCCGTTTGGTGTCCCAGAAACAGTAGATCCCGGTGAAAGATGTCACGAGACTTTTCAACCTCTTCTCCCTTCCATTTGATAATACCGTCTTCTCTGTCGCCTAACCCTGTAACAATGCGTAATAACGTCGTTTTGCCCGTTCCGTTTCGCCCTTCAATCTGGACTAGTTCGCCTGGTTTTATCGTAAATTTCAGGTTTTCAAACAGGACCCTTTCGTCACGGATCGCAGTAAGGTTAGACACTTCTAACATAGGGCTTCAACTAAATAATGAACGAGCGGCTATATTAGCACAGCTTAGATAAGACGAAACAGAACAAGAGCCAAGAGATGTAAGTAAGTTCATGAATTTTTGTTAACTTACTTACACAATTCGATAAATATAACCATAAATGGTTATAAAGATTAATGAGGATGAGGCCTTAATTTCATAAGGGAGAAAACCTACCGTTTTGGGCGGTAGATTAAAAAAAGAAGCCGAAGCTTCTTTTATAACTAACGTCGTATGCCTGAGGATGGATGCCTCGACATCTCTGAAGGACGGCTACTGAGTGGCGGAATTTTCTCTTTCCCGGCCAGCTTTTTCTGTAGCGATAACATTAGCTCAGCTTCAGCTTTAGGTAATTCGCACTCTTCAATCAACTCGTTAATATCCGCGCCGAGTTGAACCATTTTGGAGGCTCGGCTATACAAGCGCCCGTCTGTATCGGCATGTTCCAGCTCGCGAATACGCTCGTTGAGGTGCTGGATAATATCTTGTTGCTCGGTAACCTTTTGCCCTAAGCCAACAACCACAGATCGAACTTCCAGTAGCTGCTTACTCAGTTTCTGTACTTCTTTCTCAGTATGTCTAGTTTGGGCTCTTTGCTGTTCGATTTTCCTTTGCAAACCGGAGCGAATACGCAGTTGCAAAACGAGCAGTACGAGCACTACAAAAGCGACACCACCAGCGATGACGGGGATCGATAAAAAATTCACTTCAGCCATGATCATTCAGCCAATTACAGATGAGCCATGTCATCCCATTCGTCTTCAGTCAATAGCTTGTTCAAATCAACCAGGATAAGAAGCTTGCCATCGCGGTTGCTAACGCCTTGAATGAACTTCGCACTTTCGTCAGTACCCACAGAAGGTGTGGTGTCGATCTCAGAAGAACGCAGGTAAACCACTTCAGCAACGCTGTCGACCAGAATACCAATCACCTGACGCTCAGATTCGATAACGATGATACGTGTATTATCCGTCACTTCGCCTTCAATTAAGCCAAAACGTGAACGCGTATCGATAACCGTTACCACGTTACCACGCAAATTAATAATACCCAGCACGTAATCTGGCGCACCAGGTACAGGTGCAATTTCTGAATAACGAAGAACTTCACGTACCTGCATAACGTTAATGCCGTACGTTTCTTCTTCTAGCTGGAACGTCACCCACTGAAGCACTTCGTCATTTGTGGCATCTTTCTTCACTTCAACTTCAAAAGCTTGAGACATAGTCAATCCTCGTTAATGTCGTTCCCGACTTCATTCTAATTCATTGATTTGACATCTAAACCAGCGTTTAGCATGTCAATAAGTGCTTGGACGTGAATTAAAGCACACATTTTTTCTTTCACCATGCCCGCTAGCCATGGGCGTTTTCCCGCCTTTTCACGCCAGCGAACGTTGTCGACATTGAGCGTCTCAGTCCCCATCAACTGGTTACTGGCTAACCCCCACATGCTCTCACCTAGCATGACGACATATTGGTAGTTATCTTTGTATTCTTCCCCGCAAAGCTTGTCGGACATCACCCACTTTGCGGTATCAACCACATCAAACTTTTGCTCACGATTGGTCTGTAGCCCCAAATACCAGTCGGGTTTACCAATCAAATGATTCAGTTCAGTGATACGATGAATGCCACCTAACTCATCGAGAGCGACCGCAAACATCACTGCGTTCACATCGAAGTAAAGCACCTGAAAATCTTCATTTCGCTGAGTCGTTTCCCATGATCTTGCTAAAACTTTGGACTCAGAAGCCACTGCCAGTTCTGGCTCAGGTTCGATAACTTGTTCAAGTTCTGGTTGAACCGAGATTATTTCAGACTGGTCGATTTCAATTACTGGTGCTTCGATAACCCATTCCTGAACTTCTTCCTCGACCTCAACAGGTTGCGACACCGCCACTGAACTCGGCTTAGCTTGCTGAGCAATCGCCATGGTGTTCTGGGCCAGAATTTCTTCGATATCCAGTTCGTCAACCACATTGGTCGACTCAAGCTGACTTAATAAACGTTCTACGTCTTCTAAGTTAGGGGCTTCCAGCTCAGGAGTATTGTTTTCTCGAAATGAAGAAGGCTCATCTTGAATAGGTTGCAACTGCAATTCTGGCTCTGGCTCTGGCTCTGGCTCTGGCTCTGGCTCTGAAGATGCGAGTTCTTGAGCAAGTAAGTCAAATTCTTCATCCAGCTCTTCAAGCTCAGTGTCTTCGTCTAGCAATGCGCAGAAGTAATCATCAAGTGCCTGTTCACTGGATATGACATCATGATTACTCATCGAGTGCTAACCTCTCCAGATAAATCAGTAACTGCTTATACGCAAAGACACCGCGACTGCCGGATGCAAAGTGCGAAACGGGCAGATGCTTCAGGCTCGCATCACGAAACTTAGTATCAATCGGCACGGCCGATGACCACACCTGATTTGGGTAGTCCTGCTTCAGTTGGGTCAGGGTCTGCAATGAAGCTCGCGTGCGCTTGTCGTACATGGTTGGCACTATCGTGACTTTAAAGCCATTCGGACGTGATTTTTTCATGATACTCAGGGTGCGCATCATGCGCTCAAGCCCCTTCATCGCCAAAAACTCTGTCTGCACTGGAATCAAAATACGGTCACTGGCGGCAAGCGCATTCACCATCATCACACCAAGAATCGGCGGACAGTCAATCAGCACGTAATCATAATCTTGGGAAACCGCTTTGAGCGCTCGCTTCAGAATAAGCCCCATACCACTGCGATTGCCCATCACCCTATCCAGCGTCGCAAGAGACATGTGAGCAGGAATGATGTCCATACCGTCCAGTTCCGTTTTAATAATCAACGGCTTTACGGTTTCATTCGTGAAGGTCTTAAGCTGAAAAAGATCAAACAAGCTTGATGCCACGTTATCAGAGTCATAACCGAGATAAGTCGTAAGTGAACCATGCGGATCAGTATCGACCATAAGCACGCGATGACCTTTTTGACTTAAAAGACCGGCTAATGTCACTGTGGTGGTGGTTTTGCCTACCCCACCTTTTTGGTTAGCTACACTCCAAACGATCATGCTCTATCCTACGCTAACCCCACTTCAACCAGAATGCGCTCAGCAATGCGATCCAGGGGTAAATCTTCAGACGAAATCCCCGCTTTCGCGACGGCCTGAGGCATACCGTAAACCACACAGCTATCTTCGTCTTGCGCCCAAATGGTTGAACCTGCCGATTTCAACATGCGCGCGCCTTCCCGGCCATCAGCACCCATTCCGGTGAGCACTAACGAGAGCACTTTATCACCGTACACTTTCGCAGCTGAACCAAAGGTCACATCGACACACGGTTTGTAGTTCATTCGATCGCCGCCATCAATAATGCGTAGTCTCGCTACACCTGCGCGGCCATCGACCATCATCTGTTTACCGCCCGGAGCGAGATACGCCACGCCAGCTTGTAATACATCGCCATCCTGCGCTTCTTTCACTTGAATTTTGCACAGCGTATTCAGGCGACTGGCGAAAGCGGCGGTAAAAGTTGCCGGCATGTGCTGAATAAGCACGATCGGATGCGGATAATTCACAGGCAAACGCGTCAAAATCTTTTGCAGTGCCACAGGGCCACCTGTCGACGTACCGATGGCCGTGAGCTGATATCGTTTGCCGGATGCTCGATACTTCGCCACCGAAGAGCGAGGCTTTGG
This sequence comes from Allocatenococcus thiocycli, assembly GCF_921292965.1. NCBI lineage: Bacteria > Pseudomonadati > Pseudomonadota > Gammaproteobacteria > Vibrionales > Vibrionaceae > Allocatenococcus > Allocatenococcus thiocycli. Next base: position 121,002 of record NZ_CAKLCK010000043.1, read on the forward strand.
TGTAGCCGGGATCGGATCGCGCGTAGTAAGCGGTCGAGTCAGTGACGTGGTTGCCGCTGGAGATGTGCGAGCAACAGGGCGACGTAAGAAAGCACGCTTGGACGCAATCTGAATGATACGCTGCTGAAGTAGCGATACCGCCTCATCACGGTTGCGCGCGATGTCTTCAAATTTTTTCGGTAAGAAATCCAGTGCACCCGCTTCCAGCGCATCCAGCGTTGCTTTCGCTCCATCATGAGTCAGTGACGAAAACATCAGGATTGGCGTCGGTGACGCAGCCATGATTTCACGAACTGCCGTGATGCCATCCATCACGGGCATTTCAATATCCATGGTAATGACGTCAGGCTTAAGAGATTTGGCTTTTTCTACCGCTTCTCTGCCGTTAACAGCTACGTCAATCACCTCAAGGCGCGATTCTGAGTTGATGATTTCGCTAACGCGACGACGGAAAAAACTCGAATCATCAACGACTAGTACTTTAATCGCCATTTTATTCCTTTTCTAAACGACCGCTTCGGTTAAATGCGTGAACCCGATGCGTATCGCGTCAGTAAATCAGGCACATCAAGAATCAATGCGATGTGACCATCACTGGTGATTGTTGCTCCCGCCATACCCGGGGTACCTTGCAATAACTTATCCAGCGGTTTGATCACCACTTCTTCTTGTCCAATCAGCGTATCAACGACAAAACCAACACGTTGGCTGCCTATTTGCACAATGACAACATGACCATGACCAGTACGCTCCTGAACTCGTGGGGACTTAGTCGCTAGCCAGTTTTGCAGATAGAACAACGGGATTGATTTATCACGGACAATAATCGTCAGCTGACCATCGACGACGTTCGTGCGGCTTAAATCTAAATGGAAGATTTCATTCACAGACGCCAAAGGTAACGCGAACGGATGACCACCGACACCAACCATCAGTGTTGGTAAGATAGCCAGTGTCAACGGCACTTTGATGGTAATCTTGGTGCCTTTACCAAGTTCAGAATCAATATCGATTGAACCATTGAGGGTATTGATGGCGGTTTTTACGACATCCATACCAACGCCGCGACCTGAGATATCAGAGATCTTTTCTTTACTTGAGAAACCAGGAGCAAAGATCAAGTTGAAGCATTCTTTATCGGTCAAGCGAGCAGCGGCATCTTCGTCCATCATGCCGCGTTTGACGGCGATACCACGAAGTTTGTTCGGGTCCATACCGCCACCGTCATCGACGATCGCCAGTTCAATATGATCCCCTTCCTGAGACGCAGAAAGAATTACTTTACCAGTGCGTGATTTGCCCGCTTTTACGCGATCATCTGGCATTTCAATGCCGTGATCGACCGAGTTACGCACTAAGTGGATCAATGGATCGGCCAAGGCTTCCACCAGGTTTTTATCCAGATCCGTTTCTTCACCGCGCATTTCCAGCACGATGTCTTTATTCAGGTTACGCGCCAGATCGCGAACAACACGCGGGAAGCGACCAAACACTTTTTTGATTGGCTGCATGCGCGTTTTCATTACCGCACCTTGCAGATCGGCCGTGACAACATCTAAGTTTGCCACTGCTTTCGACATTTCTTCGTCGTTGCTGTTAAGTCCAAGACTTAATAGACGGTTACGAACCAATACCAGTTCACCAACCATATTCATAATGGTATCAAGCGTGGAGGTATCAACACGTACCGTTGCCTCCGCCTGTGGTTTCTTGACCGCGGGTGCCGAAGCTTTGGTTTCTTCCTTCACCGCGACTGGCTTGGCAGTTGTCTGTGGTGCAGGTGCTGCTGTCGCTTTCGGTGCTACTGGAGCTGGGTTTGTAGAAGCGGGCTTAGTCGCCATGTCGAGCTCTTCAACCGATGGTCCTTTACCCGTACCGTGCAGTTCATCGAGTAACTTCTCGAACTCTTCATCCGTCATCAGATCACTGTCGTTATCCGAAAATGATGAAGAACTAACCGGAGCAGCTGGTTCTGGCGATTTTGGTGGCTCAACAGGCGCAGAAGTCGACGATGATGGGCTCTTGCCAACACCATGCAGTTCATCCAGAAGACGTTCAAATTCGTCGTCTGTTATATCACCGCTATCACCGACAGAAGCGTTTGCTTGTGTTGGTTTAGGTTCAGATTTAGAGACTCCCGGTGCGCTGCCTTTACCATGCAATTCATCCAACAGCTTTTCAAATTCGTCTTGAGTAATTTCGTCTACAGAACCAATACTTGAACCAGCCGTCGGTAACGACAGTTCTTGCTGCGGAGCGGCTGGCTCTGATGGAGTCACAGGCTCTTCAACTGAGATTGTCACTGCCTCATCTTCGGACTCAGGCTTACATAAACGGTGTAGCTCTGCGAGGAGTGTAGGTTCTGCGGCTTCTGGCACTTCACGGGCTTGTACAGCCTGGAATTGAGTGTTGACCGTATCCAGTGCCTTAAGCATGGTATCCATCAGGCTTGGCGTTACTGAGCGTTGACCATTACGCAATACGTCGAAAACGTTCTCCGCACCATGGCATGTATCCACTAGCTCAGCTAATGAAAGGAAGCCAGCGCCTCCTTTTACAGTATGGAAACCGCGGAAAATAGCATTGAGTAAGTCTTTGTCTTCCGGGTTGTTTTCCAGTTCTACTAATTGCTCGGAAAGCAGCTCTAGAATTTCGCCCGCTTCAATGAGAAAGTCGTGCAGAATATCTTCGTCTAAATCGTAGCTCATACGTTACCTTTAAAATCCAAGACTGGACAACAAGTCATCGACTTCGTCCTGCGATGAAACCGCATCTTCTCTCAGTTCAGGGTGAAGAATCGGACCCTCGGCTTCACTTGATGGTTTATTCTTTTTATCTGCCGATGTTGTCAAAACTTGAGTCTGTTCTTCTGGTTTGTTACCAGAGAATACGGTGAGGATGTCTACCAAACGGCCTTCTACTTCATTCACCAGTGTGATCACTCGTCGAATGATTTGGCCTGTTAAGTCTTGGAAGTCTTGTGCCATGAGAATTTCGGTCAATTGACCGCGCAATTCGGTGCTGTCGCCTTCTACCTGAACCAAAAGCTTGTCGATACGATGGCAAAGTGCTTTAAATTCACTTAACTCAATACGACCGCGCATCAGTTCATTCCATTGAGGACGGACTTGCAGAAGACCTTCATGCAAGTTATCTGCGATGGGAAGGCAGCAATCGACTGCATCCATCGTTTTGTTGGCTGCCAGCTCCGTTTTCTCAATCACATAGTTAAGACGATCCCGTGCATCCGGGATTTCATCCTGAGCTATTTCGGTCATGCGCTGATCGAAGTTGAACTGCTTGAGTGAATCGTGAAGATCGCGAGTTAAGGCTCCAATTTCTTGAAGCATTGGGTTCTCAACGCCTTCATATAACGAGGCAACGAGCATATTGGCTTGCTCTTGTTGCCCGTTCTCTAACATTTGAACGAGCGACTTCGCCTGCTCTAGTGAGATCATTCTGAATAGACCTTTTACGTTTAGTTCTTCTTATCGCTTTGGGAAACACTAATCGAGTCATTGTTGAGGTTTTTTTATTTGGTATGAATGACTCGACTAACAAAGAATAAAAGAGTTATAAACGCTCGAAAATTTTCTCTAGTTTTTCTTTTAGTGTTGCAGCGGTAAATGGCTTCACAATGTAACCATTAACGCCAGCTTGAGCCGCTTCGATGATCTGCTCACGTTTCGCTTCAGCTGTAATCATAAGAACAGGAAGGTGCTTTAGTTCAGCATCCGCGCGGATATGTCTTAGCAAATCGATACCTTGCATACCTGGCATGTTCCAGTCAGTTACCACAAAATCGAAGTCACCTTTTTTCAGCATTGGTAATGCAGTTAAACCGTCGTCCGCTTCTTGAGTGTTATTGAAACCCAAGTCACGAAGCAGGTTTTTAACAATACGGCGCATTGTTGAGAAATCATCAACAATAAGGATCTTCATGTTTTTATTCAAAATTGCCTCCACTGAATCATAAAGTCAGTGTTTTCTAATTATTTTGTGTCCACGCACTCAGCTTGGTGCGTAAACGTTGCATCGATTGACTCAGAATTTGACTTACGCGAGATTCGCTTACGCCCAAAACATCGCCAATTTCTTTTAAGTTAAGTTCTTCGTCATAATAAAGCGAAAGTACCAATGCTTCACGCTCTGGAAGCTGTTTTATTGATTCAATCAGTGCTTTACGAAAAGATTCGTCAGCCACACCTTTAAATGGGTTGCTGTTATCACTTTCATCTGACGGTGAAATGACATCATCTGAAACGCCTAAATCCTCAATACCGACTAACTTTGAGCAGTTTATATCAGTTAGTGCACTATGATATTGATCCAAAGTCATTTCGAGATGTGCCGCCACTTCAGAATCTGTCGGGTCACGGTTGAGAATGCCTTCGAGCTCTGCAATGGCTTGATTAATTTCACGATTGTTTTTATGAACCGAACGCGGAACCCAATCCCCTTTGCGCATGTCGTCTAACATAGCGCCGCGAATACGGATACCAGCATAGGTTTCAAAGCTCGCACCTTTCGTGCCGTCATAATTCTGCTGAGCTTCGATAAGGCCGATCATGCCGGCCTGGATTAAATCCTCTACCTGAACACTCGGCGGTAAGCGGCCTAAAAGGTGATGAGCAATACGCTTAACCAACACAGAATAACGCTCTATGAACGCCTGTTGACTGTTTACTTTCCCGCGTTGATCGTAGGTTACTGCATTATTCACCAAATGGGTCCTCTGTGAATTCACTACGATTTAGCAGCCTTTCGACAAAAAACTCCAAGTGTCCACTTGGCGTTTTTGGTATTGGCCACGTTAATGCTTTATTCGCTAAAGAACTGATCGCTAACGCTGCAGGAGAGCGTGGGAACGCATCTACGACAATTTTCTGGCGTTTAACGGCCTGACGGACTTTATCATCTAAAGGAATGCAGGCGACGAGTTCAAGGCTTACATTCAGGAATCGTTCAGTGACAAGTGTCAGTTTTGCAAACAGTTCTCGCCCTTCACGATAGCTTCGAACCATGTTCGCGACGATTTTAAAGCGTTGAACCTGATGCTCTTTGCTCAGCAGTTTGATTAGTGCGTAGGCGTCAGTGATCGACGTCGGCTCATCGCACACAACGACAACCACATCTTGGGCGGCTCGTGAGAAACTGATCACCATGTCTGAGATACCTGCAGCGGTATCAACCAGTAGGACATCCATTTCATCTTCAAGACTGCCAAATGCACGAATAAGCCCAGCATGCTGTGAATGAGAAAGCTCAGTCATGCTCTGTGAGCCAGATGTTGCCGGAATTATCTTAATGCCATAAGGTCCTTCAACAATCGCATCTTTTAACTCACACTCCCCAGCCAGGACATGTCCTAAGTTGCGCTTTGAACGAATCCCGAGCATTACGTCAACATTGGCCAGGCCTAAGTCAGCGTCAAGAACCATTACTTTCTTGCCTTGACGAGCCATAGAGATCGCAAGACCCAGTGTTACGTTTGATTTACCCACACCACCTTTACCACCAGTAACAGCAATTACTTTGGTTAATGATGGCTGTGTTAAGCGACGGAGGCCGCTTGCTTGATCGTGTATCATATTCTCAGTCATAGTAATCCGTCGCCCTAGAGTCCTTCACTTTCACTGTTCCAAAAGTGAGGTTCGTTCTCTATCGACTTCTCTAACAGTTCATTTGCTTTCGCAAGCATGTATTTTGGTTGTGCTATCACAATGTCTTCTGGCACGCGCTGACCATTAGCGATGTAAGCCACTGGCAGTGCATTTTGAATCACCACACTGATGAACTCCCCTAGACTCAGGGATTCATCAAGTTTAGTCATTATACAACCTGACAGTGGGATGCGTCTGAAGTGTTCCAGTGTTTCTTGCAGAACGCGGCGTTGTGCGGTAGCGGGCAAAACAAGGTAGCTGTGAATCACTTCCCCGCTCTCTTGCATCAGGGTGTCGAGTTGCTCGGTCAGCCTCACATCTCGTTGGCCCATCCCTGCCGTATCAACCAAAATCAATCTTCTGTTTCGTAGCTGATATATTACATCGGCTAACTCTTTAGAATCTTTAGCAACTCTTACGGGACAACCCATAATTCTTCCATAAATTGAGAGCTGCTCATGGGCACCGATACGATAAGTATCCGTAGTCACCAGTGCCACGTTGTCGGCACCGTATTCCATCGCAGCCCTGGCCGCCAGCTTTGCCACGGTTGTGGTTTTGCCGACGCCTGTTGGTCCAAGCAATGCAACCACGCCACCGCGCTTTAAAATATCTTGCTTTGGAATATGGATTTGGTCCGCGACGAGAGAAAGTAGCGCCTTCCATGCTCGTGCTGGTTTGGTATCTTCTGGGATATAACACGCCATTTGATCCGCCAGCTCAGGAGACACGCCCATCCGTTCTAATCGTTTGATGAGCATGGCTCTTAACGGCTCGCGGCGCTCTACTTCCTGCCACATCAAACCAGAAACCTGATGCTCCAAAAGACGTCGAATTGATGTCATCTCTTCGCGCATGTTTTCCAGCTCTGTCGGTGAGTCATCACGGGCATCTGAAGGTCTGCGGCGATCGTAACGTGTTGGGTCGAGTTTTGGCTTTGGACGTTCAAAACGATCGTCCTGAGCGATCAGCTTCGCCAACGGAGAATCGGGCTGATAAGGCGCAGCTCTTTCTTGGCTGTATTCGTCACGTTGCTTGTTTTGGCGCTTTAAGAGTGCTGACAGTGAATCTTCATTTTCAGCAACGTACTCATCCGGGTCCTCTGCACCACCACTGTAATGCTTAAGCATGCTCGCAAAACGCTGCGTCATTGAGCCTGATTTTTCGTGAGAATCCGTTTTATTGCTACGCAGGCTGATTTTATCTTCTTCTAAGCTGCGTTCCTGAAAGCGCTCAGCCGCTGAAGAGGACATTTGACGATGTTCGTTGTAGCGATTAGGTAGAGAGGTAGCGCGATTAGGTTGCGCAGAAGCCTGTGGTGAAGACGAGTTTGATTCACTATCGATGGCAGCCACGATAGCTACCCCGCCAGCCACTTTCTTATTCGACATGATTACCGCTTCCGCACCCAACTCCTCTTTTACTTGGAGCAGCGCTGTTCGCATGTCTTTGGCAAAAAATCGCTTTATTTTCAAACTATCAATCCATTAAAAAAGGCGTGAGAATCAATTACCCACGGCTTGCACAATTCTGATCTGTTTCTCATCCGGTATTTCCTGATAGGAAAGTACCCGAAGATTAGGGATTGTGTTCTTCACAAATCTAGCCAACGTGGAGCGCAGAACGCCAGAAGTTAGCAGAACAGAAGGTTCGCCTTTCAATTCTTGTTCTTGCGTTGCTTGGCTCAGTGAAGACTGCAATCGTTCGGCAAGCCCAGGTTCAATACCTGCAGATTCGCCGCCCGACGCCTGCATTGTTTGATGCAATATCTGTTCCAGTTCAGGAATCAGCGTAATCACTGGCAATTCAGGCTCTATACCATTGATTTCCTGAACAATTAAACGTTTCAGACTGATACGAACGGCCGCCGTTAAAATGTCAGGTTCTTGACTCTTACTGGAGTACTCCGCCAAGGTTTGCACGATGGTACGGATATCTCGAATTGGAATCGCTTCGTTAAGCAGGTTTTGCAGTACTTTCACCACCACCCCCAGCGGTAACTGATCGGGTATAAAATTCTCCACCAGCTTAGGTGCACTTCGACCCAGCATTTCCATCAGGTTCTGAACTTCTTCATGGCCAATCAATTGCGACGCATTGTTGGTCAGCTGTTGACTGAGGTGCGTTGCCAGTACCGTGGACGAATCCACCACTGTGTAACCCAGCGCCTGAGCATGCTCGCGCTGCTCCTCACGAATCCATACGGCTTCAAGTCCAAATGCCGGATCAATGGTTGGTTCCCCATCAATCATGCCGTAAACCTGCCCGGGGTTAATCGCGAGTTCTTGGTCCGGACGGATTTCAGCCTCACCTACCGCGACGCCCATCAAGGTAATACGGTAGCTATTTGGGGTCAGTTCCAGATTGTCTCGGATATGGACGGCGGGGATGAGAAAGCCGAAGTCCTGAGATAACTTTTTACGCACACCTTTAACGCGCTCCAAGAGTTCACCACCCTGATCACGATCAACAAGCGGAATCAGACGATAGCCGACTTCTAAGCCAATAATATCAACGGGTTGAACATCATCCCACGAAAGCTCACGTTTTGAAGATGGCTCATTACCCTCATCGGCTGTCGCGGGTAAAGCAGGCTCCTTAGCTTTCTGCTTTTGACGCTTATCGATAAAGTAAGCGCCCGCTCCGGCCACAACGGCTAACGATAAAAACGCAAAGTGTGGCATGCCCGGGACGATGCCCATCACACCAAGAATCGCTGCAGTGATCATCAACGCTTTGGGATTATCGAACATTTGGAACACCAATTGCTCGCCCATGTCTTCATCCGTGTTCTGACGCGTCACCATCATTGCAGCGGCAATCGACAGCAATAGTGACGGTATCTGTGCGACCAAGCCGTCACCAATGGTCAACAGCGTGTAGATTTCAATCGCATCACCAAAACCTAAACCGTATTGCGCCATACCGATGGAAAGACCACCGATAATATTGATAAACAGAATCAGGATGCCAGCAATCGCATCCCCTTTCACAAACTTCGATGCACCGTCCATTGAGCCGTAAAAATCCGCCTCTTTGGTCACTTCAAAACGGCGCACGCGCGCTTGTTCCTGATCGATTAGACCCGCATTCAAGTCAGCATCGATCGCCATCTGTTTGCCCGGTAGAGCATCCAAAGTAAAGCGAGCGCTCACCTCTGAAATACGACCGGCACCTTTGGTGACCACCATAAAGTTAATGATCATCAAGATGAGGAAAACAACCAAACCAACTGCGTAGTTGCCGCCAATTACTACGTTACCAAACGCCTCGATAACGTTACCTGCCGCATCTCCGCCTTCATGACCATGCAGCAATACGACACGCGTCGACGCGACGTTTAGTGCGAGACGCAGTAGTGTTGCAATAAGCAGAACAGTAGGAAAGGCCGCAAAGTCGAGCGGACGCCGGGTGTAAACCGTCACTAACAACACCACCATAGATAGCGCGATATTGAAGGTGAAAAACATATCCAGCAGGAATGCAGGTATCGGCAACACCACCATTGCAAGGGTGGCCAAGACCATAACAGGTGCGCCAATGGCTGGCATTTCACGCTGAGGAATTCGTGGCAATTTATCTGCAAATGGCAGGTTTAACTTCATACTGCAAGGTATCTCAATCGAGTGAAAGCATCGCGTTGGTAACGATATTGTGCGCGACGGCTTTAGCCTAAAAGTTTAGGAATTGTTGATAGTTACATCATTCTTAGCAATCTGCGTACCATGATTTACGCCAAAATAATGACTAAAGGCTCAACAGGTCACAAATCATTGAATCAAAGAACTTTTATTTGACGCACTACTCCGTCTAGTGACGATGTTCCGGTGGGATAGGCAAGTCATAGTCCTGAAGCTTAGGTCTCTGGCCACCACGCTTGCGGTACTGTTTCAACTGGAAGACAAATGCGAGTACTTGTGCCACTGCGGTAAACAGACCATCCGGGATCTCCTGCTCCAATTCCGTACTGTGGTAGAGCGCACGAGCTAATGGTGGCGCCGGGACAATGGTAATGTCATGTTCACGAGCCACCTCGCGGATTTTCATTGCCATATGGTCGGTGCCTTTGGCGATAACCACAGGAGCACGGTCCGTTTTCTGCTTATAGCGCAGCGCAACCGAGAAGTGCTCAGGGTTGGTGATGATAACATCCGCTTGAGGCACATCAGCCATCATTCGGCGCTGTGCTGCTTCCCGCTGCAACATACGGATTCGACCTTTAACCTCAGGCTTACCTTCTGTCTCTTTGTATTCATCTTTGACCTCTTGCTTGGTCATTTTCAATTGATCGGAGTGTTGCCAAATCTGAAAGGGAATGTCGATGGCAACCACTATCAGTAACGAGCAACTGATCAGTAAGATAAAGTTCAGCAAGATATCGAGGGCATGGAGAATATTCTGCGGATAAACGTCCATGCTCAGTTGAATCAAGTCCGCTTGCGACGCCTGAATCAAATACATAGCGAATCCAGTCACCAGTACGACTTTTAAGATCGATTTGATCAGCTCAACCCAACTTTGCATGCCAACCATACGTTTAAGGCCACTAAGCGGGTTCATTTTTGATAGCTTAGGCATTGCCGCCTGGGCAGAAAAACTGATGCCACCAACACCCGCTGCACCTATCATCGCGGCGACAAATAAGGTAGCCAGAATCAGGAAGAGTGGAAAAAACAGTTCCGTCATCGCGCCTAACGCGATATCGAACAACTTAGCGGTATCAAAAATTTCATCACGGGTCAGATTGAACAGGCGGCTCATGATGGAAAATAACGCGCGTGCTAATGTCTCACCAAACCACATCAGCGAAATGGCACCAACTATCAATACCGACGCTGACGCAAGCTCTTTGGACCGAGCAACCTGCCCCTTTTCTCTGGCTTGTTGTAACCGTCGGGGCGTGGCTTCTTCGGTGCGTTCCTGACCGTCTGACTCTGCCAAACCAGCCTCCTAACAATCCAGGCGAATGAGGCGACAAATCTGCTCCTCACCCACAGCCCAGTACAACTCGTAATGGCTGTACAAGCCAGCCAAGATGTACCAACAAATTAACAAACCGACCATCAAGGCAAACGCGAAGCCGAGTGAAAATATATTTAACTGCGGCGCTGCACGCGTCATCACACCGAATGATAAGTTGATGGTCAACAGAGCAATAATGCCTGATAGCGACATACTTAATGCCGTTTTGAACATGATGCCCAGCCACCCCGCCAACTCACGGAAATCCACGGCCGTTAGAGTGCCAGAGCCGATAGGTAGTGTTTTAAAGCTGAAAACCACCAGCTGCAACATTTTTAAATGCCCGTCTGTGGCAAGAAAGAACATGGTGGTTAAAAACATAAACAGCTGACCGAGCAACGGGGTATTTTGTCCGTTAGCGGGATCAACCATCGAAGCAAAGCCCAAACTGGATTGCATGCCAAGAATTTGACCTAACAAGACAAAGGTCTGAATCATGAATTGAGTCACCATGCCCATCGCAATGCCGATAATCATCTGCTCGGCAATGGTCATAAAACCGCGAAATGAGACCAGCTCAATATCTTGTGGAACAGTCGGTATCGCAGGCATGACCGCAAACGTAATGGCGAGCCCCAGGTAGAGACGAATTCGAGGCGACACAAAACGAGCCCCGGTAACGGTCATCACCATCAACATGGAAGAAATGCGGACATACGGCCAAAAATAGTTGGCAATCCACTCTAAAATGATACCAGACGGGTATTCCATGCGCGTCCCTAGTACAGCACTTGAGGCAGGCGCTCAATCAAGCCGTAGAAGTACTCCATCAACATTTGTGTCATCCAGTGTCCAAAGAGCATCAGAGCGAGCAAAGTGATGATCAAACGAGGCAAAAAGCTTAAGGTCTGTTCGTTAATTGAAGTTGCCGCCTGAAAAACGGCCACGATCAGACCCACGAGCAGGCTTGGTATGATAATGGCGCAGACCATGATCAGCACCATCCACAGTGCTTCGCGGAACAGCTCGACAAACATTTCTGGAGTCATGTCTTATCCTCTACTCCGCGCCAATCACAGGGCAAAACTGCCGGCGAGCGTCGACAGTATCAAATTCCAGCCATCCACCAGCACGAATAGCATCAGCTTAAACGGCAACGATACAATCATCGGTGACAACATCATCATACCCATCGCCATAAGTACTGAAGCGACGACAAGGTCGATGATCAAAAACGGCAAGAACAACATAAAGCCAATTTGGAAGGCGGTTTTCAGCTCAGAGGTAATAAACGCCGGAATCAGTACAGCCATAGAAACGTCTTCTGGGTTTGTCACCTGCTCGCCCGACATATTGACGAAGGTTTCTAGGTCTTTAATTCGAGTCTGTTTGAGCATAAAGGCTTTCATTGGCACCTGCGCGGCATCAAACGCTTCTCTGGCAGTCACCTGCTCATTCAAATAAGGTTGAATGGCGGTATCGTTTATCTCGTTCAGCACCGGTGACATCACAAAGAAGGTAAGGAAAAGTGCGATACCAATGATCACCTGATTGGAAGGCGTTTGTTGCAGGCCCATCGCCTGACGAAGAATCGACATGACCACAACAATGCGCGTAAATGACGTCATCAAAATCACCATTGCTGGCAAGAAGCCAAGCATGGTCATTAAGGCGAGGATTTGCAGCGTGATGGAATAATCTTCGCTACCATCCGGATTGGTGGTCATGGTAAACGCTGGTATTCCACCGCTATTAGTGACCGACATCGTGCGGCTAGCGCCTGTATCAGTCTGCATCGCCTGAACGGTTACGCTATTCCCTTCTGCCAAATTAGCAGGCAGTGAACACTCCTCCACCTGAGCAAACGAAAGTGAAGAAAACAGTACGCTCGCCAGAAAAATAAAGGTGCTCATGATGAGACGAATTGGGTTAGCGTTTGTCATTTTTCTTTATCAGCTGACTAAATTGATTGGCAAAAGCAGTATTCGCCAACTCTTCCTCTTTGAGAGGCTTCTCGAGCTTGGCAAGCGTTTGGATAGATTGGCTAGTGATGCCGACTAAAAATTGCTCTTCACCAACCTGAATCACTGCAATTCGCTCTTTGGTTCCCACAGGTAACTGGCTGACGATTTTTAAGCCTTTTTGTTGCCCGAATGCTGGCACTTGCATGCGCTTCAACAACCAGGCAAGCAGCAATATCACCCCGATAACCAGCACCAGTGAACCGAGTGTCGTCAGCAAATCAAAACTGCTTGGCGCAGACATCGAAGCAGAAGAAGCCAGCGCCAGTGGCGCACTTAGTGTGCAACTCAGCGCGCCAGCTATTTGCTTCCATCTTTTTGAACCAATGCTCATTAGCGAAGCTTCTTAATTCGTTCAGTCTGACTGATCACGTCTGTTAAACGGATACCGAACTTGTCGTTGACCACAACCACTTCACCGTGCGCAATCAGAGTGCCATTAACCAACACATCCAGTGATTCACCCGCCAGACGATCCAGTTCCACCACGGAGCCTTGGTTCAATTGCAATAGATTTCGGATGCTGATTTGCGAACGGCCAACTTCCATAGAAATCGTTACGGGAATATCCATGATGGTGTCGAGTTTACGACGTTCATCATCAGATATTGGGCTTGAGGTATCTTTCAGCTCCTCCAGAGGTGCTGCCAATACTTCATCTACGTCAATTGACGGTGCAGACGGGTCCTCGCCCAGAGCAGCCGCCCATTCGTCCGCTAGCTTTTGATCGTCACTTGGTTCCATTTTTCTATCCTGTGCTTTTCCTTACTTGCCCCTCAACATAGGAGCCCTGTAAGGTGTCTTAATCTTCTGTTTGGTTGTCCTTCTCAAGTTCAGACATGATGTCTTTACTCAAGAAAGCTAAATCGGTTTTCACGACGTGAGGTCGCTCAATCTCTTGTGATATCTGTACCGCCAGCTTGTCATCTGCACGTCCCATTTTTACTCGATAGGTCGGCAAGTCTTCGACGAACATGGTCGCATGCTCCGGCATTTCTATCGGGATGATGTCTCCGGGTTGCAGCTCCATCAGATCACGCAGCGAAATGTTCTTTTCCAGCAGGTTCACGCGGAAGTTAACCGGACAGTCCATGATTTCTTCGCGCAGAGCCGAGCTCCAGCGAACGTCAGTTTCCATCTTGTCAGACTGCACACCGGCATCCAGCAGTTCGCGGATCGGTTCAACCATGGAGTACGGCATAACCACGTGAAAATCACCACCGCCACCATCGACTTCGATGTGAAAAGAACTGACCACAATCACTTCTGTTGGGCTGACAATGTTTGCCATGCTCGGGTTGACTTCCGAGTCGAGGTATTCAAACTCCACCCCCATGACTGGCGACCATGCTTCTTTGTAATCTTCAAAGACGACTTTCAACAGCAGTTGGATAATGCGTCGCTCAGTCGGCGTAAATTCGCGGCCTTCAATTTTGGCGTGGAATCGACCATCACCACCAAAAAAGTTTTCTACCAGAATAAATACCAAGCGCGCTTCCATGGTGATCAACGCCGTACCTTTTAGCGGTCGAAAGCGAACCATGTTTAAACTGGTTGGAACATACAAGGTGTTCTGGTACTCGCCGAATTTCATCATCTGAACGCCGTTAATCGACACTTCTGCCGTTTTGCGTAGCATATTGAACAGGCTAATACGCATATGTCGGGCAAAACGCTCGTTGATAAGCTCGAGCGTCGGCATGCGACCACGGACTATTCGGTCTTGAGATGAGAAGTCAAAACTGACAGCACCACCGGGATCGTCATCGATGGAATCGTCAACGTCATCAACATCGTCAACGCCATGCAATAGCGCATCAATTTCGTCTTGGCTTAATAGATCGGTCACGTTTTACCTATTGAATAACAAAATCTGTAAACAGTACTTTTTCAATCACTGACTTTCCGACAGCGGCATTCAGTGCTGCTTTAATATCTTCAGACGCGCGATCGCGTAACTCCACTCGTCCCGTTGGCGAGCGCAACTGCTCTACGGTTGCCGAAGCGAACGTCGACAGCAGTGAGCTCTCAATCAGTGGCGAATGATAACGTGCCAGTTGTTCATTATCTGAGCCACGTACCATCAACTGAGCTTTGATTTGTACCAGTCTGTCGCGGCTGTCTCCGGTCACGTTGAAAACAAACGGCTGGGGAAGATTTACATACGCAATGGGAACTTCGGCTGCGGCTACTTGAGCTTGTTGCGGTTCCGCATTATTCGACTTCTCCGAATCATCCGATCCCATGAAAAAGAACGCAGCTGCACCGCCTCCCAACAAAAGGACCACGACTGCGATGATAATCAGTAGCTTGCCTTTGCCCTTTGGTGCGCCTACCCCTTGTAACTGTTCTTCAGCCATTCTTTTCTCTTATTTTTGTTCTATTTAATCTGGTGGATAACGAGGCCATATTGGTTCTCATCATCCAAATTCAATCATGTTATGCGTAGAAACTAATCCCATCACGCGGCGAGGTGACATTCACATTAAGTTCAACGCCACCATCAAAGTCTTCATCAGTCTGACCTGAGAAACCTCGCCCAAAGCCGCCTTGCTTATTTTGCTCCGCCGCAGAATATCCACGTTGCTGCTGGCCACTATTTTGCTGTTGAACCGAAGTGTCAGCCAACTGCATACCCTGCTGGGCAAGCATTTCTCGCAGTCGAGGCAGTGTTTGTTCAATGATGTCACGCGCCTGCGGATTGGATACCGTAAAGTGAACATTGGCCAAATCGCTGTTCATAGTCATGCGAATCTGCATCCGGCCAAGCTCAGGCGGATCAAGGCGGATATCAAGGTTCTTCAAGTTTTTCGACATCATCATTTGCACTTTTTCTGCTACCTGATCGTTAGCCAACTCCTTGGTCAACTGTAATGGTAATTGTGCTTGCTGTGCGGCATCGATTCGGGCTTGCTGTGGCGTGGTAACGCCTTGCTGACTGACAGCGGCTTGCAACTGACCAGCTAACCCCTGCTGTGGCTCGGTTTTATCCTGCTTATCCGTCGTAGCTTTGAGGACTCCGGTCGCTAATGCTGAGTTCATCGCTTTGTGGCTGGCTTCTGTATTTGCCAGCGTCTGCCCAATCGCAGGATTGACAGTAGCCGTCGTTAGCCCTTCCGGCATGGCAGGTAAATCGGCTTTTTCAGCCACCTGCGTTGGTACTTGTCCAACCGCGGCTTTCAACTCTTGAGCCGCCACTTGCGGTGTCGGAGTCGAAGCGTTCATCTGGTGGCGCGTAACGTTGTGTTGCGCCGTTTGTGGCTCTGATATTGCGAGTTTTACTTCGTTTGGAAAAGCCACTAATTGAGAAAGTTCATCGTCGGATAACTCCGCGATAACGGCACCGGTTTTCAAACCGTCAATAATGTCAGACTCTTGGCTCGTCAGTGGTTTACCCTGAGCCAGTTTGGTGTCGATAACTTCAAGTTCTTCAATCGAGACGCGCTGAACTGCATTCGCACTCATAACACCTGGCTCATCGTTGCTAATAGCACTCGCTGTGTACGCCATAGCCTCGATATTGACGGCATTTGGTTCCAGTCTTGTTTCAGGTTGAGAGATCAGAGGAGACGTGTCTTTCTCCTCAGCCAAATCAGAAACATGATTTTTTGCTTCAATGACAGCGGGCTTCAGTTCATCTTCAGCAACAAGGTTTTTGACACTTTCGACACCGTCAACAGGCTCAAAAGGTTTAACGAGTTCTAAATCCTCTGGGTGTTTAGCGTTCTTGCTGCCAACGTGATCCAAAACATCAGTCGTCTTGGGAGGCAAAACCTTGCCACGCTCTAGCTCTTGATTGACAGAGTTTAGGGCTTGATTCGCTTGTTCAATTCGTCCGAGCAGTTGCTGTCCTTCGTCCATAGAACGAGTGACATCAAGGTCGACAACTTCATCAGTTTTGGCAATTTTCGGCTCAGGCTTGTCTGTCTCCACGACGGTCTGCTCAAGATCAGACGGCGCTTGTTTTTTAGGTGCGACCTGATTGCTCGTGGCTATCTCCTGACTTCCACTCGCGCGCGTTACCGACCGCATTACCTGTTCTTCAGGCTCTGCCTGCCCATTGTCTTGTTCTAACAATGCTTTTGTTGACTGATTTTCGCTTTGTCCTTCAGATACAACGGCCTCTTCAACTCCACTTTCTGGTTCAGAGGTTTCCACGGAAGAAGCACGAGCGTTTTCACTCGTTTCAGTAGCTTCAGGCACATCTGGCGTCAATTTTTCATCAGTCACTTCAACTTTGAGTGAATCTGCGAATACTCCAGCTAAGGTTTCAATAAAACCTTTGCTTTCTGAGCCTTCTGTAGACGTTTTTGCGCCAACCTCAGAAACCGAGGTCTTATTGGTCGCAGCAACATTAGACAAATTCACATTCATATAAACATTCTCGTTTTTGGCATTGAACGACTTCGCTCAGCCAAATCACATGTCAGAGGTAAGTTGAATTATTAAAAGGTGAATTTGCAAAAATCACGCCAATACAAAACGTAATTTTCCTGACGCTAAAAGAACATCAAAGTGATCGTGCAAAAGCTCTCTGAATAATGGTCAGAACATTTTGACCTTACGGCTGTAGAGCAACGTCGAGAACTCATCCATTTGCTTTTGCTCACGCTTGGCTTCTTCGGCTTGTTTCTCTTTAGCTCGCTTCTCAATCATCCACTCATAAGACATGCGCTCTTGACGCATTTTCAGCCAGTACTCTTTGCCGTTTTCGACTTGCTCTCTAAAGTGGCTTTCCGCTTGCTTCTGCTTAGACAAGGTTTCATCCAGCTGAGTAAGAAATCGATTCAAATGACCATACTGACTTGCCGTTAATCCAGCCTGTCCCCGGTCCACTAACTGCTGGCAGTAATCGAGCCGATACTTTTCAATTTGTTCAACTTGACGGTAGTAATCCTCTAACTCAGCACGCGCTTTATTCAAAGCTAATACAGCTTGCTCTTCCCGCTCTTTTGCTTGATCAAACAAAAATTCCATGGCGTTATTCATAGCGATTACCCACCTAAAATACTTCTCAGCATGTTGACGCACATGTCATATGGAACGGATTCTTTCATACGCTGTTGCAAGTATTCGTCTAACTTCGGCTTAAGCGTAAATGCACTGTCGATAGCAGGGTCGGTACCTGGTTTGTAAGCACCAATCGAAACCAAGTCCTGATTTTTGCGGCAAATCGACAACACCTGACGAACAGCTTTCGACATCAGTACGTGCTCTTCGGTTGTGATTTGCGGCATCACACGGCTGACGGATTTCTCGACGTCAATCGCCGGGTAGTGTCCCGCATCCGCCATTTCACGAGACAGCACAATGTGACCGTCAAGAATCGCACGAGATGCATCGGCAATCGGGTCTTGCAGGTCGTCACCTTCGGTTAGAACGGTAAAAAATGCAGTGATTGAGCCCTGATCTGCGCCGCCGTTACCCGCCCGCTCGACCAATGCCGGCAATTTGGCAAACACCGATGGCGGATAACCTTTGGTTGCAGGCGGCTCGCCAACAGATAAGGCGATTTCACGCTGTGCCTGAGCAAAACGGGTCAAAGAGTCCATGAGCAACAGCACGTCCAATCCTTGATCGCGGAAGTACTCTGCAATAGTCAGCGCGGTTTGACAGCCTTTTAAACGCATCAGTGGAGATGCATCGGCAGGCGCTGCGACCACAACAGATCGACGACGCCCTTCTTCACCCAAGATCTCTTCGATGAACTCTTTAACTTCTCGTCCACGCTCACCAATCAGCCCTACGACCACAACTTGCGCGGTAGTGCCTCTGGTCATCATACCCAGCGTGACCGATTTACCCACACCAGAACCAGCGAACAGACCAATACGCTGACCTTTACCAACCGTCAGCAATCCGTTAATCGCTTTTAATCCCACATCGAGAGGTTCTGAAATCGGTTTGCGCGCCAGTGGGTTGATGGGCTCCGCATTAAATGAAGCACGGTGATCGGTATAGATAGGGCCGAGTCCATCAAGTGGATTACCCACACCGTCAATAACACGCCCAAGCAACTCCATTCCTACTGGTAAGCCTGCGTCACTGGTCAATGGCGTGACTTTTGCGCCAGGCAAAATACCGGTGATTTGTTCACTCGGCATCAAAAACAGGTTGTCGCCAGAAAAGCCCACCACTTCAGCTTCCATGTGCCCGGACATGGTCTCGACCAGACATAAACTGCCAATCGGAGCCCGGCATCCTGTCGCTTCTAAGGTCAAACCGACCACTCGAACCAGTTTGCCAGATGCCACCGGTCTTGTGGTCAACCCTTCGACTTTGTAATTTTTGAGACGGTCTGCCAGCGCTAACATGGGTTACTCACCCTCTTGGTGACGGTTTGCGCCACAAAAACTCTGCAGTACATTTTTAATCCGCTCTTCCATACGATAATTAATGCTCGATTCACCTGCTGCGATCTGCACATCACCACGATTGAGTGAAGGCTCAGCGACCAGCGTCCAGTTGCGACAATCTAATTCCTGCTCACCGTATGCAGAGCGAATGATGGACACGTCTTCCGGATTGAGGTGTAACGTAATGGGATGACCAGAGATAGGCAGTGCTTCAACCGATTGCTTGACCGTATCGAGAATAATTTGAGGGTTGGTCTGAACCTCAATGTGAACCACTTCTTTGACAAGGCACAGCACCATGTCCACCAGCTGTTTTTCAACCTGAGCATTCATCAGCTCCAGAGGTTGCGCGAACTGATTAGCCAGATTCATGAATACTTCCACCTGCTGCTGAATAAACTCTTGTCCGGCACTCACACCTTCTGCTTTACCGAGTTCTAAACCTTCAGCATGACCCGCCTGCAAACCTTCTTCTTTGCCTTTATCGTAACCTTGTTTAAAGCCCGCCTCCTGACCTTGGTGCAATCCTTCCTGATAAGCACCTTGCTTGATCAGCTCAATCTGCTCTTCGGTCAGTTCAAGAACTTGCTCTTCTTCTGGCTCATCAAAGTTTGGAGTCCAGCCCGGATCGTAATTCAACGCCGTTTGTCTGGCTTGCTTGGCTTTTGGCTCGCCGTAGTCAGGCAGCCCCCAGCGTTGCGGTTCGATCATCGCATCATCTTCATCAGGACGAATAAATCCACGTTTTCTATCGCCAACCATGGGTTACCTATGCATATTTGATTTGTGTTGAAGTTGCCCTGCGGTAGGAAAATAGCAGGGCAAAAGAGATTACAAGAATTCGTCTGCGCCGCCAGAGAGCATGAGCTCGCCCGCATCCGCCATACGGCGTGCAATCGCAAGAATTTCTTTCTGCGCTGATTCCACATCAGCAACACGCACTGGCGGCATCGCTTCAATGTCGTCACGCATCATCTCAGCCGCACGTTTTGACATGTTCTTAAATACTTTCTCACGCAGAGAATCGTCGGCACCTTTCAGTGCTCGCTGAAGTACATCTTGTGGAACGTCACGCAGCAATTTCTGAATACCCTGATCGTCGACTTCCGCCAGGTTCTCGAATACGAACATCAGATCCTGAATTTGCGTCGCCATGTCTTCGTCCTGATCTCGGATTTGATCCATCAAGATGCCTTCGACATTGTTGTCGAGGTAGTTCATGATTTCGGCTGCTGCCTTCAGGCCACCAATCTTGGCAGCCTGCGCGCCAGCCTGACCAGCAAACTGCTTCTCCATAATTTCGTTCAGCTCTGCTAATGCCGATGGCTGAACTTCTTCTAGGTTGGCAATACGCATCATCAAATCCAGACGCACACGTTCTGGGAACTGTGACAGAATTTCTGCCGACTGATCTGCTTCTAAATACGACAAAACAATGGTTTGGATTTGTGGGTGCTCATTGACAATGATGCTTGCGACTTGACGTGGATCCATCCATTTCAAGGAATCCAGACCTTTTGAACCCGTACCAAGCAGAATCTGATCCACCAGGTTATTCGCCTTGTCTTCACCAAGAGCGGCTACCAACGCATTACGCATGAAGTCTTCACTGCCCATACCAATATTGGTGTATTTCTGGATATCTTCCAAAAAAGCACGGTGTACAGAAGACACTTTTTCCTGGCTCAGATCTTTTGCTCGAGCCATCGCACCACCAACACGCTGTACCTGTTTTGGTTCCAGGTGGCGAATGATGCCCGCCGCATCCTGCTCATTGAGGCTCAACAACAAAATGGCGGCTTTATCTTCCCCGCTTATGGTTGATGCATCAAACTCCACTGGCATGCCTGCGCCATTTTCACCCTGAGGTACGATATCGTTAGCCATTTTCATTCATCCAGTTTTTCACAACCTGAGCTGCCAGTTCTGGTTCGTTTGCCACCAGCGCACGAACCGCTTTCAGTACGTCTTCATCTTTGTGTAAATTCGGCAAGTCGATACTTGAACCAAACTCAAACAGCTCGCTACTCTCAATATCACTGCCAATCAGGCTAGTTTCACCGTCCGCACCAATAGGTATGCCATCCGGGCCGTACATTTCATTTTCGTTGTCGCTGGTTGGGTTAAGCAGTTTCTTCATAGCAGGGCGAACCAGAACCAACACCACCACGATGATGACCAAGGCGCTGGCAAACCAGCGAACCCAATCGTTAAAGTTTGGATGTTCCCAGATTGGTTGGTCGACAAGCAGCTCCGCTTCTGGCTCAGCAAACTTGACACTCAATACATTGAGTAAATCACCACGCGACTGATCAAAACCGACGGTGCCAATTAACACCTGACGAATCGCATTAATTTCGGGTTCAGACATTGGCGTGTAAGTGACTTCACCGGTGTCTGGATTAACTTCTCGGCGGTCTTTGATTGCCACAGAAACCGTTTGACGCGCAACGGTACCAGTCTGTTTACGTTCATGACTGATGGTGGTGTCCAATTCAAAGTTACGTGTCGATTCTTTACGCACGGAACCTTGCCCTGATAACGACCCATCTTTCATCTGAGCAATATCTTGTGGAATCGACGCATCGGCTGGCGGTTGGTTACTCAGAGCGCCAGGAATCCCAGCCACCGTGTTGCTGTTGTTGTAATCTTCCAGTGCATATTCACTGCGTGTCGCTGGCGTATTTGGATCAAAACGTTTTCGGGTTTGTTCTACCGCACTAAAGTCCATTTTGATATCAACCTGCGCGGTGTAATTGCCGATACCCAAAATTGGCAGTAACACGGAATCAATTTTTTCACGTAGCGCTTGTTCTTGATTTCGCTCCAACTCTTGCTCTTTTCGACGAGCAGCCGACGCCGGATCTTCAGAGCCTGAACTCAGCAAACGACCATGCTGATCCGTTACGGTGATACGCGAGGTTTTCATTCCCGGAACCGCGCTGGCGACCATGTCGACGATAGAGTTGACTTCCTGCTGCTTGAGGTTAGCCCCAGTGGATAAAGTCAGAAAAACGGAGGCCGAAGCGTCTTGGTTATGGCGAACAAAAACACTGTGTTTAGGCAATGCCAGTAACACCCGAGCTTTGCGAACCTGCTTCATTTCTTCAATCGCTTGAGCAAGTTGTCGCTCACGACTGAGTTTCAGACGCTCTTGCTCTAAGCGCTGAGAAACCCCAAAACCCATGTCTTGCAGCAAAATGTCATCGCCAGCTTCTGTAGCCTGATTGACCCCCGCTCGCACCATACCAAGTTTGATCGAGTTGTAGTCACTCGCCTCAACCGAAACGGTATTACCATCCAGTTTGTAGTCGATTTTTTGCTGATCAAGATAGTCCAGAACCGGGATCAGTTCTTCGGTCTGGTACGCGCCAAGTGGACGCATTTCTGGCTCTTTCACCCAGAAAAATAACATCACGATCAACGCAACACAGATGGAAATGGACAACACCAGCACGACCTGACGAAGTAAGTCAAGATCGCCTACGGCCATATCTAGTTTTGACGCGCTGCGCTCTTCCAAATCTGGATTTTGACTTTCCACATCCAGTTCAGAGTTCGCGATAAGCGCACCATCTGCACCGCCATCAGTGACGGTTAAATCTGTAGACTTGTCTGCCACACTGATTACCTAAATTACACTGGCATATTCATGAGGTCTTTGTAGGCCTCGACGAGCTTATTGCGGATTTGGACTGTGGCATCAAACGCCACACTGGATTTGTTTCGGGCAATCATCACGTCTGAAAGGGAAACATCGGCGTCGCCACGGTCAAAGCGGGTTTGAAGATCACCCGAGGCTTTTTGAAGTGAATTTACGTTATTGATAGCGGATGTGAGGAGATCACCAAAATCGGCACCAACTTTGGCACCTGTTGCCACAGGCGCCGTGTTCGTTGCCTCTACCATCATGGCGCGCATATCTGCTTGAATACCATCAATTTTCATTACCACCCCGGAGCCAAATCTTTGACTATTAATAAAATTGTTCATTATCGAAGCAATTAACGTGCCATAAGGCGGTAATGATTTGTTTGGTTTTGCCCAAGCATTGTGACTCTATACGCAAAAGGCTCCGCTAAACTCAGCAGAACTAATTGGGAATGTCGATACCCGCATCACGCATCTTAGCCAGTTTGTAGCGCAGTGTGCGTGGACTGATACCAAGTTTATCCGCCATGTCTTTTCGACGACCGTTACACTCAACCAGGGTATCAAGGATGATGGCATACTCTTGGTCGCGTAGCTCGCTGCCTAACCCTTCACCACCAGACACAATACGACTCACGCTTTCTGCCTGAGCAACGGGCTTGACGTCTGGTACCAAAGTTTGTGCATTTTGCACCACACGTTGCAGGCTGTTCGCGTCTTGCCAGTCGACACCTTCGAGCAAAATATGTTCGCCATCAATGTCGCCATTTTCACTCAGAATCAGAGCACGCTGAACGACGTTATCGAGTTCACGCACGTTACCCGGCCAAGGATAGTTGAGCAGTTTATCTACCGCAGAGGCCGAGATCTTAGGTACAGGCATACCCATCTTGCCACAATGACGTTCCGCCAGATGTTTGGCTAGTGGCTCTATATCGCCTTTACGCTCACACAGCGCTGGCCATGCAATTGGAAAAACGTTAAGGCGGTAATATAAATCTTCACGGAAGTTACCTTCCGACACATATTGTTTAAGATCGCGGTTACTGGTTGCCAAGACTCGAACATCCAGTTTAATGCTCTTGCGACTGCCTAAACGTTCGACTTCGCGCTCTTGTAATACACGCAGCAGCTTGGCCTGAAGGTTGAGGTCCATTTCGCTGATCTCATCCAGCAAAATCGTCCCGCCTTGCGCTTGTTCGAATTTACCCGGACACGCTTGAACAGCACCGGTAAAAGCGCCTTTTTCGTAGCCAAATAGCGTAGCTTCAAGCATGTTATCTGGAATGGCAGCACAGTTTATCGCGACAAAAGGACCATCTTTGCGGCTTGAAGCATTATGGATGTAACGCGACATAACTTCTTTACCTGAGCCACTTGGGCCTAGGATCATAACGTTGGCGTCGGTGCGCGCCACTCGTTCTGCCAGAGCTAGCAGTCTCAGGCTTTTTTCGTCCGCGACCACTGCATCGCCACTATCGTCACTTTTGATAGGCGCGTAACGACTGACCATATTAAGTAACACTTCAGGTGCGAATGGCTTCGCCATGTAGTCTATCGCACCGTCTTTCATTGCTGAGACCGCATCTTCAATATTCGCGTACGCCGTCATCAGCAGAACAGGAAGATTGGGCCAGTTCTGTTTGATGTTTTTTAGCAAGGCCAAACCGCCCATGCCAGCCATTTGCACATCAGAGACGACAATGTCTACTGTGTTTGATTTCAGCTTAACCAGAGCTTCTTCCGCACAGCCCGCTTCTAACCACTCATAGCCTGCCAGAGCCAGAGTATCTACCAGGGCCTCACGAAGACCTTCGTCATCTTCTACGATCAGCACTTTGCTTTGCGCCATTATGATTCTCCTTATTGGCAGAAGCGACTATTGCACTTCTGCTTGCACTCGCTCTAGCGGAATGCACATGGTGAAGCAGGCTCCATCACCCTGCTCAGAAATAAGCTCTAATCGACCGTCATGGGCACGGCAAACCATTTGAACTACCGCAAGACCTAACCCTGTTCCTTGAGAACGGGTGGTAAAAAATGGCTCTAAGATTTTGCTTTGTAGCTCTTTAGGTACACCCGGTCCGTTATCCTGCACAGAAATGCGCAGCTCACCGTTGACCGGGCGGAAGAAAATATCAATTTGCGACTCTTTACCTGACATCTGAATCGCATTCATGACTAAGTTACTCAAGGCAGATGCAATCGCATTAGCATTTCCAAGCAGGTCAGTTTGCTCTTCCTCTACTTCAAGAAAATAGTCAATGTTGTTGTTTTTTAAGGCAGCTTCAACCATTGGTTGATATTCCGAAACCAACTGAGCAATCGTAAATGGCTTAATGACTTTATTGTCGCCACCTTTGGCAAAGAGCAGCATATCGTTAACCTGCTTTTCCAAATCGTGCAGTCGATCCATCAATTTACTTTGAAATCGATCTCTCGTATTCGCAGGAAGATTCGGCGCAGCCAGGTTTGACGCATACAGCATTGCGCTGGATAAAGGCGTTCTGACTTGATGAGCAAGAGAAGCCACCATACGTCCTAAAGACGATAAGCGCTGCAAGTCACTCACTCGGGATTGAAGTAAGCGCGTTTCGGTCAAGTCAGTAATAAGGATGAGCTGACCCGTTTCAGAAGCAGAAATCGCCAAACGCACTTTGCGGCCATTGCGCAGAGAGACTTCATGGCCGTCATCTTCACGCGGGTCAAATACCGCCTGAATGACGTTGAACCACTTTTCGCTGACCAAGGGTATTTCAAGAATGCGGTGTGCTTCAGGGTTCGCTTCGCGCACCACACCGAACGTATCGAGCAGGATGACTCCCGCAGGCATCACATCCAGAACCTGTTTATAACGTTCGACCTGGTTTTCTACTGAGTCTAAATGGGATTGGTTGGTGTTATCTTCCATTAACTGCCTGTCGAAATATCGCCACTAAATAGTAAAACAGCTTAGTAAGCAATAAGCATACCAAGCTATTTTAATCTATTTATCAGTAACTTATATTAGCGACAATAAGTTGACACCAAATTGACATAAGAATTTGAGCGGTTTTGTCTTGGAGAAAACCACTCATTGGGCGTGCAGAGTTAGCGTTGCAAGTTGTACTTACGCATTTTCTCAACCAAAGTCGTGCGGCGCATTCCCAGCATATCGGCTGCTCGTGCGACAACACCACCTTGGGCTTCAAGCGCTTGGCTGATCATATTGATTTCCAGATCAGCCAACAGTTCTTTTAGGTTTACGCCTTCAGGAGGAAGCTCCTGCGGCGCATTTGCGTTGCTCTCTAACTCATTGAGTTCATCAAAACTGAAATCTCCCGAGAAAATATCCTGAAAGACATCACGCTCTTGCTCTTCGACTGAAACAAAAGGATTCCCTTCAGGCTGGAATTCCGGGATATCACTGTAACGGTATTTCGTCGGCAAGTGATTCACATCGATCAGGCTGTTCGGGTAAAGAATCACCATGCGCTCGATCAGGTTTGCCAGCTCACGCACGTTCCCCGGCCAGTCGTGTTCCATCAAAGAGTTAATCGCGCGCGAAGTAAAGCAGATAGGCTGTCCACCTTCGGCTTCCAGACGAGCCATCAATTCTTGCAGCAACAGAGGAATGTCACGCTTACGTTCTTTCAGCGCAGGCATTTCAATTGGAAATACGTTGAGGCGATAGAACAAGTCTTCTCGGAAGGTATCTTCTTCGATCATGCTCTCGAGGTTGCGATGTGTCGCAGCTACGATGCGAACGTTCACTTTAATCGTATTGTTACCACCCACTCGCTCAAAGCAACGCTCTTGAAGCACACGAAGTAGCTTCACCTGCATTGGCATTGGCATATCACCAATTTCATCGAGGAATAAGGTTCCGCCATCGGCCAATTCAAAACGACCTTTACGCGAGGTTAACGCCCCGGTAAAAGCACCTTTTTCATGACCAAACAGCTCACTCTCTAAAAGCTCAGGAGGAATCGCACCACAGTTAATTGGCACAAATGGTCCACTAGAGTACGTGGAATGGTAGTGGATGTTACGCGCAACCACTTCTTTACCCGTGCCCGACTCACCAAGGATTAAAACGTTAGCTTCGGTTTTGGCGACTTGCTCAATAAGGTGACGAACTTCCTGAATGCCACGACTCTGACCCACTAAACTGCGGAAAAGTGTATTTTTGCGCTCACTTGCGATCACGTTCACACCTTTTCGACCCAGGAAGTCTTTGCAATGACGCAAGGCGTTACTAAGTTGAGGGTAGTTTAAAGGCAGTTCCAACTCACCAACGTAACTTGGCAAGTCATCAACAGGTAGCGATAAGCGCCCCATTACGAGCAATGGAATGTGGTAAGCATCGCTAAGATGCGCCATGACTGTTGTCGCTGCTGAAGCTGAAGAAATATTGCCGATAATGCAACCAGACCAGAGTTCAGACCAATCAACATCACCTAGCTGATCAGAACTGACCGCTTCGCAACTTTCTCCAACAAATTCCAATATATTGCTTAAATTTAAACGACTTGAAGCATCGTCATCAATTACAAGCAGTTTTGCCAAACCTTGCATAACTAAGAATGATTGCCTTTATTTTTGGATGTGTTGCGGCCAAACCTTGATTAGCTCAAATGAGTGTTCAGAAAGGCGGGAACGCCACACTCAATGCACGAGAGACAAAGGGGAAATCAGCAACAAAAAAAGCCATTAGGGCTACTAATAGCGCTTATTTTATTTGAATATAAAAATAAGGCAACCAAGCAATCGAGAGCTCTAAGCGTGATTGTGACCTTGCTGCACAACTTGTTGCTTAGGCGCTCAATATATATTCAAGTCAATATAACAATTTGTTTTATTTATTAAATACCGACCTCTTCGGCCGTTAGGTTGTGGAACTCTGCCGGAATTTGATCCCACGCTGATTTTATCTCTCGAATAATATCGATAACGTCATCAATAAGTTGCGGATCATTTTGGTGATTTGCCGCAGAAATCTGCGTAATCATGAATTCATAAAGTGAATCTAAGTTTGAGGCAATCTCACCACCATCATCCATTGACAAACAACTTCTCAGCGCGATGATAATGTCTAATGCCTTACCCAAACGCTCACCTTTTACTGGTATGTTGCCAGCTTGCATCGCTGCTTTACCTTGAATAAGACGCTCAATTGCTCCCGCCATTAGCATTTGAATGACTTTGTGCGGAGAAGCCGCGCTTAGCTGGCTGTCGACTGATACCTTTTTGTATGCTTGCAAAGATCCGCGCATAGTAATCCTCTTTCTAAATAAACTTTTTGTATTGCTGAAGCGAACGTTGGCCATAGCGCAATTTATGCAACTCTTTTCCAACTTTTGACGTCTCTGATTGCATCAGTTCAACAATACTTTGGGTACGAGCAAGCAAGTCTTGCCACTCGACGTCTTGCTTAACCAATGGGTTTTTCTGAACCACTGACAGCAAGTTTTGCAATAAGCTTTCTCTGATATCGACCAAACGAAGAATTTCTTCAGTATTAATATCGACTTTTTGCAGCTCTTGGCTAATGCGTTGATCCAAATCGTTAATTTCAATAAGTTCGCTATGCATTGATTAACCCAGTGCACTCATTAATGCGCCTAGCTGGCCTTGCATTTTTCCCGTTGCATCTTGCATGGCAGAGAATTTTGCATGGGTACGCTCTTCTAAGCTCGCCATGCGGCGATCGAGGGAAGTTTGATCATCATTTAAACGGTAATTCTGTTCTGTAAGACTTTTTTCGCGGGTACGAATGCTGCCGGTAACCCCGGTAATGCCATGAATGGCATCTTCAACGCGCTTTGCGAAACCAGTGTTACCACCAAAGAAACTTTCCAGTTCATTGAAGTTGTTATTTAACTGACGATCGAGCATGTCGTAGTTAATTTCGAGCGTTCCCTGACGAGTCGTGGTGATACCAAACTCAGTGAGGGATTTGAGGTTTTCTGGCGCTTTGTCAATTTGGGCGGAAAAGACCGATTTAAGTCTGGCATCAGCACTTCGTACGGTGCTGTCGCCCGATAAAGGGCCTTTTTGTCCGGTAAGAGGATCAACGCTCGAGAGCGCCCGAGAGGTTTGATAAAACGAATTATAAGCCGCAACAAAGTTTTCTATATCACTGCGAACGCCCTGACGATCATATTCAACGCCTATTTCCGCCGGTGCTTGATTAGGTTCAGACTTCCCTTTCAATGTGAGGTCTACGCCTTCTATCGCATCTTCAATCACGTTGTTATGACTCGAGAGTTTCGCAACGCCATCGAGTAACACGACCGAGTCTTGGCCGGCCTGAACTTCGGTCATGCCGCTATAACCTTCGAACATAGATTCGGCCTGAGCAATTTTGGCTTCGGCAGCGTCTATTTTTTCGAGTCGCTCGCGCTCTTCCGGTGAAAGCTGAGCACGATGTATTTGCTTCGCTTGCTCTTGCGTCAATTCACCACGTTTTACTTTCGCATCAAGCTCCTGCTTTTCATCAGCAATGCTCTGCTCAATTTCTGCTTTTTCTTGATCAAGCCGCTGCTTTGCTTCTTTGGTGGTGACATAAGAGTCGGTCAGCGTACCAGATGCAGCATTGTTCCAACCCGGAACATCAGGCGCTTTTTCAATCGCCTTGTCGTCCAGCTCCAGCTCTGGCTCTTGGTATGAATCCAGTAAGGTGCCTGAGGCCGTTTCCGTCCAGCCAGGAATTCGTTCCTCTGGACGCCAACTTGCGCGTTCTTGCGCTTTATCGAGAGCATCTTGTCCCGCTTTGGCAGCATCTGCGCCGGCAGTAGAAACAGGTTCACCAACTGCACTCCCCTGTTGAGTGGCTAATTCCTCTTGCGAGGATTGCATTTCGGGAGGTAGAGGGTTGCCGCTTTCATCCAGTAAAACAGGTTCGGATGATTGTGGATCTTGCAAAGGACCTAACACCTCTTCAGCGGCAGCACGTGCTTCTTCCAAAGCTCGTACTCGCTCTTCAAGTGTTTGATATGCGAATTTTTTAAGTGGATTGCCTTGTTCAGCGTCCACTGTGACGGTAATTTGGTGATCCTTACCAGATTGGTTTGAGGCAAGGATAAGGCGGGGGCCTTCGGCATCGTTGATAAGTGAAGCACGAACGCCGATGTTGTCTTTCGCACCGTTGATGCTACGTACCACATCTACGAGCTTAGATCTTGAACGGACATTGATGTTAAAGCTCTCGTCACCAAGCGAAATATGCAGCTTACCCGGACCAAGCTTTGCGTCTTCTGGTAACACATCAGACGCAACTTTATGGCTTTGTGCAAGCTGCAACACATCGATAGCATACTTACCAGCTATAGCATCGGTAGTTGCAGTGGCAGATACGATTTTATCGTCCGTGGTATCAACCGTCCGGGCAGCAAAAGCTTTTTCCTGACGGAAGTTAACCATGAGGTTTTTCATCGTATCCAACGATTCTCTGAGTCGCCCATAAGCACTGATGCTGGCATCTATCGTCGTGCGTTCATTGTTAATGCTCTGCTGCTTTGGTACACGCTCGGCATCGACAATTTTGCTGACCATGGCATTAATATCCATGCCACCAGACATCCCCAACGGGCCTAAACTCATTAAATCACCTCTAAAAACGGCTTATACCAATCACAGTAAGTAAGTGATCAGAAATAGCGTAGGAAAAATGCTTGAGAACAAGGCAAAATTTTTCGATAAGTAGTTATTCTACAATCAAAAATTTTAACGTCGTTATCGAGTATTTTAACAAGCTAGAATGACCAGTTATTTACTACGATTGGTATTAAACTTTTTCAACTAACAAACCGCTGTTAGCTGTGTGCTCAGCTAGGCGACGTAAAACGACCAGCATGTCTTCATCAGGAATTTGACGAATCACGTCGCCCGTTTTGGCTTCGTAAATCGTCACAACGTCTCGGCCAGATTCTTCATCCACGCGAAACGCCACTCCCTTGTTTATGGCTGTCACAAACTCATTCATTTGTGCGACCATTTTTTCACGCTCTTCTCTGTTCAGCTCCTGACGGCTTTCCGCCATTTTGATTGCAGCTTGAACAGAGAAATCACGCTCGGTGTCTTTCGC
The DNA here is from genome assembly GCF_921292965.1 of Allocatenococcus thiocycli. Taxonomy (NCBI): domain Bacteria; kingdom Pseudomonadati; phylum Pseudomonadota; class Gammaproteobacteria; order Vibrionales; family Vibrionaceae; genus Allocatenococcus; species Allocatenococcus thiocycli. The sequence continues at coordinate 151,723 of NZ_CAKLCK010000043.1, forward strand.
TTTTGACAGCGAAATGTCACCGACTGAATTTGCTGGGTCCGGCACGCCTATGCCATAGCCATTTTTACTAGCAACTTTGGTGCCATCCTCTGCACCGTAAGACTGGATGTTCGATGTGTAGGAGGCTATTTCCATTACAATCTCCCTTCCAACTTATGAGCTAACGATAGGGTCTATCGCTTGACTAATCCAGCCTAATTAGCCCAACAAGCTTAGCGCTGCAGATGGTGACTGCTTCGCTTGTGCCAGGATCGAAGTACTCGCTTGCTGAAGGATTTGCGACTTAGTCATTGCTGTTGTTTCCTTCGCGTAGTCAGTATCTTGAATACGGCTCTTAGACGCATTAACGTTTTCATTAATGTTATCTAAGTTATTGATCGCGTGGTTGAACCGGTTTTGGAAAGCACCAAGAGACGCACGCTGGCTGTCTACTGACTTAAGTGCACCGTCGATAACAGCCACAGCTTCTTGAGAGCCAGCTACCGATGTAACGTCGATGTCTTTCACCGTGACGTCTTTAGCATCACCGAAACCAATTTCGCCAGCCAGGTTGCCTGAGAATTCAACTTCACCATTTACTTTCTGAGAAGAAGCAAATACTTGCAACTTACCGTCTTCGCCTACTGACGCTTTCACGTCATCGCTCTGGCCGTTGATGTAAGTCGCTAACTGCTCAAGATCATCACCTTGTTTGGCGTTGATAGTCAGCTTTTGCTCTTCACCTTGTGTATTGGTGTAGCTCATTTCAAGCTTAGTTTTTTCACCAACAGCCCAAGATGCATCTTTGCCTTCTTCTGCAGCGTAGCTCTTACCACCCATAGCAGAAGTATCAGAACGCAGGCTATCCAAAGAAAGCATTACTGCTTCACCTGAATCAGCACCGATTTGGAAAGACTGTGTACCGTAAGTACCGTTAAGAAGTTTGTTACCACCAAAAGATGTCGTTTCCGCAATACGGTTTAACTCATCGTTTAGGGCTGTTACTTCTTCCTGAATCGCGACACGTTCTGCTTTTGAGTTAGAACCGTTCGCAGACTGAAGCGAAAGGTCACGCATACGCTGTAGGATGTTGGTAGATTCATTCATTGCACCTTCAGCAACCTGTGCAACAGAAATACCGTCGTTGGCGTTTTTCACTGCCATGTCCAAGCCACGGCTTTGCGCGTTCAAGCGGTTTGAAATCTGTAGACCTGCAGCATCGTCTTTCGCGCTATTAATTTTATAGCCCGAAGACAAGCGCTCCATTGATTTTTGTTGACCTTCAGCGGCCTGATTCAGGTAACGCTGTGCGGTCATCGCAGAAACGTTAGTATTAACGTTAATCGCCATAGTTGTTCTCCTTAAGGCTTTTGTGAATGTACCTTCGTGTCTCTCACCTCACTTGGGTACATCTCATTTCTCTCAATCCCTTTAACGGCGATCAATACATATCCTTTAGGAGAATTTCCCATTTTTTTGCGATTAGTATCCTCTACTTAGAGAAGTGTGACCGGTATCAACTGTGACCAAATTAACACGTCAGCGTGCTTTCCTCAGATAGAAAAAAACCCAGCCGAAGCTGGGTTTACTCGCTCATCTCTCACCACGAGCCAATGAGGTTCTCGTCTGAGGTTAATCTGGGTATAACCCTTAACCTAGCAGACTTAGCGCTGAGTTCGGCGCTTGTTTCGCTTGCGCAAGGATTGAGCTTGACGCCTGCGATAGAATTTGTGACTTGGTCATTTCTGTCGTTTCTTTTGCGAAGTCGGTATCTTTAATACGGCTCTTCGATGCACTCACGTTCTCGTTAATGTTATCCAAGTTGTTGATTGCATGGTTGAAACGGTTTTGGAAAGCACCTAGTTCCGCACGATGGCTGTCTACGTACTTCAGAGCAGCATCAATAATTGCTACTGATTCTTGTGCGCCGCCCACAGAGGTAACATCAATAGAATCAACCGTGACGCTGTTGCCTTTATCCAGACCTAATTCGCCAGATAGACCACCAGAGAATGACAGTTCGCCTTCCACTTTGTTGTTACCAGCAAAGACTTGCAATTGGCCATCTTCATTCACTGAAGCTTTTACCAAGTCAGTCTGACCGTTGATGTACGTTGCCAGCTCTTCGATATCATCGCCTGCTTTTGCATTAACCGAGATTTCTTGCTCTTGACCAAAGCTGTCTGTCAGGCTGATTTTCAGGTCTGATTTATCCGCAGAAACATTCCAGTCTTTACCTTTGCCATTTTCAGCTTGGTAGCTAAGACCGCCCATCATTTGGTTGTCAGAACGCATATCTTTCAGCTCAAGCATGACTGCTTCGCCATTGTCTGCGCCGATTTGGAACGATTTGGTGCCGTATGTGCCGTTAAGAAGTTTGTTACCACCAAATGAAGTGGTTTCCGCGATACGATTAAGCTCGTCGTTCAGTGCAGTTACTTCTTCCTGAATCGCAACACGTTCTGCTTTTGAGTTAGAACCGTTTGCAGATTGAAGTGACAGGTCACGCATACGTTGCAGTATGTTGGTTGTCTCGTTCATCGCACCTTCAGCAGTTTGCGCAACAGAGATACCGTCATTCGCGTTGCGAACAGCCACATCCAGACCACGGCTTTGCACATTCAAACGGTTCGAGATTTGAAGGCCAGCTGCATCATCTTTTGCGCCGTTGATTTTAAAGCCTGTAGACAGACGCTCCATCGACGTTTGTTGAGCTGAGTTTGCATTGTTAAGGTAACGCTGAGCGGTCATCGCTGATACGTTTGTGTTTACAGTCACTGCCATGGTGATTTCTCCAATTGATTTTCCGGTGTAGCGGTTTCCGACGTCTCGGAAAACCAAGTAGTTCTCTCAAAGTTACTTTTATTAACGACGCACAATCTGATTTCTTTAGGAAAAATGTTCGATTTTTTTAGAAAAAGTTCATATTTAGGGGGGATCGTGACGAAATAGGTAAAAAAGACAAAAAACGTTAAATTTTCACTAAAGCTTCTTTTTCACCTGTCGATACAGGCAGTTTTTTCTAAATTTTAAACGGGAATGACATTACCCCAGTAAAGACAAAACCAGATTTGGCGCTTGTTTCGCTTGAGCAAGAATAGAAGTACTGACCTGTTGCAAAATCTGCTGTTTGACCATTTGTGTGGTTTCTTTGGCATAGTCGGTGTCTAAAATTCGACTATTAGAAGCCGCCACATTCTCATGAATGTTGTCTAAATTATTTATCGCATGATTAAAACGGTTTTGATAAGCACCGAGCTCGGCACGGTGACTATCCACATACTTCATTGCCGTATCCAGAACCGCCACAGCTTGCTGCGCTCCACCAACGCTGGTGACATCAATGCTATCGACCGCTTGATAACCTTTTAGCTCCAAACCCAAATCGTTCGCCAAATCGCCGGAAAATGAAATCGTGCCAGAGGTTTCTTTGCCGGCCATAAAGATCTGTAATTGCCCATCTTCATTCACTGACGCTGACACTTTGTCGGTTTGACCATTTATGTACGTGGCTAACGTTTCAATGTCGTCACCGGCTTGCGCGCTAATATGGACTTGTTCTGTTTCACCCAAGCGGTTAACAAAGGACATGGTAAGCTCGTTTGAGTCACTCTTCACTTTCCAATCAGACCCTGCTCTGCCCCGCGAAATGTAACTGAATCCACCCATATCTAGCCCATCAGTACGCATAGACTTTAATTCAACTTGTACCGCTTCTCCTGAAGCCGCGCCAATCTGAAACGCTGATTTACCGAAGCTGCCATTGAGCAATTTGCGTCCACCAAACGAAGTGGTTTCCGCGATACGATTCAGTTCATCATTCAATGCGCTGACTTCTTCTTGCAATGCTATCCTCTCTGCATTGCTGTTTGAACCATTTGCCGACTGTAAGGAGAGATCTCGCATACGCTGCATAATATTAGTGACTTCATTCATTGCGCCTTCAGCGGTTTGCATGATTGAAATACCATCGTTTGCATTGCGAACTGCGACATCCAGACCACGCATTTGCGCTTGCAAGCGATTAGAAATCTGCAAACCTGCGGCATCATCCTTCGCGCTGTTAATGCGCTTCCCTGAAGACAAACGCTCCATAGATTGGTTCAACATATCCGTTGCGTTAGTTAAATGACGCTGTGCCACCAGAGCTGAAATATTGGTATTAACGGTGATAGCCACAAATATGTGCTCCAATAAGATGAAGGTATTGGATATTTATCGGCCGGATTCTTGGAAGGTTTAGTGCTTTTAGCAATAGGGTGACGAGCAAAAGAAAGGAAGAGGGAAAGATCCAGAAAATAAAAAGCTCTCCGATTGGAGAGCTTCAAAATTACCGGCTTGGAATTACTTAATCGCAAGTTCCGCCAGCATAGCCTGAGATGGTGCAAAGAAGTACGCACCAGTGACCGCTTTAGTAAAACGCAGAAGCTGGTCGGTTTTGCCATCCGTCACACCGTACATGCTCTCAAGCATCACTTTAATGTTATGCAGTGTATGACAGTAGCAGATGAACAACAGGCCATGAGCCCCCGTCACGGTGCCATATGGTAAACTGTGACGAACGATCTTCAGACCTTTACCTTCTTCTTTGATGTCTACACGGCCAACGTGCGACGCAGCCGGCACATCATCCAACTCAACAGAATCTGGCTTAGTACGGCCAATCACTTTCTCTTGTGCTTTTACGTTCAAACGATTCCATGCAGGAAGGTTGTGTTCGAAACGCTGAGCCATTACGTAGCTACCACCAGCAAATGGGCCTTCTTTAATCAAGGCTACCTCTGCTCGTGCTTCGCCTTCTGGGTTCTCTGTGCCATCGATAAAGTCAGTCATATCACGAGCGTCCAGGTAACGGTAGCCATACGTTTCATCAACGACAGTCACATCTTCTGCCGTGTCGACCAGGAATTTACGCAGAACATAAAAATGTAAATCGTGACGAGTTGAGTGGCAGTGAATGAGCACATCAACATCGCTTGCTGGCGCCACAACATCCCCTTCCCCTAACTGTGGGAACTCAATCAACTCTTCAGGCGCATCGATATTTAAGTGCTGCCAGAATGATTTTGTGAATGCGATGGATAGTGTGAGGTCAGCACCTGGCTGGCTGTTATTTAGCTCTTCAACCAGCTCTGGAAGGGCTTTTAGCTTCGCCAATACGTTTTCACGGTTTTGGTTTACTTTCAGTTGAGTGTACAGTGCAAATGGTCCTGCTTCTGGCACAATTGCCGTTTGAGCTTGTAACATTGAGGTTTCCTCTATACTTTGCCCCTGTGCGGGAAGTTGTTGATTTTTAATTCTTTGAAGGCTGTTCTTTATTATGCTCAAATTGTGGCACATTAAAACAGTCTTTTACCCACCTTCCGTTCAAAAGGTAGATCATAAACCAGGTAATTAAGGTGATGGTAAGAGCGTTTGCCCAATTGAATACACCATGTTCCAGGTAGACATGATACATGGTCTGAGCAAGCTGAATACTACACAAGATCAAGGTCACCTCTCGCCCGTAGCTCATCACTTTGTTCACCCATTTTCGGTCTGGCTGGCGTAAACCCATCAACCACATCAATAGTAAGCTGGGAACACCGGCTAACAAACCCAAATACAGTGTGCTCGAATCTGGATAAACAATCGACAGCAGTTTACTTCCACTCTCCCGGCTCACACCTGCCATGGCAAACACCACCCAAGATCGGGCAAGAAACATCCACCCTAACCAAACAAAAATAGGCGCTTTTAAAAAGCCATGAGCGTCATATTGATCAAATGCGTAGCGCACAATATCTTCTTCTTTAATAACTTACTGTGGTCACTTTACCTGATCGCAGCGAAACTGCAACGCAAGTACCTCCCGCCGGTAATAAAGCCTCACACCCCGCGCAAAAAGCGAAATCTTGTTCAGAGAACTTGCGCTCTACGGTTCATTTCAACCAACTTGGCGAGTAGACTAGGCTTAAGTAATTTCAAACGCAGGCTCCTAGCGCCGAGTAAATAAAAACATGAAAAAGAAAAATACAGCAGCTCCCGTTCCTTCCCAAGAAACTCAGAACGAAGCAATGAACATTGCCAGAGCGACTCAGAAACCAGGGCAAACAAAGGAACAAACCAAACTCATTGCTCAGGGTATCGAGAAAGGCATTGCGTTGTATAAAAAACAACAAAAAGAGCGAAGCCGCCAAGCAGACAAAGCCAAAAAGAAACAGCAAAGAGAAAAACAACGCGAGACCGAAGAACAAACACAACACGAGCCTCAAATTGCGGTAGAGTCCTCAACAGCTAAATCATCCGCGCTGCCATGGGTGCTACTTGTTCTCAGTTGGATTGGCTTCGCCGCCACTATTTTCATGGGAAAATAATATGCTTCGAATCATTGTCGCCATATCAATCTTTACTCTCTTTGGCTGCTCATCGACACCTCTCAATTCTCACGATAAAAGCCAACAGGTCGAAGTGCGGATTGATGGCCAGTTCGACCCTGCTCAGTGCGAGTACCTTGGTGAAGTAACTGGCAATGAAGGGCATTGGTATAACTACCTGTTCTTCAGCAATGACAGCATGATCAAAGGTGCGGTTAACGACCTAAAAAACAACGCGATGACCATGGGTGCTGATACGGTATTTATGGTGTCTCCTCAATATTTCGTCACGTCTTTCAACCTGTTAGGTGTTGCCTACCGCTGCAAGTAATGCATGTTCCCTATTCAGGGAATTTATCTCCTGCCTCGACAGATAAAAAAAGCCAGCAATTGCTGGCTTATGCACGAAATCCAAGGCTACTAGCGATATCACGCTCTCGCTCCAGAACCCATTGACTATCAAAAGGTCCCCAATCCGAAAGTTGGTAATAGCCGTCATTGTGACGTCGACCATCTTGAACAAATATAAGCTCGATGCCGATACCCGGTAATGCCTTGAGTACATCTTGAATTGTACGTCGAGGCCAACCCGTTTGTTCGATTAATTTTGGTACATTTGGCCTTTCCAGGCTTTCGACCAACAAGGCCAAATATAACCGCCTTGCAAAAACAGGACTCAACTCCATTGACACCTCCTAAACTTGTGCTGAATCATTATTTCGTTTTTGCACAGAGAGATGTTGCGTTTGATCAATAACTCGACTTATCCACCCTTTTTTGGTGTCTTTTTACTCAAATTCCTACAAGTTAATTCCCATTTACGCTCATTCTGTAAGTTATCAACGTTTCCAACTCGGCAATTTGGCGTGCTTCGAGGTCATAAATTATTTTCTTTCGCATTTTGTCAGTTTGATTGCTTCTTGGTAGGATGCGGTACACAGCCCAAAATTGCTTGAGCACCAGAGAATCTCAGCCTCTGTGCATAAAAACAAAGTAAAGATAAAAGGAAACAATTATGACGATTACCATGTTCGGTATCCCAAACTGCGACACAATTAAAAAAGCCAAGAAATGGTTAGAAGCGGAAGATATCGCGTATGAGTTTCATGACTACCGCAAACAAGGCGTAGATGAAGCATTGGTGACAGAATTTTGTGATGCTCTAGGCTGGGAAATCGTGCTCAACAAACGTGGTACTACTTTCCGCCAGTTAACTCAGGAACAGAAAGATTCTCTGAATGAAGAAAATGCTATCAAGCTGCTAGTGGAAAACCCAGCGATGATTAAGCGCCCAATTTTAAAAGTGAATGATCAGCTCCATATTGGTTTTAAAGCAGATCAATACACAACGATTTTTAACTCATAAATTAAGGAACACTCAAGGATGACAGACAGTCCAGTACTGGCTCTTGCGAAAGACCTAATCAGCAGACAATCCGTAACGCCTGAAGACGCGGGCTGCCAGGACTTAATGATCGAGCGATTAAAAGCGCTTGGTTTTGAAATCGAAGTCATGGTGTTTGAAGATACAACCAACTTTTGGGCTCGCCGTGGCACCGAAGCACCTTTATTTGCCTTTGCTGGCCACACTGACGTAGTGCCTGCGGGCAAGCTTGAGCAATGGGATACGCATCCATTTGAGCCAACAATAATCGACGGCTACCTGCATGGTCGCGGTGCGGCAGATATGAAAGGCTCTCTGGCGGCAATGATTGTCGCTGTGGAACGTTTTATTGCAGAGAACCCTGATCATAAAGGCTCTATCGGCTTTTTGATTACTTCAGATGAAGAAGGTCCTTTCATCAACGGTACCGTTCGCGTGGTAGAAGCGCTGATGGAACGTGGTGAAAACATTGATATGTGTATCGTGGGTGAACCTTCAAGTACCGAGATCGTTGGTGATGTCGTGAAAAATGGTCGCCGTGGTTCAATCACTGGTGACCTGACGGTTAAAGGTACTCAGGGACACGTGGCTTACCCACATCTGGCTAATAACCCTGTTCACTCTTCTCTGTTAGCCATTCACGAGTTAGCAACCACGGAATGGGATAAAGGTAACGACTACTTCCCGCCAACCAGCTTCCAGATTCCGAACGTGTCGGCAGGTACTGGTGCTTCAAACGTCATTCCGGGCGAGTTCAATGTTCAATTCAACCTGCGTTTTAGCACAGAGCTGAACAACGACACTATTGTTCAAAGAGTGACAGAAACGCTAGACAAGCATGCCCTGGACTATGAGCTGAACTGGACGTTCAACGGTGACCCATTCTTAACCGACACAGGCGCGTTACTGGATGCCGTCGTTGCTGCAGTGAATGAAGTAAACCACACCAAACCAGCGCTACTGACAACTGGCGGAACTTCGGATGGCCGTTTTATTGCTCGAATGGGTGGTCAAGTCGTAGAACTTGGTCCTGTGAATGCAACCATTCATAAAGTGAACGAGTGTGTGAAAGTAGATGACTTAGAAAAGTTAACGGACATGTACCAAAATACGCTTAAGCATTTATTGGCGAAGTAATCGGTCGCTAACAGCCAGTTAACGAGAACAACATGACACCATCGCAACTTACAGGAACCACCGATTCTCACCTTCAATCAACGATGGTGGGTCAGAAAGCCTTTTTGCTTCACCCAGAAGTGGCTCATGACCTGCTAAGAATGATTGAGGCTGCAACGGATGCTGGTTTTAAAATGGAGATTGCCAGCGGCTTTCGAGATTTTTCACGTCAGCGCTCAATCTGGAACGGAAAGTTTTCTGGTGGGTTGCCAATTCTTGATTCAGACTCAAAGCCACTGAATAAGTCTGCGTTGAGTGACGAAGAGAAGCTAATGGCGATTTTGCGGTGGTCAGCTCTGCCAGGTGGAAGCCGTCACCACTGGGGATGCGATTTTGATGTCTATGCTCGTAACTTGTTACCTGAAGGTACAGATCTGCAACTGGAACCGTGGGAGTATCTAGAAGGCCACCAGTATGAGTTCTATCTATGGCTGAAAACGCACCTCAATGAGTTTGGCTTTTTCTTCCCATACAAAGACGATCTTGGTGGCGTCGCTATTGAACCATGGCACATTAGCCACAAAATTGTCGGTCAGCAATGTTGCTCACAGCTAACGTCTGAGTTGCTAAGAAGTGAACTGATTAAGCAAAACGAGCAGCACAAGATTGCGGGAATAGATTCAATACTCAATAATCTAGATAAGATCATGTCTACGTTTATTCGTAACATTGCACCACCGCCGGAGGCACCATGATAGAGCTGCTCACTAACCCTTGGGTTATCATTATTGTCGTGTTAAGTGTCATCATCGGTAATATTGCCGCCCTGAAATACACAGCCAAAATGAAGTTTAATCAAATGGATAAAAGCCGTAAAAACGACTTGGATAAACTGAATGAGCTCGACCAGGAACGCTACGGGGATAAAGAGAACAAAGACGATCGTTCTCGTTAATGAATGCCATTAAAAAAGGGACCAAACGGTCCCTTTTCTCTATGCACTGTACAAATACTTATGCACTGAACAATTACTGCTTCACTACTTCTGCCAGAACTGGCGCTAGTGATTTAAGGAATTCTTCTTCAACAGGCTTACCTGAAGAGTCGGTAATGTTGATTGACGTACGGTTACCCAAGTCGCCAAATAGGAAGGTGTATTTACCCGCCTTCAAGTCAACAGGTTTAACGCCAATATCATTCCAGAACTCATCATCCGGTGATGCGTATCTCGCTTCTACTGTACCCTGGGATTGGGTGCGATCTTCAACCGTGAAACCCATCTTAGGCAGAATCGCAGGCAGACGCGGCCACAATACGTCATATTGAGCACGAGCGATGATGACTGGAAGTCCACTTCGGTCTGTACCCATCGTCACAGGAATCTGTTTTACCAGCTCCTGAGCTTTACGCTGAGCATCTTCACGGACTTGCTGATCGTAACGAGCGGTTACCAGGTTAGTCATGAACACATTGTAACGCTCACGGTTTGTCGGAGTGACTTCTTTTACTTGGCCACCTTCACGCCAGTCAATAAGACCGACTTTAAATCCATAACGACCGCCTTGCTGTGTACGCAAGATCTCGTATCGGCTGCCAATCTCCATGTCTTCATCTGGAGAATCCCAAGTTACCCAACCCGTTTCAATACGTGAATCGGTCTGACTCTCAACCGGAATTTTTCTGGCCTCAACCATACCTTGTACAGTTTGCCAAACCTTGTCCAACTCGTCTTTACGGAGCAACCACAACGTCACTTCACCATTTTGACTGCGATCCAAGCGAGCGCCAGGAATAAGTTCTAACACTTGCTGTGGTGGACGAATATCAACGTCTTTACCCACGCCACCAGCATAAGCACCCTGAGGGATCTCGTAGTTTGGGTAGAGCTGAGGCTGAACGCCTTGTGGCGTATTCCACTCACCCAGCGTTGGGGTGTTTAAATACTCGAAATCGTCCTTTGCCTGACGACGTTGGGTGGCACCACCTGTACAGGCAGTCAATACGAATACAGCTAATGAACTTAACACTAACTGGCTTGAAAGCTTCATTTATACTCCTAAAACACTGAGGGCTCAGTGGCCCCCAGTATGAACGTCAATCCTAGTAGCTCAATCTTTATAAATACGGGCGTCGATTAACGCCTGTTCCACGATAGGCTGCAGATTTTCAGAAAGCGTGGTTAGAGGAAGACGTAAGCTACCATCCTCGATCAAACCCAGCTTTTCTGCTGCCCATTTGACTGGGATCGGGCTTGCTTCAACGAATAGATTCTTATGCAGAGTCATTAAACGCTCGTTAATCGCTTCTGCTTCTTCGTACTTACCTTCACTTGCCAAATGGAACATGTCTGCCATATCTTTTGCCGCGATGTTGTTGGTTACCGAGATAACCCCATTGCCACCAAGCTTAACAAAATCTAAGCCCGTCGCATCATCACCACTTAGTAAGATAAAATCTTCGCCACAAAGTTCACGGTGAATTGCAACTCTGTCCAAATCGCCTGTCGCATCTTTTAGAGCAACTATATTATCAAGCTTTGACAAACGTGCCACTGTCTCAGGCTTCATATCTACCGCCGTGCGACCTGGTACATTGTAAAGAATGAGCGGCACATCACTCGCTTCTGAAATAGCTTTATAGTGCAGGTACAAACCTTCTTGTGTCGGCTTATTGTAGTAAGGCGTTACACTTAGGAAACCAGCGATACCAGAATCCGCCAGTAATTTACTGAACGTCACGGCTTCGTGGGTAGCATTTGCACCCGTACCAGCTATCACCGGGATACGACCATTGGCAAACTCTACCGTCTTATTAACAACCTTTACATGCTCTTCAATCGTCAGTGTCGCTGACTCTCCGGTTGTGCCTACTGCCACAATACCATCGGAACCAGATTCGATATGGTATTCCACTAGCTTTTGCAGACTATCAAAGTCTACTTCGCCATCCGCTTTGAATGGCGTAATCAGCGCTACGATACTTCCTGAAAACATGTTTATCTCCCTTATTTAGTTCTTTCTGCATGGTACTGTAATGCGATTGAAAAACACAAGAGCGTAAACTCGCTTACAAAGTACAAATGAGTGAATAATTATCAGATGTTAGAGATCTAGCAAATTAAATGCTCGCTTTGGCCGGACTCGCACAAAACTGGATAACAGCGTTAGTTAACTGATTCAATTTTGAAGAACAAGGCGCGAGCAAAAGAAAGACCTCATTTTTACTATGCTCAGAAATATACTCTTCGGCGCGCTGAATCAAGTCAGACTTGAGTGAATAAAAAAACCATGTTGTAAACAAAAGCGGACTGACTCGATCTTTCTCTGGAATATCTGTGCTAACATCTTTCTATTGAAGAAAGGACAAGAAGCTCATTTATGAAGCAACATCTGGTACTTACAGCAGTTGGAACGGATCGTCCAGGTATCTGTAACCAAGTCGTAAAGCTCGTTACGCAAGCTGGCTGTAATATTGTCGATAGCCGAATTGCTATTTTTGGCAATGAATTTACCCTAATCATGCTGCTGACAGGTAGCACCAGTAATATCACTCGCGTCGAAACACAGATGCCTTTACTGGGGCAAGAACACGACCTGATCACGATAATGAAGCGTACCGCTGCTCACGAGTTACTCGACAACAGCTACACCATGGAAGTGTTTATCGAGTCAGAAGACCGTCCTGGGCTCACTGAGAAATTCACTCAGTTTTTTGCTGACCAGCAGATTGGACTGGACTCACTGAGCGCACAAACCATCAGCAAGTCAAAGATTCAGGCCGATGTTGATCAATTCCACATAGCCATTACTGCATCGGTGAGTGCCGATTGCAATCTGATGCAATTACAAGAAGATTTCGATGAACTTTGTAAGTCGCTCAACGTACAAGGTTCTCTGAATTTCATTAAAAACACACTATAAAGTAAAGGAAATCATAATGAATACGCTGACAGCAGGCTCGCCAGCGCCAGCCTTCTCTTTGCTCGACCAAGACGGCAACACAGTGACACTTGGTGATTTTAAAGGCAAGAAAGTACTTTTCTACTTTTACCCGAAAGCGATGACTCCGGGTTGTACAACGCAAGCAAAAGGCCTGCGTGACATTAAAGCAGAACTCGACGCGCACAATGTTGTTGTACTTGGCGTCAGCATTGACCCGGTAAAACGTCTGGGCAAATTTATCGAGCGCGATGAGCTTAACTTCACGCTACTGTCTGACGAAGACCACGCGGTCGCAGACCAGTTTGGTGTTTGGGGCGAAAAGAAGTTTACCCTTAGTTAATTTTTATGACAAATAACCTTGATTGTTTTTTATGACAGACTATCTTTAATATGTGAGTAAACATATTAAGGGTTGTTTTTTGATAGAAACAAATCATACATGCTTAGAAATTTATGATGACTGTTGGTTATTACCAATAGAAGTTGATACGTTAGCCAAGCTCAAGATAAGAAGCAGCACTGACACTGAATCAGGCGAAGTTGCTTTTTCTGCCCTATTAGAACCATCCTCCTTAAAGCAATTCAATAAAGAAACCAGTATCATCATTGGTCGTAATGGCTTAGTGGTCTATCCTCAGTCTCTCTATTTGGTCTCTAAGTTACGTGGTGAGGGAAAAGTAAAAGATACTGGCTCAATTGCTAAGGGGCTGCTCGCCTTTACTCGATTCTTAGATTCAACCTGTGTCGAGCAAGAAGACGAAGATGGAAACATTATTCCTCCTGAGTATTTAACTTATAAATCTTTAACCAAATATGAGGAAGAAGGCGCACCTTGGCGGTTTGCTGAGTTTCTGCTTGCTAACTGCAACAATATTGAAGGTGCTAATGGTGATGAAGCTTTTAGTTTGTCTACCGCTAGAAGCTATATGAGTGCCGTGATTGGATTCTATAAGTGGATGCAAAAATACGGCTACATCAAAAATGACGAGCAGAATGTTGTTACCCACTACACAACTGGCACAGTGCATCAAGGGCTAAACCAACACGACATGTTGGCTCACACAAGAGTAGACTCTAGGCGTACTTATGAAACATCCAACATCATGAGAATGTTTCCTAAAAAAGAAAACACCCCAGCCCATAAAAAGCTCAAGCCCATGCCCCCTGAGCACAAAATTTTATTTAATGAACATGTCACTTCACTCCCAAAAGCGACAGGATTAATCTTTCGATTATGTGTCGAGGCAGGACTTCGAATTGATGAGGCTATTCATTTCCCCGCTCACGACATAGGAAAGGCTGACTACAGTGATTTAGAGGCAGTACCAATCAAAATTACTCACACAAAATTCAGTAAGCCTCGCACCGTAGAAATTCCCATTGAACTGTACGAAGAGCTAGAAATATATAAAGAAAGTAATGCACGACTTACGAACCTAAACAAACGCAATGAGCTTATTCAGTCAGGTGAGATTTTAGACACCGTAGATTACCTATTTATTTCAAATAAAGGGACGCCATACTCAGGCAACACCTTGGAAACGCACTTTTCAAACCTTCGAAAACAGATACGCGAAGTGGACTCATCTTGGTATTACCGTATTCATGATTTACGTTCCACCTTTGCTACTCATTGGCTTTGGCTCGAATCGAAAAATCGTGCCGTTGACTACGACTTCCTCATGGATGAATTGGCGACGCTAATGGGGCACGCAAGCACTTCAACCACTGAGAAGTACATTAAGTTCATGAAAAAATTGGACGACCAAATCCGCACAGCCAAAGCGAAAAACCGCAAGATAAATGGAGGTTGGGCGTAATGGCAAAAAGTAAAATCGCAAGACAATCCACATCCGTTAAACGTGTCCGCAACAGCCAAAATGTCGTGCCTTTGAATCTGACCATTCCTTACAAAGGAGTTTATTCAAAAAAGCCAGAGCAGTTCGATGTTTCTCACTTACTGCATTTAGGATGTAATAAGGAAAACCAGAAAGTAGACCGCCGAACCGCATTTATTCGGCGCTTTTGCGAGAAAGCCAACCAATACGTCAGTAATGGTAACTCAGCAAACACCGTCTCAAGCCGGTACGAGAACTTACGCGCCTATCTGGCTTTTTGTGATGCAGTAGATGTTGACCCATTTACGGAGAGTGGCTATCTAAAGTTTGGTGGCAACGATGGTGAACTAAGGCATCGCATCAAGATGTTTAACCCTTCCAAACGACTATGGGAATACAATCATGGTGATGAGCTAGGCATTAAAGAAGCGACAGCGGCGACGACACTTACGGCTCTTCGTAATGCACTCGATTGGTGTGGTTTACCTGCTTCCAATTGGGCTTTGCTTCACCGAGGGTATGCAGGGGAAAATACGCCATACAAGGGGTATTCAGAGGAAGAAGAGCTTCTGGTGACACGTTTGAGCAATTTATTCTTCGCTCTCACACCACAGCTTATTGCAGCCAAAGAAAACAATACACCTCTGCCAGAGGCGCTTCCTATTATCATTGCCCTTGGTGAGCATGAGGAAGTGGTTCAAATCCCAACATCATTGGATACACAAAGCCTTGGACGAAGCAAAAGTGGCACCTCTGTTAATGCTGGCGCAGCCTTTAACCTCACGATGGGCGCTGCCTATCATTTGATGTGCTTTTTCACTTCACTCAATGACAGCAACATTCGAGATATTGCCCACCCAATTGAGGTTCATACACAAGAGCGAGATAAGAGCCTACAGACGGTGAAAATCTCAAGCTATAAGTATCGAGCGAACAAAGAGGTTGATGCTCTATTGGTGGGAGAGCAATTGGTGGGTGAGCCATTTGATGTTGATAAGCGTGATGGTGTGAAGTTTATTATGCTCCTAGAGCGACTGTCTAAGCTGTATGGCAATGCAGAAGATGGCTCTGAGTTAATTTTCACCCTTAGCAATAACGCGGACGTGAGCGAAAGCTTTAACCTGAGAGAACTCAATAAAAGGCTCGTTAACCAACTACACCTATTATCTCCGTATCGAGCTGGCAACCTGCCTTGGTTTAAAGCGCTGTTTTACGCCTATCGCAACCAACAAACCATCACGTTAAAGAAAACAGTTAATCATTTGGGTCGTACTATTGTTTATAAGGAAGTACGGGCAACCAGCAAGAGCAAGGCAGGAGAAGGGGCGACCAACAGTGCCTACTGTATTTTGTCTTGCTACACAGACTTACCACTCAAAGGCATTTTACTTCCCCTCACCTACTCTGAAAAAGACAGTGATGGCAACATTACCGTTTCTTTTAACTATAGAAATGGCATGGGTGGTTTCTTTAAAGTACCTGCGTCTGATTTGGCTTTAATCACAGATATTGAGCAGTATGCAACTGAGAACGCCGACAAGCAGCCAAAGAAATATGAACGGCTGCTTTTAACGAGAAGTAGCCAGTGCGTCCCTAGAGATTGGGAAGGCATCAGTCCTATTTCATCAGGGCTAATGAATACTTGGTCTGTTGAGACAAACCATTATTATCTTTCTCTTCAATCGAGTCGCTGGCGAGAAATGACCAGCAACCAAGCCTACGCCGAAGGTGGCATTCCTGTTGCTCAAAACTTACTCCAAAACACGAAAGAAACGTTGGAGAGAGATTACGCTAACGGAGACCCTTTGCTTAATAAGGTTATCGTGTCTCAGGGCTTGGAGGTTTTGCAAAATCTCGATGATAAAACGAACTTAGCGCAAGCAAAGGCGACGGTTGCAACAAGGCGCGGTATTCCGATGTTGTCATATGATGAGTGGAAGAAAAAGCACGCAGAAGGCAATGCTAAAACCAACCCCAATGGCCTAACTTGCAATGGGCAACAAGTCATTGGCGACGGAAAAAACACGCAGCGAGAAACGAATCATGCGGTAGGCGTGAACTTACCTTGTGCTGAATTTGATATCTGTTACAAGTGCCAATCAGCCAAAGCGGTAGATGACGTTGAGGCCGTTTATAAGCTCATCTCATACATAGATGTTCTTAAGGAAGCATTTGATATGTACCCTGATACGAAAGGTGATATTCATGAAAAAATTGAACAGTATGAATATACGCTGGACAGGGCGAGTGATGATGTATTTGATGAGGCTATGAAGCGATTTAATGCCCAAGGTCGCCACCCAAGAGTATCTATCGACCACGCGCTTTTATCCTTATAATTACGGAGGCTAAAGTGATAAAGCTAAATGACCTAGAGCACCAAAATAAGCTTCTTAAAGCACAAGAAAATGTTGGCGCACATGCAAATTACTTAATGGATGTGCTAAAGCCAGCTATTGAGCGTGGTGATTGGGATGAGCTCGAAAGCCTTGATATTGGCTTTACTATTTCGGGTGAATCACTGGGTAAAATTGGCGATGATAACGCTTGGAGACACCTACGGCCTTATTTTGAACCACGAGCAAAAGCGACTAGAACCATTGATTTTACACTCGATGGTAAGGTGATTGAACGTAACCTTAAAAATCAGCTTAAGACCCTCCTGCTAAAAATGATGTGGCTATCACCTCATGACCATTCGTTTGAGACTCTTTATCAAGCATTACAGAACCTAAAGAAAGTCATTACCCCACTGTTAAATGAAGGGTGTAACACCTTATCGGCTTTAAATTTTGACCGACTCGAAACTTGGGTGCTAACCGGCTTTACCAATATCGATTTTGAAAGAGAGTCAATTTACAACGGGTTAAATCGCCTATACAAAGAAGCCAGAGGTTTACCGTTTGAGGTTAACTTAGCCAAAAAGCTTAACGCGTCTGATTTTGGTTTATCAATCAAAGAAGCGGAGCAGTATACCGTCATCCCTCAAAGGCTCTACTATCTGGGTCTTCAACGGTCAGAAGCCCTTATTGATGAAGCTTATGCCCTTCGTGACGAACTAGGGCAACTTGCTGAATACATCGCCACTTACTTTGATAAGGCATATGAGGGTTATGCTGAATATCTGGTCAGTGATGAAGCCAGATTTAAAAACGGTAACATTCAATGGTATTTGGCAAAAACGAACAAATGGTTCAAAAAACGCACCCTTGCTTTTCAAGAAGCCTTTGCCGCACTTCATTCTCCAAGTAAAGATGAGACACTGGCTCTCATTCGCCTTCATAGACCAGAGATACACAGCGACTACATGGATAGCTTCCACACCGAGCGTAAGCTAGCGATTGGGCAATGGGAAATCACCAATCTCATGGAGGCTCAATCGCTGTTTAAAAAACTCAGCGGTGGCTGCTTATGGGGGTTAATGGCTCGAGCAGGGATGAGAGCCGATGAGATTTATCACCTAAACACCGCTCAGGGCTGCACGACTGAGATAATCAAAAGACAGAAGATACACGTTATTCATGCCGACTTATCAAAGACAACCAAAGGCTCTCAATCAAAGCAAGATGAGTTTGTCACCACCGAAACGGGCATGAAAGCGTATGAGGTTCTTCAAGCACTACATACACCGCTCAGAAAACGGCACCCAGACTCACAATCCTTATTCCACAAAACAAAAGAGGACTGTAGTGAAATAACTAAGAGTCAATTAGGTAAACATTCTCAAGATTGGTTTAAAAATGCGATGGGCGAAGAGCTTGCACTGACCAATGAAGACATTATTGACCTAAAGATATCTGACCCAAATTTTTCGTTTGAAGTGGGTGAGGATTATGAATTTACAGGGCATCAACTGCGTCGCTCTTTTGCCTACTACTTAATTGGTTTTGAGCTTTGCAGCTTTCCGCAACTCAAACAGCAATTTAGCCATGTCTCTATGGCAATGACTCGGCACTATGCAAAAAATGCCAGCAAGTTTCAAAAACTCAGGAAAAGGAAAAAAAACCTTGCCAACGCCATTGATGAAGAAAGAATTGAGCAGAAAGCCCGAATTTATTTAAAGATTTACCAGAAACTGGCAAACAAGGAGCGCGTTGCAGGAGGCAAAGGCAAAGAGTTTGCTAAAAACATGGCCAATACAGACCGTAACTTATTCAAGGACAAGGTGGACAATGACATGCTTTCTCTAAACTATTGGAAAAAGCAAATTCGAACTCAAAATCGCCACATCCATGCCGTTGCTCCGGGAGTATATTGCACTTCGACGGCTTGTAGTTTAAGAACGCAAGTTAACCTGATGGAATGTGTAGACTGCAAGAATGATTACATCGTTGATGCCGTATTTGCCGAGGCAAAGCGTAAAGAGGCAGAAATACACATGCTTTATGATATTGAAAATGATGAATTGACGCCTCAAACTGCTTCTGAATCTTATATAAAAATTCAAGCTGCTGAACGTATTATGAAAGATTTAAACATCGACTTTGAGCCTGTCATCTTTCCTGATGAAGTTAAGAATTTGCTTATCCCATACGGAGTCACATCATAATGTCACAGGTAACCAAAAATAAGCTAATCAAAGCATTGGAAAGGCTTTTGGATGGTGATGTCACCAAGTTAACATCGAGAGAGCTGCGTAATAAAGCACGAAAGGGCAAACTCAAAATCAACAATAGTAATGTTGAAAAAGAAGCGGGGCTGTCTGCTGGGGCTCTCAGAAGACATGATGACGTTGTTTTAATGATAAAAAACAAGTCATTAGAGATGCAAATTGCTCAAGATGAAACCGCAAACTCCCCCATTGAAGTCCTTCAAAAAGAAATAAAGTCACTCAAGGGTGAGAGAGCGCAAGCGAACAAAAAGAAAAAAGAATATTACGATGAAGCGAAAAGCCATAAAGAGGCGTTAGCTGCTCAAGCTGCGACTCACATAAAAGTCGTTCAAGAACTGATGGACATGTTGCATGAGAGTCAGCGAGAAAAGGCCATGGATAAAATCGTATCTACTCGTTCAGATAATATTATTGCTGCGCAATTTCAAAAGCCGAAGTAACCCTTCGCTCTGTAATGTCAAAAGCCGTCCTGCTTAGTGTAATCACTAGACAGGACACTAGATTAACGATAAAAACGTACACCCTAACGTAATAAAAATGCACTAAAAAGGACGTAGCGAATAACACTACGCCACACACCATTAATTGAGAAAGTAAGGACAAAACCAATGGCAATCGAAGCTGGACAAATCGCACCAGATTTTACCCTAAATGACCAAAACAATAACCCAGTGACGCTATCTGAGTTTCAGGGAAAAAAGGTACTGCTCTATTTTTACCCACGCGCTTCAACACCAGGCTGCACGGTTCAGGCTAAAGGGTTACGAGATACTAAATCTGAGTTAGACGCCCACAATGTTATTGTTCTTGGTATCAGCCCAGACACACCGCAAAAATTAACTAACTTTATCAACAAGCAAGAGCTTAACTTCACTTTGCTAGCCGATGAAGACCACACAGTTTGTGAAAAGTACAATGTTTGGCAACTCAAGAAATTTATGGGCCGCGAAAATATGGGCGTTGTAAGAACAAGCTTCCTGATTGATGAGTCTGGCAAACTTGAGCATGTGTTTAACAAGTTTAAGACCAAAGATCACCATGAAGTTGTATTGGACTACCTAAACAACAAATAACAGTCCATGAACAATTAACTCTTCAACTTGGGGGCAGGCATGATTGGTTATATTCGAGTATCAGATTCACAGAAAGCCGATGGCGAATCTCAAAGAGAAGCTATCAAGGCATACGCCGCTAAACATAGCATCCAAATATCAGATTGGATCGAAGAACATGTGTCTGCCACCAAGACAGAACTGAGTGAGCGGAAGTTATTTTCTCTCATCACCTCTCAACAAAGCATCATTGTATCGGATATAACTCGTCTGGGTCGCCACAAGGTTATGGAGTTAGTAGGTGCCATAGGTCAGATCGCCTCATATGGTGAGCTACATTTGGCATACAACGACACAATCATAAGTTCAGAAAACGTTGATAACGCTGAAATCATTTTTACCGTTATTGGGCAATCCTTTGCCAGCGCAGTAGAGGCTCAGAAACGCTCTGAGCGAGCTAAAGCAGGCCATGCCAAACGCAAGGCCAAAGGACTATCATCTGGCCGCCAGAAGGGAAAGAAGGTTAAATCCAAACTTGATGAGCATACAGCGTTCATATTGAACCTCCTCGACACCAAGACCACCAAAGCTGAAATTCTTAGGCAACTAAACGAACGTGGTGTATCGATTTCTCGAAGTCGATTCTACTCTTGGTTGGAAGCCCGTGGGCTTCATAACAAAAAAGCTGAATTTCAGGTGGACATGTTCCCATATCAAGCCTAGTTTGCCTGACGCCCCTCACTTTTCGTTAACTCGTTTTTGCCCCATTGTGTGCCAGCGTCAATTGAGCCTGTTCCCTGATGCTCTGTCATATGACTTAGTTTTTGCTAATACGTTTAACGTGGCTACATAAGCGGCTACTTCGTTGAGTCACGATGATTATTCAGTGACTTTGGTAATTGTTGTTCAGTTGCCTTTAGGGCAGCTATAATTTTCAGCTACTACTTGGTCGTTATTTGGTACTGGCTAACATCCAAGTAATGATTAATCTTATCAGCGACAGGAGTTCACAATGAAAGTTTATGGACAAAAAACGATAGAGGTCGTTGTTGATCGACATTGTGATATTTGTGGTGTTAGCGTGATGGTCGATTCAAATGGCGTTCAGTTAGAAGAGGTTGGTGAACTGACTGCCAACTGGGGTTTTGGGTCAAAAATGGACGGCATTACTCACCACCTTGATATGTGTGAAAGTTGTTTTCAAGTTGCGTTATCTGCTCTAAAGGAGCATCGTCGAAGCATTGTAATGTTCGATGATGAGCAAGACCTTCCAGATGAAAACTTTGGTGTAGATCGCTCTCATAGCACTAACTAGCAATACGGATTTCTCGGCAGTTGGACTGTTGCAATAACTTCCATCTGGCCAAATTGTGCAACAGCCTATTGCACAAATTACTTCTGCACAAATTAGCCTGAATCAAAAATGCCCCATTCCTTCTTTACGGCAAAGATCACTACTGTCAACTGTACTTACGTAGCCTTAATAAAACTTATCTCTGATGAACGGTGGAAGTGTGTCAGAGCGATGTGTTGCCTTTAAGAAATTAATCAGTTGTTCTTTGTTGTGTCTGGATTCATAAATTGAAGCAATAGCCAAAAGACTGCATCATTGAGAGCTGAACGTTACAATCGTCATATTCAGTGCTAAGTCGGTCATAAATAATATGAGGAAATTGAGTTGGTAGAAGCAAAAACTATCGGGTTGTTCTTTATTACAGCAGTAGCAGAAATATTGGGGTGTTATCTACCTTATCTCTGGTTGAAAGACGGGAAATCTGTCTGGCTTTTACTACCAGCAGCTCTATCCTTAGCACTATTTGCTTGGTTACTTTCTCTTCACCCAACAGCGGCTGGTAGGGTTTATGCTGCTTATGGTGGGGTTTATATTTTTGTAGCAATACTATGGCTGTGGATAGTTGATGGTATTCGACCAACTTTATGGGACATAGTAGGTGTAACGGTAGCGTTGATCGGCATGGCTATCATCATGTTCGCACCACGACACGTATAACAACGTTGATTTCTTCAACCATTGAAACTTTTCAACGTCGGGGTATGAGCAAGCTGTAGCACAGATCATGTAGCACAGATCACGGCAAACACACCTTTGCCCCAAACCTGTTTAGGACACATTTCTAGTCACTTCAGTTTGACCAAGTTTATCTAACGCCTCACTATGTATTCAGTTGAATATTAAGCTAACTTATAAGCGGACAAAAAGAGTTGGGTTCAAGTCAGGGGCGTAAGATAAGTCAACAACTAGATCTAAAGGATAATATTAATGGGCAAAGCAAAATCAGTCACAATTGCAGGGAAGCTATTTAAGAAACAAGGCGACGCTATTAGCTATTTCACCGAGCAGAAGGAAGAACAGCTATCAAGCGGATTAATTCAGGCAGGTGAGCTATATGAAGCACTCAAAGATGTATACGTAAGATACTGTGATAACTCACCAGGTTATGAGCTAAATGGTCGATTGATTACAGCTTTCAGTGTTGCCTACGAGAAACGTCAAAATAATGGTGTATGGGCATCACACCCTTGTTATAAGGTTCATTTCTCCAATGACGAGATAAGACCATTTTCAATCGTTAAAGCTGTTAGATCAGTCGCTGAAAGTGTCTAATGTGGCGATAATTTATTATTTGATACCTGAAGTCGGCTTACTGAATAGATACCCCAGCATTGGTTTAGAGTGCGGCATTTGGAAATTTTTATAGA
This sequence comes from Allocatenococcus thiocycli, assembly GCF_921292965.1. Lineage (NCBI taxonomy): Bacteria > Pseudomonadati > Pseudomonadota > Gammaproteobacteria > Vibrionales > Vibrionaceae > Allocatenococcus > Allocatenococcus thiocycli. Next base: position 174,722 of record NZ_CAKLCK010000043.1, read on the forward strand.
AGTGTCAACGCCAGTTTAAAATTGACCCACTTATCGACGTTATCGCCGAAGTAAAATTGACCCACCCATACAATTAACTTTTGCCTTCAGATAGACTTTCTAGAACCGCTGGTATGGTTCCAGCCGCTTTCTTTCCTCTTAATCGATAGCTTTCACCGCTGATTTGTACAATGTGCGAGTGATGAAGAAGTCTATCGAGTAATGCCGCCGTCAACGTTGTATCATCGGCGAACGCATTTGACCATTGAGAGAACGGCAAATTACTGGTCACGATAATGCTGCCTTGCTCATAACGTTTGGCGATGACGTTAAAGAACAAGTTGGCCTCTTCTCTGCCGAACGGTAAGTAGCCGATTTCATCGACGATAAGTAGCTTAGGTGCGAGTACACTTCGTCTCAAGTAGCTTTCAAGCTTACCCTGAGCTTTTGCTGTAGATAGCTGAAGCATCAAGTCTGCTGCGGTGATGAACCGTGTCTTTAGGCCCTTTTGAACCGCTATTTGGCCAAGGCTCACTGCAAGGTGGCTCTTACCAACGCCACTTGGGCCGAGTAATACCACGTTTTCCTTTCGCTCAATGAAGGCTAACCCTGTTAACTCCTTGAGCTGTTTTCTTGGGGCACCCGTTGCGAACTTGAAGTCATAGTCATCGAACGTTTTTTCCATTGGGAAGCTGGCGAACTTAGTCAGTGTGGCTCTTGTGCGTTCTGCTCGCGCTTCCAGTTCAGCGTTCAGAAGTGACTCTAAGTAATCGGCTAGACTCAGTTCACGACTGTTGGCTGCTTCTGCCAGTCTCGGCCACTCCTGACCGATAGCTTGTAACTTCAGCGTTGCACAGGCAGCCTCGATACGACTCATTTGAAGGTTCATGGTCGTACCTCCAACAACGCATCATACGTCGAGAGTGGGTGCTGGAAGCTCTCAAGTGGCATCACACTATCGCTTATTGTTAGTGGTGTGACTGGGCGTGTCGGCGATGGTAGCGACTGAAGTGTAAAGCGCTCTTCATCTAAGAGAACCTGAGGCTTTGCACCTGTCGTACCATGAGTTCGTTGGTGAGCGACGGTTTCTAGCCATGCGCCGATATGTCCATTAAGAACATCGACGGTGATTTTAAGTCCGTGTTGCTTGAGTGTCGCCGCAAGAGGAGTGACGAAACTATTCTTCAAGTAGGAGTTAAATCGCTCCACTTTTCCTTTGGTCTTTGCGCGATATGGACGACAGGCTCTCGGTTTAAAATTGTACTTCTTGGCTGCGGTGAGCAGTGCAGGGTTCCAGCGGTGCTCACCTTCACCGTATGCATCACGCTCTATCATGATGGCTTTCGCATTATCGAACAGAACTTCTTTGGGGACGCCACCGAAGTATTCAAACGCTTCTTCAAGACCTTCTATCCAGTCTTCTTGGCGCTCTCGTTCACTAAAGCGAACGAACGTCGCTCTGCTATAACCAAGCGTTGCCACGAAGGCTTTAACACGGACTCCGTAATGGGTGATGGTCGTAAAGTCCACTTGCATCTGCTCACCTGGCAATGTCTCGAACCGAACGACAGGGTCGACAGGCGTACTTGGTTTGTACTGTTTGATGTACTCCTTAAGCATCGTTATACCGCCTTCATAACCAAGTGATTTTAACTCACGTAGTAAGACGGTTGCGGGTATCCAATAAGGCTTTGCGGCTTCAATCCGCGTACACAAGTAGTCATGGTAGGGCTGAAGTTTAGTTGGTCGGGATTGACGCTCGGGGTACACGGGTGCTTTGCTTCTATCTCGCAGATAAGTACGAACGGTATTCCTTGAGATCCCCAGCTCCTTTGCGATACGGCGGATGCTGCACCCTTGCTGATGTAAAACGTGTATTTCCACTAGTTGCTCCTGATTGATCATAATCCGCCGCTTTGTCCATGTTACGAACGGATAGTTTGACTCAGGTGGGTCAATTTTAAATCGGCGTTAGTGGGTCATTTTTACATCGGCGCTGACAGAAGCAGATAACTAATATGAAACTCACAAAAATTGAAGTGCATAATTTCCGTTCAATCAAGGATATTGCTATTGAGGTTAACCCTTATTCTTTGATTGTTGGAGAAAATAACTCAGGAAAAACAAACCTTTTGTCGGCGTTGCGCGTATTTTATGAAGAAAGTGGCTTAAAGTTCGATACTAAGAGAGATTTCCCCAAATTTTCAACTGATGATAAAGAGAGTTGGATTGAACTTTCTTTCTTAACTACACCAGAAGAACAAGACTCCCTGAAGGAAGAGTATCGTTCAGCAGATCGAGTTCTTAAGGTACGTAAATATCTTCAGTCAGAGCATGGATTAGTTCAGTCTAAACAATCAAATATTTATGCTTATGAGAACGGGCAGTTATCTAACAATTTGTTTTACGGTGCTGCTAACGTATCCACATCTAAGCTAGGTAGTGTTATCTACATACCAGCAGTTAGTAAGGTCGAAGATAGCATGAAAACTACAGGACCTTCACCATTTAGAAATATGGTTAACGTGGTGATGAAAAAGGCTATTGCTAGTAGTGAGTCATTTAAGACGTTAACAACCGCATTTAACGAATTCAATAAAGTATTTAAACAGGAAGAAATTAGCGGATTTTCAATTGATGGTGTTAAATCTGAAATAAATAGTGAATTGAAACAATGGGGTGTGGGTTTTGATATTGAAGTGTCCCCTATTAACACTGATGACCTAGTCAAGAGCTTATTAAAGCCACATATTGAAGATAGTAACCTTGGTGAGCGAGTGGATATTTCGTCATTTGGCCAAGGTTTACAACGCCATTTGATATATACACTCATCAAGCTTTCAGCTAAATATAGTGCTAAAACCAAATCAACCAAAAAAGATTTTAACCCCGATTTTTCATTGATACTATTTGAAGAGCCTGAGGCATTTTTACATCCCGCACAGCAAGATGTGCTTTACCGAAGCTTAAATAAACTAGTTTCAGACGAGCAGCAACAAGTATTAGTTTCGACGCATTCATCAGTTTTCGTTAGCAAGTCAATCGACTCAATAAACTCTATTTCTCGACTTTTCAAAGAAACAGATTCTACAACAGCTTATCAAATAACAGAGCGTTCTCTAAAGGAAATACTATCAAACAACCTAGTTGCTGCAAGAGTTCATGGGGAAGATAAGTCTCCCGAATTTGATGAGGAAGTAAGAGCTGCTGATGAAGCGATAAAGTACTTTTTGTGGCTAGATACAGAGCGTTCAAATCTCTTCTTTGCAAGACATGTACTTTTGTGTGAAGGACCATCTGAAAAAGTATTGCTTGATTGCTTAGCTGATAGTGATTGGGAGTTTTTGAGAGAACAGCGCGTATACATCTTAGATTGTGTAGGTAAATTTAATTTGCATCGATTTATGCATTTACTCAATGTATTAGGTATTAAACACTCTGTACTATTTGATGGAGATAATGACGCTGTAAATAAGTTCATTAATCATAAAGTTTGGAATGGCATCATCCAAGGAGCCAAGACACCTTGTACAACAGGATTGCATCAGTTTGAGTCTGATTTAGAAGATTTCCTCCAAATACCTAAACCTGATAAAAAACGGAGCGATTTAAAGCCTATCAACGTGTTGAAAGCACACCATGAAAATGCATTAGATGCAGGCAGACTAAGTATGCTTAAAGAGGTTATTAGAGATTTAGTCAGTTCTGAGACTGACCACACGTGATGTTACACGGAATGCATACCAACGGCACATTAGAAAAGCCTTCAATATGGATTCGCCTGAACGTAGTTTTTTCGAAGCCAATGGCTTAAGGGACAATCTTAACTCATTTCTGTCCATCGACGTGCCAGGTTGACTTGGCTTGGCACGAAGCTGCCCCATTCCATGTCAGCGATGCTCAGCCTCACAAATCACAGTGAGGTGGTTTGACCTACTTTTTCTCACCTGTGTAATGTCTAACCAATTGGGGGCTTACCAACTACATACACGGTCATCAACTGTATGACATTAAGCGGTGCCATAATCCAAGGGAGTGAAACTGAATAAATCGCTCCCTTACCTACTCGAACTCCTAGAGTTCCTTTCACAACCATCATACTAAATTTAATACGCTTTTGGCGTCCTATGGTATGCTGATCTCATACAAGATTATTTATTGAGACTGACTTAACCGTGACTGAAGAACAAGAATACTGGAGAGCCGAAACTGTTGCGTTTTATGCGCTTCAGTCGCTTCATGGTGTTGGTTTCAGAACGCTGTACAAAATAGCAGTTCAAGGAATCAAGTTCAGAGAACTAATCAAGACCGAAGATCCTAAACATTTTGGCAAGATACTACGAGTCAAGCTGCCAAAGCCTATCTTCGATTCACAAGAGCAATGGGAAAACTTCAAGAAAGAGTTATGGGCTAAAGGCACATCAATAGCTCGTACCTACGCTCAGAAGCAAGTTAGGGTGGTTTTCCGCGATCATGAAGCATTCCCTAACAGCTTGAGAAACATAGAAGAGCCTCCAATGTGGTTATTCGTTCAAGGCAACCTGAATAACCTTCATACCAAGTCTGTAGCTATCATCGGCAGCCGCAAATCATCAGAAGATGGTCACTGGTTAACTAGGCTCATCGTTGCAGGTATGGCGAACAAGAATCTCGTATCTGTTAGCGGATTAGCTGACGGTATCGACCAACGAGCACACATTGAATCAATTCGCTTCGGTGTGCCAACTGTGGCGGTCTTGGGTACGGGCATTGATAGCAACTACCCTAAAGGTTCTGAAACAGTCCGAGAGCAAATCATAAACGCTGGCGGAACAATCGTGACCGAATACTTAATAGGTCAGAGCTACAGCGGTCATAACTTTGTTCAAAGAAACCGTATTCAAGCGGGACTCGCTACATGTGTTATTCCAGTAGAATGGAAGATCAAAAGCGGTACTGCACACACTGTCAATTTCGCTAAAGACTTCAACCGTTTCTTGGTTATGCCCTACTTACCAGATTCGAACCCCGAAAGTAGCGAACTACAAGCTATTACTTCATACAGGAAGGGCGTTGTTTTCAAAGTCCCAGAAAAAACGACCGAGCTACTAATCTTCCTAGAAACTTCAGAAATAGAACAAATAGAAGAGTCACCAGTAACGGATTTAAACGATGGTGAACGTCAGATCTCACTTGGCTTATAAGGATGTCAGGATGGAAACAAAGCAATTAAAAGGCGTGATACTCAGCGTTGAAGATACCCTACTTTTCCGCATCGATCCTGCTAACGCTGATTACAATGAAATTGACGATACGGAGATAACTAAACTATTCAATTTCTTCAAGTCAAAGGGCATTAAACCTGTCTTATTAGCCAATCAAAGACGATGGGTGATAACTCCACAAGGCAAAGTGGACTTATACGACTATCTCGAAAAGACGTTTGACGATCTAATTATCTTCACCCGTATTCGTGATGGAAGAGTGCCATACAAGAAGACTCCTAACGCAACCAAATACGTACTAAATCAAATGGGATGGGAGCCGAACGAAACTATCTACATTGGCAGCAGTAAAGACGACATGATCACCGCTTTGCACGGTGGAATCCTGTTCTTGAGAGCAACATGGTACGCTGACCATGAAGATTGTGCAGAGTATGGTTTCAAGTTTTCAGAGCCAAAGGAAGTTGCACGCTTCATTGATACCTTGTGTCTTCGTGAACACTTTTGGAGTCATGTAATCCAAGATGATGACTTTGAGTATTATGCTCTAGCCCCTTACGCAACGAAAGTAGAAAGGTTTGCTAAATACTCACGTAACGGATTTGCCGCTGCTAAGTTCGATGGTGGTGGTACTTTAGACTTCTGGCTTGGAGCAACTGTGACAAGTTTGTATTTCACAGGAATCTACCAACGAGTCAAATTCATAGCACCATACCCAAGTCACTCAGAAGGTGTAGATAGCGATGTTATGAGTAGTGATTTACTTACATTTACCCACTGTTTTAGCCATACAAAATACCTCCACAACTTAATAGAAAGACACAAGACAGCTAAGAAATGTGCTTTCGCTAGAGCTAGGGGTGAGTTTATCGACCATCACAACCAACTAAATACTATTAAGTTGAATAAGTTCCCTATATGGAATTACAAAAATCAGTACAAAACCAAGCAGATCAAAAAAGGGACAACTGTTCTGCTTGTCGATGACATTTGTACTAAAGGTTGGTCTTTAGACGCTGCTAAGAAGTATGTAGAAGCAGCGGGAGCAAAAGCCATCTTGGTTACTTGGATGAAGACTATCAACACCAACATTTCAACTATCGGTGACATGCCTGTTTTCAATCCATTTGAAGAAAATGAATTTGAAGGTATCCCTCAAGGCAAAACGTACAACTACAACGATTTTCATGTTGACCATGACGCATCAGATGAACTTGGAGATCAATTAGACAGCTACTTAGCTTGGGACTGGCCTCAATAACCTTCAGGCACAAAAAAGGAGGCTAAAAGCCTCCTGATCTGCACCAGCAACTTTGGACACTCCGTTAAGCGACTTTCTGATACTAAAGGGGCTCTTCTCCGCTTTCATGAGTCAAACAACATCAATGAACCTATCATAATCACATGATTTATAATGCTTATTTTTATTATAAGTTTGTAGTGTATTTTGTCGTCTTTGTATTCCTCGTTGTTTTGCTTTAAAGGTCAGTGTGTCGAATCTTGTTCAATAGAAGAAGTGTCCCAATCAGTTTTCGTTCGTTGCCGTCGAGACCGAAGATATAAGGTCAAAGATCCAATCACAGGTGCAACCTGCACCGTAGACCACTATGTCAAAAGACGACTTCAGGATCTGCCTGTTAGCGGACGGCCATGCACGATAGAAGTTGAACTGGCTAAAACCAGAGATAAAGACGGAAGACGGCTAATTGAAGATACTGACTATGTCTCTAAAGGAGGTCGCTATACCGCTCGCTTTTGCAAGTTTATCAGTGGATTATGCCGCCACATGAGCATACATGCCGTGTCTCAGCATTTAGGTATTCGGTGGGAAACAGTCAAAAACATCGATAGAGAATACTTGCGTTCAAGCCTGCCAGCTTTAGAACCCGAGAAACTAAAGAACTTACTCCACATTGGCGTTGATGAAGTAGCTAGAGCTAAACGACACGATTATATGACCGTCGTTTACGACCTTGTTTCTGGTCATTTAATTTGGGTAGAACATGGACGAAAAGCAGAAGTCCTTATCTCATTTTTCGAGCAACTATCAGAGGAAACAAAGGCTGGAATTAAAGCGGTATCAATGGATATGGGGCAAGCTTACCAATCAGCGGTAAGAAAAATGTTACCTCATGCAGACATCGTTTTTGACCGATTCCATGTGATGCAAAACTACTGCATTTTAATCAGAAAAGAGAGAGCGAAAGCTTTTAGGATTGGCTCGCACGATGAGAAAAGGATGCTTAAAGGCACACTCTTCCTCCTACTGAAAAATGCACAGAAATTGGATGACAAGCAGTCTGACAGACTCGACGATTTACTTGAGAGTAACAAGACGTTGTGCGTGATTTATATGCTAAAAGAGCAGCTACAAGCGATATGGGATGAGCCTTGTTACGAGACCATGACAGCCGCTCTTGAAGCTTGGTGCCGTCTAGCAAAGTCAACTCGGATAATGTCACTAAGCAGCTTTGCAGACTCAATATTAGAAAGAAAAGTAGGTATCTGTAACTACGCAAAATACAAGCTGACCAACGCTCGGGTTGAGGCTGGCAATGTATCTATAGGGTTACTCAGACGAAGAGCCAGAGGAGTAAGAGATACAGATTATTTTAAGTTGAAGATCAGACAAACATCGGTTCCTGATACCCACTCAACTTTTTACCCAAATATCAAGCTCACCTAAGCGGAGAAGAACCCTAAAGGTTATCCGCATTTTCCTAATTTAAGTGATTACTCTAAGAAGCTTTTGTCCACAAATGAGTTACAAGCTCAGAATTATGCTTGTGATCACCGAGCGATTCTGTCGCAATGACAATCAGCTTCATATTATAACATCGCCTAAACTTTTTATGACAAGCTTCCACTTTGAAAAGCGTCAAAAACAGCCAGATTTACAAAAAATTATGACAACTGCTATAATTAGAGTTCAAAAAGAAAATTTATTACCCTAACTCACTGTTAAAAATAGAGTTTGTCAATAATTGTCAAAATTTAGGTCTTAGAATATTCCCAAGGGTGAGATATCATGGGTAAGATCTACGATGGTCTGCATCGCATCAGCTTTCTTATCAACGAAGAAGGCGTGATTGAGCACGTGTTCAATAAGTTTAAAACCAAAGATCACCATGAAGCGGTTTTAAATTACCTCAACGAAAACGCGTAAACCGTCGGCTTGAACCGAACTCCTAAATACAAGAAAGCCCAGTACATGCTGGGCTTTCTTTTTTCTCTCAGACAGTGAGAATTGATTCTCTTAATGCAGACAAGCTTGGTATCGCTATTCCTGCTCCGCAGGTTCACTCTCTTCTGTACTCGGTAGCGCATTCCAAACGGCTTTTACTAGCGTCGCCAATGGGATAGCAAAGAAGACACCCCAAAAGCCCCACAGTCCGCCAAAGACCAGCACAGCAATAATGATAGCAACGGGATGAAGGTTTACTGCTTCAGAAAACAGAACCGGAACCAACACGTTCCCGTCCAATGCCTGGATAATCCCGTACGCGAGCAGTAGCCAATAGAATGGCGGTGTAAGCCCCCACTGGAACAGCCCGACGATAGCCACAGGTACGGTGACCGCTGCTGCGCCAATATATGGGATAAGAACGGACAAACCGACCGCGACGGCTAACAACGCAGAATAACGTAAATCCAGAATCGCGAAGGTGACATAACTTACTCCACCGACAATCAGGATTTCGAGCACTTTACCGCGAATATAGTTTGAGATTTGTTCATTCATCTCGTGCCAAACTTTGTTCGCTAGTCTGCGGTTTTTAGGCAGAATACCACTCGCCATACCGAGCATTTCCTCTTTGTCTTTTAGCAAAAAGAAAATCAGCAAAGGCACCAGAATTAAATACACCGCTAACGTCGCGAGGCTGACTAAAGAAGCCAAAGACCCTTTGACGACGCTTTCGCCAAGCCCTAAAGCCTGATTTTTCGCATTGGTTACGATAGTTTCTACGATTTGTAGGTTGGCCAGTTCGGGATGACGTTCCGGAAGCGTAACAATGAACTTCTGCAACCCATTGTACATATTAGGGATATCGTTAATTAAGTTGCCAACCTGAGTCCAGATAGTCGGCACTAAACCAAACAAAGCAATCAACATCAAACTAATGAAGATCAGCAATACGATGATGACAGCGAGTGTACGCGGCACCCCCATACGGCACATTTGCACTACCGGCCACTCCAGCAGATAAGCGAGTACAATCGCCACCAATAGTGGAGCAATGAGATGACCGAAGAAGTAAATAGTGATAAAACCAAACAGCAAAATCGCTACCAGGCTCACTGCATGTGGATCAGAAAATCGACGTTGATACCAACGACTTACCATTTCGAACATCTAAGCGGATTCCTTATTGAAAACAGTCAATGTGTGGTGATCTGATGTTGGTTTGCAATCAACCACGTACCCTTGAGCATTTAGGTATTTCACAATATCTTGTTTAGAGCTGTTATCCGTAACTTGAATGACAAGCTTTTGATATTGCGGATTTTCTCCTTCAAATGCCTCAACAGTGTGACGCTTTGCAAGTAACAGCGCTAAGGGGCAGCGTTGCTTGCGCAAATCAAGTAGCATGGATTCCATTGTATTGCTCTGCACTTATGATAGGGTTGTATTGTAACGGCTTTTTAAGTTGGTGCTAGCACTTCTGACATGATTTAACCAGATCCTGAAATCACTCAGATATACACAATTTACGAAACCAATTCGTTTATTCTCGGTCTTATTGCTAGCATATACCCAAATGACTTCAAGGTGCATGATACCGCGAGTTTCTCGAGGTTATTTGGGCATACTAATAACAGGATGACCGTACAGTATAGTGGTGACGTTGTGAGGTTCGCGACCTCCTACCACATGCTCAGGTATTTGGGAGAACCTTTAAAACGTATGTTAAAACGCACTCGATCGCTAGTTTGCTTATGTATTGCTGCAGCAATTAGTTCGCCAACAACCTACGCCAATAGTATCGACTTACCCGATATTGGGACAGCCGCAGGTAGCACTCTATCGATAGACCAAGAGTTGATTTATGGTGATGCCTACATGCGCATGCTCAGAGCGAGCAAGCCGCTTGTTAACGATCCTGTGATTAATGAGTATATTGATTCTCTTGGCCACCGTTTAGTGGCCAATGCAAATGACGTAAAGACACCGTTCCATTTTTTCATGATTCGTGACCGCAACATCAACGCTTTTGCGTTTTTTGGCGGCTATGTCGCTCTGCACTCCGGTTTGTTTCTGCACGCTCGCAGTGAAAGTGAACTCGCCTCAGTGGTTGCGCACGAAATCGCGCACGTTACGCAGCGACACCTTGCTCGTAGTATGGAAGAGCAAGCAAGACGCTCACCAGCATCATTGGCGGCGTTAGCGGGAGCCCTACTACTTTCAATTGCTGCACCAGAAGCGGGGATTGCCGCTATCACTGCGGCAACGGCTGGTAACATGCAGAGCCAAATAAACTACACGCGCGCAAACGAGAAAGAAGCCGACCGTTTTGGCATATCTACACTGGCGAAAGCAGGATTTGATGTTCAGGCCATGCCTCGCTTCTTCGGACGCTTAGCCGACGAATATCGCTATGCGAGTAAGCCGCCTCCGATGTTGCTTACTCACCCACTTCCAGAAGACCGAATCACAGACAGTCGACAACGCGCGCAGGCTTATCCTCCGCTGCGTATACTTCCGTCGATTGACTATCACCTCGCCCGTGCGCGTATCGTAGCCCGTTATGCAAGCATTGATTCGCAAGCCGCTTTAGGCTGGTTTGAGCGTACGCAGAAGAAAGCCACAGCCGATATCATGCCGGCATTTGATTATGGGCGTGCGCTGGTTCATTTGGACAGCAAACAGTTATCGAAAGCCGAACCAATATTGAAGAAACTGTTGGCGCAAGATCCGGGCAACCCCTTTTATCTTGATACGATGAGTGATCTGTATATCGAGAAAAAACAACCCGAAAAAGCGGCCGATATGTTGAGTAAAGCACTCGCACGTAATCCGCAAAATAAAGTTTTGACGATTAACTACGCGAATGCGCTGCTCGAAGACAATAAAGATGAGCAAGCGGTGCGTATTCTTCAACGATACACCCATGACAACCCTGAAGATACCAATGGTTGGCAACTGTTGTCGAAGACCTACAACGAGTTAGGGCGTAACGATGAAGAGTTGGCTGCACGCGCCGAGATTTTGGCGTTGCGAGCGAATTGGAATAAAGCGATTCAATATTACAGTGAAGCAAGTAAAATGGCCAAGTTGGGCAGTTTAGAGCAAGCACGATACGATGCTCGAATTGACCAGCTCATGATCCAAAGAGATCGATTCATGGCATTACAATAACGAAATGGAGAAAACCATGTCAGTCGTGATTTATCACAACCCTCGTTGCTCAAAGAGCCGTCAAACTCTTGAGCTGCTGGAACAAAATGGTGTTACACCTGAAGTCGTAAAATATTTGGATAACCCACTTACCGTGGAAGAACTAAAAGCACTCTACGCTCAACTAGGGTTCTCAGCTGTTCGTGACATGATGCGTACAAAAGAAGCCGAGTACAAAGAATTAGGCTTGGGTGAGGCGTCTGTCAGTGATGAACAACTGTTCGAAGCAATGGCACAAAATCCAAAACTATTCGAGCGCCCTGTTGTTGTCGCAAACGGCAAAGCGAAAATCGGTCGTCCACCAGAGCAAGTGTTGGATATTCTATAAATGGATTGCCAGATCCTTATTTTGTACTTCAGCCGTCACGGCGCAACAAAACAACTGGCAAGACAGATAGCAAGAGGGGTCGAATCGACTCCTCACTGCGAAGCAATTTTGCGTACAGTTGAAGAATTGTCACCTCACTCACATACCCCTTCCGATCCAATTGTTACTCTAGAAGAACTGAAAAAATGCGATGGTCTTGCATTTGGTAGTCCCGTCTGGTTTGGCAACATGGCAGCGCCGTTAAAGCACTTCTGGGATCAAACCACACCTTTGTGGGTAAGCGGAGACTTAATCGATAAGCCAGCGTGTGTATTTACCTCATCCTCTTCGATGCATGGTGGTCAGGAAACCACACTACAAAGCATGATGACTCCATTGTTGCATCACGGGATGATGGTATTGGGAATTCCTTATGCAGAACCAGAGCTGCACTTAACTCAGTCAGGTGGTACACCGTATGGCGCGAGCAGTGTCGGCAAAGAGCCAACACTCACCAATGATGAGGCTCGTCTGGCACAGAAGTTGGGTAAACGACTAGCAACAGCAGCACTAAAGCTGAAGAGCAGCTAGTAAATTCAAGGATAGTAAATCGATGTCTGAATCTTTTGACCAACCTGCACTTAGTGCACAAACGAAAAGCTATCGTTACTTGGCTTTGTTTGGCAACTTGGCTTTACTGGCTTGGGTAGCGATATGGCAACTCGCGCTGTCTCCTCACCCTCACTTGAGCAGTACAACGCTAGCGATTGCATGGTGTATTCCATTATTGCTTCCGTTGCCGGGCATATTGGCGGGCAAACCCTATACTCACGCTTGGGCAAACTTTGTGTTAATGCTGTATTTCCTTCATGCATTAACCATCTTATATGTCGATGGCGGAGAACGTTGGCTTGCCGCAGTCGAGCTTCTGCTAACGACGCTAGGCTTTTTTGGCAACATTCTATTTGCGAGAGCAAGAGGCAAAGAGTTGGGCCTCAAACTCAAACGCTTATCCCAAGTAGAGAAAGAAGAAAAAGCGAAGTTCAACAAATAAGGCCAACGATGAAACAAAAAAGAGTCGCGATTTGCGACTCTTTTTTATTATTTTCAAAACGTTAGCATTCTATGAACGTTGACTAGAAGTCCATTCATAAATAACGTCGTACTGCTCTTGCACCGGTTGAATTACAACAGGCTCAGATTCTTTAACTTCTTCAACTGCGACGTCAGCGGTCACAACATCTGAAGCCAATGGGGCCTCTTCCGTTGCCAATTCAGATTGAATTGGCTCTTGAACAGGTTGTAAAGGCGCGGCGTCTTCCACTGGCGTTACTGGCTCTTGGTAGTCACCCAGTTGCGAAATCGATGACGCTTCCTTTTCAAACGCCTCTTTAGAAGCCAATAGATGAAGTTTAAGCGTCAGTTCATTCCCCTGAACTCGCTTAACCTCAGTGCCAGCAACAGAGTTAAGTTTCTTTAACGCGCTTTCTAAGTGGAAAAAATCTTTCGCTGAATGGATGTTAACCACTTTCATCGTGATCCCATCAGAAGACTCGCCCGACACAACCACGGCACTCTTGCCTGCGTAATAGTCGGAAATAGCATCGACCACTTCTGCCATCGCATTCACCCCTGTTGCCGCCCCACTACGAGGAGAACGCTGCGACACAAGAATCGCCGATGGTGATTGGTCGTATAACGTCCAGCGAATTTGATCGCCCTGAGCTTTAAGTACCATCACCGCATCAACGGGGTAACGTTGACTCGCCTTCGCGATGGGTTCAACAAATCCGCCCCATAGATCAGAGACATCAACGCCAGTCACATCATCAAAGTCACCCACTGGGACAGTAATCGGCAGGCCTCGTGTTTCCGCTGCAACGCGCAATGCAGAAACCTGCGCTGAGTCTGAATTCTCCCAAGCAATGGTGCGTTCATAAGCTTGTTCTTCAATCGCCCAGACAAGAATATTGGCGCGATGAGGCGACCACGATGGCAACTGTGCTTGAGTCAAAAGAGAATGAATCTGACCACTGTTAAAGCGCATATCCAGACTTGGTTTGCCGTCCACTTGACCGTAACCAAGTTGAGAAATGTAACGTGAGCTTGAGCTCAGCGCTTTTTGAATAACGGTATTACTTAAAGAAGATTGAGAACCAGTTGCTCGAACAATCACCTCTTTCATACCTTGTTCACGAGCCAAAGACTCACCGTTATCTTGCTCACTGTCGATAACCACTTCAGCACGATAGATATCTACCTGTGTTAATGCGTAAACGGGCAGAGACAACCAACCGATCAGTAAAAGAGCTAAATAGCGCATAGTTTTCATTTTCCTCTAAATAAGAGAAAGCATAATAAGCAACTATCAAACCTTGAGCAAGGCGAGCCACAAGAAAATAGCCTAAAATTTGAGCAACTTACGTCAATTGCGGCGCAGTATTCAGTGTCAATTAATGAGTTATCCTTACTCTTATCAATCTATATGCGTATACAAAAACTGAGTTCTCCGGGCGGACTAGATAAAAGAAAACCCCATCTCCAACATTAAGCCTGACCTTGTGAGTAGCAGGCGATTACATCTTTTTCTTTGCAATTCATCTAACAAAATATGAACTTTAGCTCGTAAAACAGGCACTTTTGTAAGAAAACCGCTCTAAAAGCATATTTTAACCACTTAAAATCATCGAAAAGTTTGATCTGATCATTGTCGCAAACGTTTGCCGAGTGGTACTATTCGCCGGATTTGTCTGCGTATCTTTAAATAGGAAATGATTATGAAAAATGCGTTACAAGGCGCTCAGATGCTCTTTGTCGCTTTTGGTGCTTTGGTACTCGTGCCACTTCTAACTGGCCTCGATCCAAACGTAGCACTCTTCGGCGCTGGTGTTGGTACCCTACTCTTCCAATTAATCACTAAACGTTCTGTCCCAATTTTCCTTGCTTCTTCTTTTGCGTTTATTGCTCCTATTATGTTCGGTATCCAAACATGGGGTATCGGTGCAACTATGGGCGGCTTAATGGCAGCAGGTATGGTTTATATTGCCCTCGGTGCAGCGATTAAAGTTCGTGGCGTAGGCTTTATTCATAAGATTCTGCCACCTGTGGTTGTTGGTCCAGTGATTATGGTAATCGGCCTGGGCTTGGCTCCAACCGCAGTGAATATGGCGATTGGTAAAACTGGTGACGGCGCAGCTCAACTAGTCAATGGTGATGCAGCGATCATGATCTCTGCCGTTTCACTATTAACAACTATTGCACTGAGCGTATTTGCGAAAGGCTTCTTAAAGCTAGTACCAATTGTTGGTGGTATATTGGCAGGCTACTCCGTGTCTCTTGCCTATGGCGTTGTTGATTTTACCCCTGTCGCTCAAGCAGCTTGGCTTTCATTGCCAAACTTCACCACACCAGAATTCAATATCAACGCGATTCTGTTCATGATTCCGGTTGCGATTGCTCCTGCTGTAGAACACGTAGGTGACATGCTGGCCATTTCTAACGTGACAGGCAAAGATTACCTTAAAAAGCCAGGTCTACACCGCACTATCGCAGGTGACGGGGTAGCGACAATGGCGGCGGCAATGGTTGGCGCGCCACCAAATACGACTTACAGCGAAGTAACTGGCGCGGTAATGCTGACGAAAGCATTCAATCCGAAGATCATGACATGGGCAGCAGTGACCGCTATTGTTCTGGCTTTGGTTGGCAAGCTAGGCGCTATCCTTCAGACCATCCCTGTTCCTGTAATGGGTGGCATCATGATCCTCCTGTTTGGTTCTATCGCTACTGTAGGTCTGAACACGCTGATCAAAAACCACGTTGATCTACACAAGTCTCGCAACCTGGTTATCGTTGCTGTTACGCTAGTATTTGGTATTGGTGGCATGGCTTTCGGCATTGGTGAATTCAGCCTACAAGGCGTTAGCTTGTGCGGTATCGTGGCAATCATTCTGAACCTGGTTCTTCCACACGACCTAGGTGAAAACCACGTTGTAGATAACGCTCAGATCGAAGAAGACAAAGCGAACTAATTCGTAGGTTCAATTCGACACGTACAAAAAAGGCTTGGTAATAACCAAGCCTTTGTTTTTTTTGTTCAGAACTGAATCTGCGTTATGTTAGACGCTTATTTAGTACCGAAAATCTTATCACCCGCATCACCTAGACCAGGAACGATGTAACCTTTGTCGTTTAGTTTCTCGTCGATTGCCGCTGTGTATAGCTCAACATCTGGGTGTGCTTTTTCTAGCGCTTCGATACCTTCCGGTGCCGCTACCAAAACAAGAACTTTAATTTGGTTACAACCTTTCTCTTTCAGAAGATCGATCGTCGCGATCATAGAACCGCCAGTTGCCAACATTGGGTCAACAACCAGTGCGATACGCTCATCAATGTTAGAAGCAAGCTTGTTAAAGTATGGAACTGGCTCAAGCGTTTCTTCATCACGGTAGATACCTACCACACTGATACGTGCACTTGGCATATGCTCAAGAACACCATCCATCATACCTAGACCAGCACGTAGGATTGGCACAACCGTTACTTTCTTACCTTTAATCTGGTCAACTTCTACCGGACCGTTCCAACCTTCGATAGTAACTTTCTCTGTCTCAAAGTCTGCTGTCGCTTCGTAAGTAAGTAGGCTACCGACTTCGGTCGCTAACTCACGAAAACGTTTTGTGCTGATGTCACCTTCTCTCATTAGACCAATTTTATGTTTTACTAGAGGGTGTTTTACTTCAACAACTTTCATGTCCATCTCCGGCTATAATAGGCAATATTTAAACAAACCTTCAGATTATACACGATTTCTGCTAGGAAATCAGGATATATCACTGAAGAAAAAAACCTGCGCAAACGTTTGCTATCTGTATTTAAGCACTGGTAGAATAGCGCCGTTTTCATATCCAACTTAAATACCGAGGACTTCCCTGTGAGTGGTAATAACTCTTCTCTTAGCTATAAAGACGCTGGTGTTGATATTGATGCAGGCAACGCGCTTGTAGATCGTATTAAAGGTGCGGTAAAACGTACTCGTCGCCCTGAAGTGATGGGTGGTATCGGTGGTTTTGGCGCTTTATGCGAATTGCCGACGAAATACAAACAACCTGTATTGGTTTCTGGTACTGACGGTGTAGGTACAAAACTTCGCCTCGCACTGGATATGAACAAGCACGACACTATCGGTATCGACTTAGTTGCGATGTGTGTAAACGATCTTATCGTGCAAGGCGCAGAGCCATTGTTCTTCCTAGATTACTACGCGACAGGCAAGCTAGATGTCGATACAGCGGCTGACGTTGTATCTGGTATTGCAGACGGCTGTGTGCAAGCAGGTTGTGCCCTAATCGGTGGCGAAACTGCTGAAATGCCAGGCATGTACGAAGGTGAAGACTACGACGTAGCTGGTTTCTGTGTAGGTGTGGTAGAAAAAGAAGAAGTCATCGACGGTATGAAAGTAGCGGCAGGTGATGCTCTTATCGCAGTAGGTTCAAGCGGCCCTCACTCAAACGGCTACTCTCTGGTTCGCAAGATCCTTGAAGTATCTGGCGCAGACAAAAACGAAATGCTAGAAGGTCGCACTATCGGTGAGCATCTTCTAGAACCAACTAAGATTTACATCAAATCAGCACTTAAAATGATTGAGAAGCACGACATTCATGCAATTTCTCACATCACAGGTGGTGGTTTCTGGGAAAATATCCCACGCGTTCTACCAGAAGGCACTAAAGCAGTGATCGACGGTAACAGCTGGGAATGGCCAGTGATTTTCCAATGGCTACAAGAGAAAGGTAACGTTGAAACACACGAAATGTACCGTACATTTAACTGTGGTGTTGGTCTAATCGTTGCTCTTCCTAAAGATCAAGCAGAAGCAGCGGTTGCACTTCTGCAAGAAGAAGGCGAAAACGCATGGGTGATTGGTGAAATCGCTCAAGCGGAAGCAAATGAAGAACAAGTTGAAATCAAATAACTTGCGATTCTTGCTCAAAAAGTAAAAAGAATGAGGACGCTATGTCCTCATTTTGCTATCTGGAACTCGAAAACCATTTCAATAGTAGGTGATATCAATTCCGTAATGAGATCATCATTCTTGCTAACATTGATATAATTTAAAAAACCTACAGTAGTAAGGCAGTCTCAACATCATGAAAAATATAGTGGTCCTAATTTCTGGTAGTGGCAGTAATCTACAAGCGATATTGGAAGCGTGTGAAGCAAATATGCCTAACGCGCAAGTCGCTGCCGTTTTCTCAAATAAAGCGGACGCTTACGGATTAGAGCGCGCGAAACAATTTAATGTTGAAGGCCATTTTGTCGACCCAAAAGCATTTGAGTCTCGTGAAGCATTTGATGCAGAATTGATGAAGCAAATCGACCAGTATCAACCAGATGTCATCGTATTGGCTGGTTATATGCGCATTCTCAGCAGCGAATTTGTGCAACACTACATGGGTAAGATGATCAATATTCACCCTTCACTGTTGCCAAAATACCCTGGGCTGCACACTCACCAACGTGCAATTGACGCGAAAGATAAAGAGCACGGCACCAGTGTCCACTTCGTAACGGAAGAGCTCGACGGTGGTCCGGTTGTTCTGCAGGCAAAAGTACCTGTATTTGAAGATGATGATGCAGATACCCTTGCGGCTCGAGTTCAAACTCAAGAGCACACTATCTATCCAATCGTCACTAAATGGCTGGTTGAAGACAGATTAAAGATGCAAGACGGCAAAGCGTGGTTAGATGGCAAAGAGCTTGGTGCTCACGGCTATGCAGCCGCTGAAGAAGAGTAACGCTCTTCGGCAAACTCAAAACCAAATCAAAAAAGGCAGTCTTGATGACTGCCTTTTTATTCATAGCTGGAAAGCATTGATTATTCTAACGGTTCCGTCGGAGCCTGGCTGGCTACTTTCTTTGGCGCGAATGCGACGTCTTTCAGCGCAGCTGCATTACCATCAACCAACTCACCTAAATGAAACAGACCATATTCGCCTGGCTTCATTCGCTGCCATGCTTCATTACCTGTCAGCGGCTGAGTCGCGATCACAGACACAACGTCATTTGGTGTTGTTTCTTCCTGGAAGTTGATTTCAACATCTTCATCCAGTAATGCCGCTTTACCAAAAGGAGCTCGTCGCGTAATCCAATACAGGTGATTGGTGCAATACGTCATGACAAACTCACCGTCACTCAGCAGCATGTTAAATACGCCCTTCTCTTTCAGTTGATCACAGCACTTCGCAACATAGACAAAAACCGACGCCATATCCTCTGGAGGCTCTGGGTATCGATCTTCCATCTGCTTCAACAACCAACAAAACGCCAGTTCACTGTCAGTTTGACCTACAGGACGGTGCCGACCTGTATGTAAATCCTGATAATCTGACAACTGACCATTGTGAGCAAATGTCCAATACTTACCCCACAACTCACGTGTAAATGGATGCGTATTTTCCAGGTTGACTCCGCCACGATTAGCCTGTCGAATATGGCTGACTACAGCGCGGCTTTTGATTGGGTAGTTCTGAACCAGTTCCGCAATTTTTGAATCGCAGCTTGGCTTCGGATCTTTAAACGTCCGAAATCCTTTACCTTCATAGAAAGTGATTCCCCACCCATCACGGTGCGGGCCAGTTCGGCCTCCACGCTGCATCAGCCCAGTAAAACTGAAACAAATATCCGTTGGAACGTTGGCGCTCATGCCGAGCAATTCACACATGGTTTAAAGAACTCCTTACCTAAAATACCAACCTTAAACAGGAACTGCCGTCCTAATTATTCCATCTCTTTTTCAATCAACTGAATGACGATGTGAATAATTTTAATATGTACTTCCTGAATACGATCAGCGTAGCCAAAATGAGGCACACGAATTTCAACGTCTGCCAAACCTGCCATTTTACCACCGTCTTTACCTGTCAGTGCAATGGTCTTCATGCCTTTTGCTTTCGCGGCTTCAATGGCTTTAAGAATATTGCCTGAGTTACCAGATGTCGATAAACCAAACAGTACATCGCCTTTACGACCGACTGCTTCAACATAGCGAGAAAAGACAAAGTCGTAACCAAAATCGTTACTCACACAAGAAAGGTGGCTTGGGTCAGAAATCGCAATACCAGCATAACCCGGACGGTTATCACGGTAACGACCTGTCAACTCTTCAGCGAAATGCATTGCATCACAGTGTGAACCACCATTACCACATGACAGCACCTTGCCTTCTTGTTTAAAAGAATCAGCAATCAATTTCGCAGCGGCTTCAATTTGAGCAATGTTATGGTCATCGCTTAAAAATTTGTTGAGCACTTCAGCAGCTTCGTTTAACTCACTTTTAATCAGATCTTGGTACATAAGACGTTCTCTTTATTATTTCGGCCCTTGGTATGCAATCACATTACCTTGGCAAATGGTTCTGTTGCCAATCTGACACCAGACATTTCGTTACAGAGAGTTTACCCACAAACGAGAATTAGTGTCGATAGCGAACCAACAGATTTGGATTGGTAGAAGTAATAAACTTAGTAACTTGCTCAAGAAAACAGCACCAAAATCGCATTTTTAGAATTTTTACTCTACTTAGATCACTTTTTACCCAAAACCAAGTTTTACATTTTGTTAATATTCTGATTACAATTACAAGAACTGGTTAGACCTCTTATCAGAATACAGACGCACAACACTTATAACGTCTGAAAAGGAAAACATATATGGACATCTTGCTTTCAATCGTTGCGGTGACAATCGTCTTAGGCATTACGCTCTATCACCGAATGTCACTCGCAAAATCCGTCAGCCTTCTAACTGCTGCCATGTTAGTGCTGACCATCGCTGGTTCTGCAGGCTTTATTGGCTGGGCTATTTACATCCTTGCCATCGCCGTATTTGCTGTATCAGGTATTCGTCAATCTCTTATCAGTCGTAAGGCTTTAGCTGTTTTCAAAAAAGTCCTTCCGGCGATGTCTCAAACCGAGAAAGAAGCCTTAGATGCAGGTACGGTCTGGTGGGAAGCAGAATTATTTAAGGGTAAACCTGAATGGAAAAAGCTGCATGCGATTCAGACTCCTAAGCTGAGTGCGGAAGAGCAAGCTTTCCTTGATGGCCCAGTAAATGAAGTCTGTGCCATGGTCAACGACTTTCAGGTAACGCATGAGCTTGCAGATTTGCCACCAGAAGTCTGGCAATACCTAAAAGACCACAAATTCTTTGCCATGATCATCAAGAAAAAATACGGCGGTCTGGAATTTTCTGCTTACGCACAGTCATTAGTGCTACAAAAATTGACTGGTGTTTCCGGCGTGCTTTCTTCTACCGTTGGCGTACCTAACTCTTTGGGTCCGGGCGAGCTACTGCAACATTACGGTACAGAAGAGCAAAAAGATTACTATTTACCTCGACTGGCAGAAGGTAAAGAAATCCCATGCTTTGCTTTAACCAGCCCTGAAGCGGGTTCCGATGCGGGCTCTATCCCAGACTATGGTGTGGTGTGTAAAGGTCAATGGGAAGGCAAAGAAGTACTCGGCATGCGCCTGACCTGGAATAAGCGTTACATCACGCTTGCTCCTGTGGCAACTGTTCTGGGTCTTGCCTTTAAACTGCGCGATCCACAAGGTCTGCTAGGTGATAAAGAAGACTTGGGTATCACATGTGCACTCATTCCAACCAATGTTAAAGGCGTTGAAATCGGAAATCGTCACTTCCCTCTTAACGTCCCTTTCCAGAATGGCCCAACACGCGGCAAAGATATCTTCGTTCCTATCGATTTCATTATCGGTGGTGAGAAGATGGCAGGCCAAGGATGGCGAATGCTGGTTGAGTGTCTGTCGGTTGGTCGTGGTATCACACTTCCTTCAAACTCAACGGGTGGCATTAAAACAGCTGCACTGGCAACAGGAGCTTACTCGCGTATTCGTCGTCAGTTCAAACAACCTATCGGCCACATGGAAGGCATCGAAGAGCCTTTGGCACGTATTGGTGGTAACGCCTACGTAATGGATGCTGCGAGTAACTTAACGGTTGCGGGTATCGACCTTGGCGAGAAACCGTCTGTTATTTCTGCCATCGTGAAGTACCACTGTACCCACCGTGGTCAACAGAGCATCATTGATGCTATGGACATTGTCGGTGGTAAAGGCATCTGTATTGGCCCGTCAAACTTCCTCGCTCGTGGCTACCAAGGCTCACCAATTGCGGTGACCGTAGAAGGTGCAAATATTCTGACTCGCTCAATGATCATCTTTGGTCAGGGTGCCATTCGTTGTCACCCATACGTTCTCGAAGAGATGAACGCAGCCTACTCTGATGCAAGTGATGCCGTCGAAAAGTTTGATAAGGCATTGGCAGGTCACGTGAGCTTCACCATGAGTAACCTTGTACGCAGTATTTGGTTTGGTTTGAGCGATGGTTTGGGTTCATCCGCGCCAACCAAAGACGCGACCAAACGTTACTACCAACAACTTAACCGTTACAGCGCTAACTTAGCACTTCTGTCTGATATTTCGATGGCAGTGCTTGGCGGCTCATTGAAACGTAAAGAGCGTTTATCTGCTCGTCTTGGTGACATCCTTAGCCAACTTTACTTAAGTTCAGCAGCGCTAAAACGCTTTGAACAAGATGGCCGTCCAGTTGAAGATTTACCTTTGGTTCACTGGGCTCTGCAAGACAGCTTGAAGCAAGCAGAAACCGCCGTTGATGAGTTTTTAGCTAACTTCCCGAACAAAGCCATTGCTCGCACGCTGCGCGTATTAATCATGCCGTTTGGTCGTGTACGCAAAGCGCCAAGCGACAAGCTCGACAGCAAAGTTGCGCGTATTTTGCAAACACCTAGCGCAACGCGTTCGCGCATTGGTCGTGGTCAGTATCTGGCACCAACAGAACATAACCCGGCAGGTAAGATTGAATTAGCATTGTCTGTGATTCTTCAAGCCGAGCCAGTATTCGACAAAGTGTGTAAAGCGCAAGGCAAACGTCGTCCGTTCTTACGTCTGGATATGATTGCGGAAGAAGGGCTAGAGCAAGGCATTATTAGTCAGGAAGAAGCGGAACTTCTCAGAGAAGCAGAGCAGCACCGTTTAGATACCATTAACGTCGATGACTTTGAGCCAGAGCAATTGGCGGCAAAGCCGAATTATCCTCACATGGACAGCGTCGCCTAAGACAATAACGCCAAAGTAATAAGCAAACCGAGAGCCAAATGGCTCTCGGTTTTTTGTTTTTTCTGGCCCTAGATTGATAGCGATATGCGACTTGTGCGCTGATGAGTGATAAACAGCTCACGGACGCAATAACAGAACGATGTATACTTTACTGTAAATAAACCATTTTTTAGGGGGTGCATCTGTGGCCAAAAAATTATTCTCGCAGTGGTTCCCTGGCCTCGTTCAGCTTAAGCATTATCAACGTGAATGGTTCACTAATGACTTTCGAGCCGCTTTTTCTGTCGTTGCCGTCGCCTTACCTGTCGCCATCGCTTATGCACAACTAACCGGTGTTTCTGCTGTTGTCGGCCTCTATTCATGTGTGTTGCCGATGTTGGTTTATGCCTTGATGGGGACTTCTCGACAACTCATTGTTGGCCCTGATGCCGCTACCTGTGCGGTGATTGCTGCTGTTGTCACTCCGCTCGCAGCTGGCGACCCAACCAAACACTGGCAGTTAGTGATGACCATGACAGCCATGACGGGCATTTGGTGTGTTGTGGCGAGCCGATTTAAATTAGGGATTTTTGCGGATTTTCTCTCCCGCCCTATTCTGCTTGGATTACTTAACGGTGTTGCACTGACCATCATTGTCAGCCAATTCGCTAAAGTTGTCGGCTGGAGATACGAACAGCGCTACCTATTGGAACGTTTATGGGAAGCACCTCAACGCTTAACCGAAGTTCACTGGCCTACCGTCTCGTTAAGTATTGCCACTGTCGTCGTTTATCTGGTCACCAAACGTTTTCGCCCCGCTTGGCCAGCCGCCATGCTTGCTATATTGGTCACGACTGGCTCTGTTTGGCTACTCCACTTACAAGATATGGGTGTGTCAGTGGTGGGCATTACTCAGGGTGGGTTCCCTCAATTTCAAGCACCAAAGTTTGAACTCGGTGAAGTGCGTGAACTGGTGGTCCCTGCATTGAACCTTGCTATTGTCAGCTTTGTAAGCATGATGCTCACTGCACGTAGCTTCGCAGCAAAAAATGGCTATGACATTGATGCAAACAAAGAATTCAGAGCATTAGGATTTGCCAATATCGCGTCGGCATTTTCACAAGGTTTTGCTATCAGTGGTGCCGACTCTCGGACGGCAGTCAACGATGCCAATGGCGGCAAATCACAGTTGGTCTCTATTATTGCCGCACTGACTATCGCGGTCATCGCGATCTTTATTTATGAGCCTTTACAGTTTATCCCTATCGCTTCACTTGGCGTAGTATTGATCATCGCTTCATTATCGTTACTCGACCTCAAAGCGATATGGACATTACGCCAGCGCGACAAAGATGCCTTCAACCTAGCAGGCATCACCTTCGTATCCGTATTGGTTATTGGGGTGATTCCGGGGATTACACTAGCGGTGCTTTTGGGGCTATTCCAATTTTTGCGGATTGTCATGCGCCCGAGCGATCAAATCCTGGGTTTGGATGAGAAAGGCACAATACGAACTGTCGATGGCACAGGTAAAGCTACTCCGATACCAGGGATGGTGATTTACCGGTTTAACTCGCCACTGACGTATTTTAACGCCCCTTATTTTAAACGCCGGGTATTGGAACAAGCAGAACATACAAAAGACGTCAGTTGCGTGGTGGTAGACGCCGTATCCAGCTTTACTCACCTTGATTTAAGCGTGATGGCAACCCTGTCAGATCTTCATGAAATGCTGAAAAAACGCGGCATACGATTGATTCTTGCTGGTCGAAAACGCCGCTTACGCCAATGGTGTGATCTAACGGGCATCAGCACCAGCGATGGCGGGATCTTACTTCGTGCCGATATGTATCTCGCCATCAAACTCAGCGGATGCTACATCAGCGCTGTTGGTGAAGGGCAAGTTCCAGCCGTACAAAAAGAACCCGATTTGGAACAAACTCCGAAGCCGATTCCCGAAGTGGCTTAGTGCTTGCGTGATTAATTCAACCCAATTAGCTTGATATCGTCAATGCTGACCATGACCAAACCAAAAGCGGAACCAATCGGTTCCGCTTATTCTAATTCTTTGGCATTTGCAGCTGCATTTCAGGAATGGCTTCTCTTTTGGCTTTTAGCTTTCGCCATATCAGCCAAACTAAGATACCGATAATTAACATCACGACGTTACCTACCGCGATCATTAGTAGACTGCGCTTACGTTCTGCTTCTCGTTCAGCAAGGATGCGCTTTTCTGTCTCGATTCGGTGCTGCTCGGCAAGCTCCGCTTCTTTGGCTTTACGCGCGGCCTCCAAATCAACGTCATCAACGACACTGAATGTCTGCTCCTGAATTGGGAAAATCAGAGGACGTTGAGTGGCAAAATCCGTCGCAAAGATAACGCCTTGCCAAGAGTATTTACCTAGCTCAGGGTCATTATCCAAATTCAATGTCGCTTTCAGACCGTCTTGAGAAACTTGACCTTGGCCATAACTCTTAAAACCATCGGGAGCACTTTTTTCCACACTTACCAGGAGTGAACCAGGCGCAATCATGCCTTGCTCGCCACTGACCACCAGCTGATGAGGTTGGTTTTGTTCACGAGATTGAATAAAGGTACGCGAAATAGGATTCGGATATACGAGTACTACCTGCTCTTCAGCACGCAAGAAGACGCCATTCCCAGAGACAATACGTGCACGATATTTTCCCGGTTGAACTTCAATTGGCAGCTGAACGGTGAATACGCCGTCACCAGCTTGCTCATCCAAATCTCGGCCGTCATCCTGGAAATCACCAATCACTAATGGAACTGGTCGCTCCTCGTTAATCAGCTCATCTTCGTTTTCAACAAACTTGGTAAAGGTGACC
This sequence comes from Allocatenococcus thiocycli, assembly GCF_921292965.1. Lineage (NCBI taxonomy): Bacteria > Pseudomonadati > Pseudomonadota > Gammaproteobacteria > Vibrionales > Vibrionaceae > Allocatenococcus > Allocatenococcus thiocycli. The sequence goes on from NZ_CAKLCK010000043.1 coordinate 200,594, forward strand.
TGTAAATTAACTCGGTCGAGAAAATCTCTTAACACCAGAGGCTTGTCGTCTGAAGTCAGTCGTGAGGTAAATTTGAGTGCTTCACCGTGATATAGATGATTCGGAAAAGCGTCAGTGCTTAACTTCAAATGAGAAATTAAGCGAATATTGTTCTTAGGCGTGACTTTACCCACCGCTTGCCATGGACCCGGCATCGGCTGATCGATCGAGACAATATCCAGTGCAGGCTCCTGATACCAGCGGATATTATCGTAGGAGCCCCAAGCATAGTATTTTTTACCGTCAGGACGAACTAAGACAACGGGTTGAGAACTTTGCTCACGATGGACCAGAAATGTGATTTGCTCGATACTAGGATCGACACGAAAGCGATTATCTAACAAAGACATCGTAGATTCACTCGCGGCACTCGCAAGACAACTCCAGATTGCCAGGATAGCAACCGACAAAGCCCTGAGCATAGTTTCTCCTATTGAAGCCAAATACTGTCGTTCACCAGCTCTAACCTTTTCTGGTGCGCATCTATTTCATCGGCACTTGCTCGCAAAACCTTTAGCGCTTTTCTTCCCTCGACCCGGCGAACGCTTTCTACGCCTCCTTCTTGCTTGTTGGCGTTAAACTCAAGGCTTGTTTGTCCACCAGTCATCAATAGGTAAACGTCAGCCAGAATCTCCGCATCGAGCAAAGCCCCGTGGAGTGTACGGTGCGAGTTATCAATGCCGTAACGTTCACATAAGATATCGAGGTTATTTCGCTTGCCCGGGAAGATCTTCTTCGCCATGGCAAGGGTATCGGTTACCTTACAGAAATCATCTGTTTTACCGATATTCGGATCGAGCATTTCAAACTCGTAGTCCATAAAGCCGGTATCGAAGGGCGCATTATGGGCAACCAGCTCGGCACCTTTGATGAAGTCGATAAACTCTTGGTGCACACTGGCGTACTCAGGCTTATCAACTAAGAATTCATCGGTAATACCGTGAACCCCAACCGCTTCTGCCTGAATTTCACGATCAGGCTTTAGATAAACGTGAAAGTGACGCCCGGTCAACTTGCGGTTAATGATCTCCACGGCTCCGATCTCAATAATACGGTGCCCCATGTAGTGAGGACCGCCTTCTTGGTTCATACCCGTGGTTTCGGTATCGAGAACCACAATGCGATTATATTCAGAATTGCTGCTGGTATTCATAAGCTTATATGTGTCAGACTATGCTTTAATAAATGTTTCGGCTAATAGTACCAAAAAATATGACCAAACACGTTGAGATTTTCACTGACGGATCTTGTTTAGGTAACCCTGGACCGGGTGGTTACGGCGTCGTTCTGCGCTACAAAGACGTGGAAAAAACACTATCTAAAGGCTACACCCTAACGACCAACAACCGTATGGAAATGCTCGCTGCAGTTGTTGCGCTGCAAACGCTAAAAGAACCTTGCAAAGTCTCATTAACAACCGACAGCCAATATGTCCGTCAAGGCATTACTCAGTGGATTCATAACTGGAAAAAACGTGGTTGGAAAACAGCGGATAAAAAGCCAGTGAAGAACGCAGATTTATGGCAGGCGCTCGATAAAGAAACCGCCCGCCATGAAGTTGAATGGCATTGGGTAAAAGGTCATGCGGGCCACAGAGAAAACGAAATCTGTGATGAATTAGCCCGAACAGCAGCAGAAAACCCGACTGAAGAAGACACTGGCTATCAAGCTTCCTAGCGCTTATCGCTCGACATCTTTTTCACTCCAGCACCCTCTCGATTCATAACCCCCAGTGGTGTGAGCTTTTTCTTTAAACGCCAGTGCGGCTTGATTGGCTTGAGAGGGTATGTTCGTTTACGGGCAACGATATAATACAGACTGCCCGCTGGCGATGCCCATTCCCCTAAACTGTTTTCAAACCAAGTCCACATTGTGCGGTAACGTGTCATTGGGAAAAGTGCATAGCGATCACGATGAATCACCTGATAGTTAAGCAGCCCGAGCCAGTCCTGAACACGGTTCGATGAGAACATTCGGCCACTCCAAGGCAAATTGTTTTTACGCCACGGGAAAAGACTCGCCAAGCCAGTAAAGCTAAATGGATTAAAACCAGTAATGATCAGGTAGCCATCATCCATCATCACTCTGTCCACTTCTCTTAATAGACGGTGAGGATCACGTGCGTAGTCTAGCTGATGAGCCAGAATTGCCACATCAAAGCTTTTTTCCAAAAAGGGTAATTCGTAACCATCCGCAACGACATTATGCAACGGGTTCTGGATATCTACGTTGACTTGGTGTTGAATGTTACAATTACTGCTGGTTAGCTCACAGCTCAACCCGCCCAGTTTGAGCATGTGGTAACCGAAAAGTTTCGGACACCACTCATCAAACCGAGTTTGGATTGACTCAAGCACCCAAGGTCCATTATTCAGATCGGACCAAGTCGACGGGTGTGGTATAGTTTTGTTGCTGAGTGCTGGTTTCATTAACCACCTAACTATAATGGGTGACGGAGAACGAATCGTGTTAGAGATCAAAAGCATACCCGCATTTAATGATAATTACATCTGGCTAATACAAAATAGCGATAAACGTTGTGCCGTTGTTGATCCGGGTGATGCAAAGCCTGTATTGGAATACTTACAAGCTAACGAGTTAACTTTAGAAGCGATTATGATTACGCACCACCACAATGATCACATTGGTGGCGTTCCAGATTTAGTCCGTGCATTTCCTGATGTTACCGTTGTTG
>NZ_CAKLCK010000044.1:0-21133 GCF_921292965.1 Allocatenococcus thiocycli
CCAACTTAGAAGAAGCACCCCTTTCTTTAATGCCTCAATGGTAAGTCAGCCAACTAATTCAAAATGGAGATATATAAATGAAAAAGCTGTTCGCACTGTTTTCTATGTTGATGCTGAGCCTTTCAGCACAAGCCGCACAATTCAACGAAGGTGAACACTACAAAGTATTAGATCTAGAGGCTTCAAATAAGCCTGTAGTGACTGAATTCTTCTCATTTTACTGCCCACACTGTAATTCGTTTGAGTCAATTATTCAGCAACTTAAAAAGCAGTTACCAGAAGGCGTGAAGCTACAAAAGAACCACGTATCCTTTATGGGTGGCAGCATGGGCCCTTCAATGAGCAAAGCATTCGCAACTATGGTTGCGCTTAAGGTTGAAGATAAAATGGTACCTGTGATGTTTAACCGCATTCACAATTTGCGCAAAGCGCCGCGCGACGATGCAGAACTGCGTCAAATCTTCTTAGATGAAGGTGTCGACGAGAAGAAGTTCGACTCAGCATTCAAAGGTTTTGCTGTCGACTCTATGGTTCGTCGTATGGACAAACAGTTTGAAGACAGTGGCCTGACAGGTGTTCCGGCAGTGATTGTAAACAACAAATATCTAGTACAAGCACAAAGCATCAAAACCATGGATGAGTACTTTGCTCTGGTAAACTACTTATTAGAACTTAAATAATCCGTCTAGATTGCACAAAGGGGAGCTTCGGCTCCCCTTTGTTTTATCTGTGTATCTCTTTCAGTAACTGGTCTTTCTCTTGCCAGACATCACCCAGCCACTGCTGAAACTGACGCTTGTAGGGTTTATCGTTAAAGTAATCACCCTGCACTTGTTCATTGACTGGCAGTACCTTCACACGAACCACTATTTTGCTCATACGGCCCATTAACATGTCTCTGAATGGTTTATGGGTATTTTCCGGATAAGCCAACGTGACATCAATAATACTATCAAACTGATCACCCATCGCAGCCAGCGTGTAAGCGATGCCACCAGACTTTGGCTGCAACAAATGTTGATATCGTGCTTTGCTCTGGCGTTGCTTTTCTAGCGTAAAACGCGTGCCTTCTACGTAATTGACTACCGTCGTGGGAGTATGCTTAAACTTAGCGCAAGAGCGACGCGTGGTGGCTAAATCCTGACCACGTTTATGCGGATTACGGATCAGATATTCGCGCGAATAACGGCGCATAAACGGCATATCCAGAGCCCAGCAAGCCATACCAATAAATGGCACATACAACAGTTGCTGTTTGAGGAAAAACTTTGGCATTGGGATACGATCTTTAAACACGCAACACAGCACCACAATATCCGTCCAACTCAGGTGATTGCTGATCAAAAGGTACCAGCCATCTTTCTTTAGCTCATCGCCACCTTGCACATCCCATTCAACGCGATTGGACAGCGCGAGTATCCCCGCATTTACCGTTGCCCACGCCCACATCACCTTGTTAGCGGCTTCGGTTCCCTTCGCTTTTAGCTTTACGCCTGGAAGTAACAGTTTAATCACGGCGATAACGCAAATAATCAATGAACAGATCGCCGAATTGATTATGACTAGAGACGCATTAAGAAGAAGTAACAAATATGCCAACATGATAACAGCGCTAAGGTGTGAGTAATAAAACAGCGTGTAATTATACTGTCACATTGCTACATTGAAACATTTATGAGAATGGTCTGATTAGTTACCACTTATCCGCTTGACCTTGCACAATATGAAATAAAGGGAATATATTGTCGTGTTAGTTGAGCAAAGAAATTAAGTCACTCTCCAATACAAATAAACGCTCAACCATTTCTCGGACCATTCATTCGCAAATAGGGAGATCATGAATGAAACCAAGACTCACTGTCTTGACCTTGGCCTTTATCGTCAGTTCAGCTCAAGCTCAGCTCGCAGAAACCGCTGGATTCAGCGGTGAGATTTCACTTAACGCTGCCTTTATTGCCTCAGAATCTAACTTTAATACCGATAACAGCAAGACCATCGATTCACTCAATCACAGTGCAGACAGCGATAGCTCGGTAGTCGCAGCGCCGCTTGGAAACATCGCCTATACCTTCGGTACGCAGCTCAACCAGCAAGTCTATGCAGGTACCACTCGTTCAGATGTGGCCATTGGTACACTTGCATTTCAGCTAGGCTATCAGTACCAATTGCCATCAGGCACCGTACTCGATGTATCGTACTTGCCAACCATATTAGAAGGCGAAACCTGGCGTAATCCGTATCAGGTTGGCGTGGCTAGGAGAACAACCGATGAGGGCGGTAACGCGTACCGTTTTCAGGTTAAAGGGCTGATTGATAAAAACTTCAATCTTGACCTTGCCTATGCCAACAAAGAAATTGATAAAGAGGAAGTAACGGATCGCTCGTTGGCTCGTGATGCTGATATTTACTACATCAAAGGTGACTATCGAATTTCGCTTGATCGGACTTCCATCCTGCAACCTGCATTTACTTACATTAACCAAGATGCCGATGGTAAAGCAGAATCCTTCGACTCGTATGGGTTTGAACTGAGCTGGTTTAAGTTCATCAATCGTCACCGCTTAGCACTCACTGGTGGTTATACCCTTGAGGACTATCAATCTAAAAGCCAGACCTTCACCAAGACGCGCAGTGACGATACGATGAGCCTGTTTGCTGCTTACGAATACCAAAATGTGTTTGATTGGCAAGACTGGTCTTTCATTTCATTCGCTGGCTACAGTCAAACAGACTCAAACATTACTTTCTATGACGAGAAGGAATACCTGTTCTCATTAGGCTTCAGCTATCGCTTTTAATTTTCTGGCCGCTATTTAGGGTAAGGACTGATTACACAGCCTGAGCAGTAAGCTGTTTCAGTAATCGGTCCATAGCACGATATCCGAGGGCTTCCGCCAGATGGGAGCGCTCAATTCGATCTTCCCCATCCAGATCAGCAATAGTGCGGGCAACTTTAATGATTCGGTGATACGCACGAATGGACAGTCCCAGTCTGTGTAAGGCTGTCTCCAGAAACTCAGCATCACTTTTTTGTAATGGGCAAAACGCTTCTATCTCACGACTACCCAGCAAAGCGTTCACCTTACCGCTGCGACTTAACATTTGCTGACGTGCGTCATTCACGCGCTCTTTCACAACCACTGTTGGCTCACCGCGGTCCCCACCCTCAGATAATGTGCCCTTTGGCAACGCCGGAATTTCCAGAGACATATCGAATCGATCCAGTAGCGGTCCCGACAGGCGGCCTAAATAACGCAGAATGGCTTGTGGGTTAGTGCGTGCCTGATTGCCTTCGTAGTAGCCAGTCGGGCTGGGGTTGAGAGCGCCCACCAGCTGAAAGCGAGCAGGAAATCGAGTTTTGCCCTGAGCCCGAGAGATGATGATTTCGCCTGACTCCAGCGGTTCTCGCAGCGAATCCAGCACCTTACGATCGAACTCCGGCATTTCATCCAGAAACAACAAGCCATTGTGAGCCAGAGAAATTTCTCCCGGCCTCGGAACCGAACCTCCGCCGACTAAAGCCGCCATCGAACTGGAATGGTGTGGAGAACGAAACGGCCGTATCTTCCAGTTATGCTCATTGATTTCGCTTTGTGTTAATGACGCGACGGATGCGGTTTCCATCGCTTCATCATCACTCATTTCAGGTAACAAATCGCATAAGCGCGACGCTAACATGGTTTTTCCGGTACCGGGTGGTCCTAAAAATAATAAGTTATGGTTACCTGCCGCCGCGATCTCAAGCGCTCGTTTGCCCTGTTGCTGGCCAATGATGTCCTGTAAATCTCGGCTATGATTTTTTGTTGTTTTACGCTCAGGTGATTTATACAAATCAAGCCGATGTTGACCACACAATTCAGCACACACCTCAAGTAACGACTGAGCGGATTTATGCTGTTCTTTACCCACCAGCGCCGCCTGATCACCATTCACATGTGGCACGACCAAATGGCGCTGAAACTTGCTTGCAGCGAGCGCAGCAGGTAGCACGCCTTTTACTGGCCTTAAGCCTCCAGACAATGCTAACTCACCAACAAATTCGTAGTTTTTGAGCTTATCTGTCGCGATTTGCTCTGAAGCGGCCAAAATACCCAGCGCAATGGGTAAGTCAAAGCGTCCGCCCTCTTTGGGTAAATCCGCCGGAGCTAAGTTGACCGTAATGCGTTTGGCAGGAAATTGAAAATTGGAATTGATAATGGCACTACGTACACGATCCTTTGATTCTTTTACCGTGGTTTCTGGCAGCCCAACCAGAGTAAAGCCCGGCATACCGTTACTAATATGTACTTCCACACTAACTGACGGCGCTTGTACACCGACACTTGCCCGACTATGAATGATTGCCAGCCCCATACGATCCCCAACCAATTATTGACTGCTTTATAAACAAATGTTTTCACTATGTGTATATGTTATATACCGCGTCTTAATTGAGAGTTAATGTGAAAAAAGAATGACTTTTTGCTTGTCATGCAGAGGAATTGTGTGATACCACTAGTGACGCAAACAATTTCGTAGAACATTACACAACAAAATTTAACGAAAACAGAACGACAGACAGATGAATCTTTTCGCTTACATTAACTCACTGCTAGCCCTGATTATCGTGGTCATTATTGGCACCGCGCGGGGTATTGTGGGCGAAAGATAACCACAAATTACAAAAAACCCCCGCACTGAAAGGTCCGGGGGTTTTTTTACAACTACAAGTTGTCATCTGTCTAACCCTTAGACAGTTTAACGGGAAGAATGGGAGTGCACATGAAGTGCAAAATAAATGGTAATAGCTACGAGCCGCAACGTAGCAAAGGAGGTTTACGATGACTGGTGCACAACTTGTCGTAGCCGCTTTAAGACAGCAAGGTATCAAGACCATCTTTGGTTACCCCGGTGGGGCGATCATGCCAATCTACGATGCTTTGTATGACGGAGGTGTAGAGCACATCTTATGTCGTCATGAACAAGGGGCGGCCATGGCTGCTATCGGTATGGCTCGCTCGACTCAGGACGTTGCAGTTTGTATGGCGACTTCTGGCCCTGGCGCGACCAACCTAGTAACTGGCCTTGCCGACGCTTTCCTTGATTCAGTTCCACTGGTAGCCATCACAGGTCAGGTTGCCAGCTCTCATATCGGTACCGACGCTTTCCAGGAAATGGATGTGATTGGTATGTCTCTAGCCTGTACTAAGCACAGCTATCTGGTTACCGAGATCGAAGATCTTGCCCCGACTCTGGCTGAAGCCTTTGAAGTAGCGAAAACCGGACGTCCGGGTCCTGTCATTGTTGATATCGCGAAAGATGTTCAACTCGCTCAAGCACCAACCGATTTACTGACTCCATACGTTGCTCCAGCAATCGAAGATGTCGCTGCCGAAGATATTAAACGTGCGCAAGAAGTGCTAGCAGCTTCTACTCGCCCGGTTTTATACGTCGGTGGTGGTGTTCAGTTAGCGAAAGCGACTGATGCAGTACGAGAGTTCTTACGCCTGAACCCGATGCCAGCGGTAAGCACTCTGAAAGGCCTAGGCACGATTGAACGCCATGACCCTCACTATCTGGGCATGTTAGGCATGCACGGCACTAAAGCGGCCAACCTCGTCGTTCAGGAAGCCGATCTGCTGATTGTGGTCGGTGCACGCTTTGACGACCGTGTGACGGGCAAGCTTGATACTTTTGCACCCAATGCGAAAGTGATTCACATCGATATCGATGCGGCAGAAATTCATAAATTGCGCCACGCAAACGCACCACTACGTGGTGATATCAATACCATTCTTCCTCAGCTTGAACTTACACAAGACATCACACCTTGGGTTCACCACAGTGAAAGCTTACGCAGTGGCTTCAAGTGGCGTTACGACCATCCGGGTGAACTGATCTACGCACCACTTCTGCTTAAGCAGTTGTCTGACATGATGCCGGATAGCTCTATCGTCTCAACAGACGTAGGCCAACACCAAATGTGGGCAGCGCAGCATATTCAGCCGCGTGATCCACAAAACTTCATCACTTCTGCTGGTCTGGGCACCATGGGTTTTGGTCTTCCAGCTGCAATGGGCGCTGCAGTCGCACGTCCGGATGATCAGTCTATCCTTATTACTGGTGACGGTTCATTTATGATGAACGTGCAGGAATTAGGTACGCTAAAACGTCGCCAGATTCCGGTGAAGATTGTTCTTCTTAACAACCAACGTCTTGGCATGGTCCGCCAATGGCAGTCATTGTTCTTTGATGGCCGACACAGTGAAACTATCCTTGATGACAACCCTGATTTCGTGATGCTGGCAAAAGCATTCGACATTCCGGGCAAAACCATCACCAAAAAAGAAGAAGTGGAACCGGCTCTGAAAGAGATGCTGGAAAGCAAAACTTCTTACATGCTTCACGTGTTAATCGACGAAGAAGAAAACGTGTGGCCTTTGGTGCCACCTGGCGCATCAAACAGTGATATGTTGGAAAACACCTAGGAGACGATCACATGGACAGATATTTACTCGACATCAAAGCCGATGACAAACCGGTATTGTTAGAGCGCGTTCTACGTGTGATTCGTCACCGAGGCTTCGTGATCAAACAAGTTGCTGCGACTCAAAACCACGAAAGTAAAGTTGCCAGTGTGGAAATCATCGTCGACAGCGATCGACCAATCTCATTTTTGATCAATCAAATTGAGAAGCTGTGGGATGTTCGCAAAGTTGAGGTACTAAAAATCCGCAACGATGAACTGCCAAATCACAACTTACAACAACAGGTAAGTGCATAAGAGCCCTGCGGCAACAAGCGAAACAATGGAAATGGACAGCGCCGAGCGTTGTCCAACAACTAAACTACTGCAAGAGGCCGACGATGGCCTATTTAACAGCACCACGAAAGAGAAGTGGGCTGATTAGACTGTGTGTACTCAGAGCAGAAGTAAGAAGGAATTAGGAAATGCCAAAATATAGATCAGCAACCACCACACATGGTCGTAACATGGCGGGCGCACGCGCGCTTTGGCGTGCAACTGGCGTAAAAGATGAAGACTTTGGTAAGCCAATCATCGCTGTGGTGAACTCGTTTACTCAATTTGTACCTGGCCACGTACACCTGAAAGATATGGGTCAATTGGTTGCAGGTGAAATCGAAAAAGCAGGTGGCATCGCAAAAGAATTCAATACCATTGCTGTCGACGACGGTATCGCAATGGGTCACGGCGGTATGCTTTACTCACTGCCTTCACGTGAATTGATTGCCGACTCTGTAGAGTACATGGTCAATGCACACTGTGCCGATGCTATGGTGTGTATCTCTAACTGTGACAAAATCACTCCAGGAATGATGATGGCCGCTATGCGCCTGAACATTCCGGTTATCTTTGTTTCGGGCGGCCCTATGGAAGCGGGTAAAACCAAGCTTTCTGATCAAATCATCAAGCTAGATTTGGTTGATGCGATGATCCAGGGCGCAGATCCAACCGTGTCAGATCAACAGAGCGAACAGGTAGAACGCTCGGCTTGTCCAACCTGTGGCTCATGCTCAGGCATGTTTACCGCCAACTCAATGAACTGCCTGACAGAAGCGCTAGGCCTCTCTCAACCAGGCAATGGTTCGATGCTGGCAACACACGCTGATCGTGAACAACTGTTTATTAACGCTGGTAAACGTATCGTTGATCTGACTCGACGCTACTACGAACAAGATGACGAGTCCGCCTTACCACGCAACATTGCTAACCGCGACGCCTTTGAAAACGCAATGGCGCTGGACATCGCAATGGGTGGCTCAAGTAACACCGTTTTACACCTTTTAGCTGCGGCTCAAGAAGGTGAAATAGACTTCGATATGAACGATATCGATGAAATGTCTCGTCGCGTACCACACTTGTGTAAAGTGGCGCCATCGACACAGAAATACCACATGGAAGATGTACACCGTGCGGGTGGCGTAATGGCTATCTTAGGTGAACTCGACCGTGCTGGTTTGCTAAACGGCAGTACGAGTACAGTATTGGGCATGACTATGCAGCAGCAGCTTGCCGAGTACGACATCATGCAAACGGAAAACGAAGAAGTACTTAAGTTCTTCCGAGCAGGCCCTGCGGGTATCCGCACCACCCAAGCATTCTCACAAGACTGCCGCTGGGATCGCCTAGACGATGACCGTGCCAATGGCTGTATCCGTTCAAAAGAGAACGCATTCAGTCAAGAAGGTGGCCTAGCCGTTCTCTCAGGCAACATTGCGGTTGATGGCTGTATAGTCAAAACAGCTGGTGTGGATGAGGAAAACCTTAAGTTCCAAGGCCCTGCGATTGTATTTGAAAGCCAAGATTCAGCAGTTGATGGCATCTTAGGTGGTAAAGTTAAAGCGGGTGAAGTCGTAGTTATTCGTTATGAAGGTCCTAAAGGCGGTCCGGGTATGCAGGAAATGCTCTACCCAACTACTTACCTGAAATCGATGGGATTAGGCAAATCTTGTGCCTTGCTAACAGATGGTCGCTTCTCAGGTGGCACATCGGGTCTGTCAATTGGTCATGCATCCCCAGAAGCAGCCAGTGGCGGTACGATTGGCTTGGTTCAAGATGGCGACATTATCACCATTGATATCCCAAGTCGCTCTATCACCCTCGATGTAGCAGAAGATGAGCTGGCAGCACGTCGTGCAAAACAAGATGAACTCGGTTGGAAGCCAGTTGATCGCCAACGTGAAGTTTCTTTTGCACTTAAAGCGTACGCTAGCATGGCAACCAGTGCTGACAAAGGTGCAGTACGAGACAAGTCTAAGCTAGAGGGCTAGCAATGATGGAATCTCAACCCGCAAAGAAAGTAAATCAAACTGGCGCAGACTATCTGCGCCAAATCCTGCGTGCGCCTGTTTATGAAGTCGCAACGGTTACGCCACTGCAAGATATGCCGCGTCTGTCGGCACGCATTGGCAACAATGTGCAAATCAAACGTGAAGATCGCCAGCCAGTGCACTCTTTCAAACTGCGTGGCGCTTACAACATGGTTGCCAGCCTGTCTGAAGAGCAAAAAGCTGCTGGTGTCATTGCGGCGTCGGCGGGTAACCATGCTCAAGGGATGGCGTTATCAGGCACTAAGCTAGGCATCAAAACCACGATCGTAATGCCAAAAACCACGCCGGACATCAAGGTTGATGCGGTACGTAGCTTTGGTGGTAACGTTGTGCTGCATGGCAACAACTTTGATGAAGCGAAAGCGGAAGCTGAACGCCTGTCTGAAGAACATGGCTACACCTTTGTGCCACCGTTCGATCATCCATTGGTGATTGCTGGTCAGGGCACCATTGGTATGGAAATGCTGCAGCAAAATGGTCATCTGGACTACATCTTTGTTCCGGTAGGCGGTGGTGGCCTGGCGGCAGGTGTCGCGGTATTGGTTAAACAACTGATGCCGGAAATCAAAGTGATTGCTGTCGAGCCAGAAGATTCTTCTTGTTTGAAAGCAGCCTTAGATGCCGGAGAGCCTGTCGTACTTGATCAAGTCAGTATGTTTGCCGATGGTGTGGCGGTAAAACGCATCGGTGAAGAGACATTCCGTTTGTGCCAGAAGTACATTGATGGGCACATTGCGGTATCAAGCGACGAAATCTGCGCTGCCGTGAAAGATATCTTTGAAGATACACGAGCGATAGCAGAGCCTTCAGGCGCGCTTGCTCTGGCAGGTTTGAAAAAGTTTGCTGAACAGAACAAACTCAAAGACAAAAACCTCGGTACGGTGCTGTCTGGTGCCAACACCAACTTCCATGGCTTACGTTATGTCTCTGAACGCTGTGAACTTGGTGAAAAACGTGAAGGCTTACTCGCTGTCACGATCCCAGAACGTCAAGGCGCTTTCTTTGAATTTTGTAACTTGATTGGTGGCCGAGCGGTTACTGAGTTCAACTACCGTTACAACGATGATGAACTGGCAAACATCTTTGTTGGTGTACGTCTTCAGGGCGGCCAGGAAGAGCTGGATCATATTATTCGCGATCTACGCGAAGGTGGTTATCCGGTGGTGGATCTATCTGATGATGAAATGGCAAAGCTACACATTCGCTACATGATCGGTGGAAAACCTTCTAAGAAGCTCAAAGAACGTCTTTACAGCTTCGAGTTTCCGGAATATCCGGGCGCGCTGCTGAAGTTCTTAAGCACACTTGGTACCCACTGGAATATCAGCCTGTTTAACTACCGCAACCATGGCGCAGATTACGGGCGTGTTCTTTGTGGTTTCGAGCTAGATGAAAGCGATTTAGCCCAATTTTCCGCACATTTACGCGAACTTGGCTACCAGTGTAAAGACGAAACGGATAACCCATCCTATAAGTTCTTCTTATCATAAACAGCCCAAAAAACACCTCGCTATAGCGAGGTGTTTTTATTTGATATTTAAGCCTGCAACCAATCCTGATGTAGCTGACTGGATGATCCTAAGTAATCCACCATCCATTGGATCAAATTATGGTTCTCATCTTTACGCCATACTAAACAACAACGGCTTACGGGCTTGTCGTCCGGTAGAACCTTCTCCACCAGCACGCCATCATTGATCAATGGCATTGCGATATGGCGCGGCATAAACCCGACCCCAACTCCATTTTTCAGACATTCAATCGCGGCGTACCAGTTTGGCAGTAATAGACGGCGCTGATGGGGATAATGACCTGTGTGTCGCTTAGGCAATACGTTCGAAGTATCATCCAGACAGATAGCAGGAAACTGGCTGACATAGGCTTCAGTCAACGCCTGCTGACGAACACAGGGATGCGCTGGAGACATAACGAATGCCCAGTCCAGCATTCCCATGTCTCTGACTTCAAAGTCACCACCAACCGGGATGGCACTTGTTGCTCCAATTACAATATCCGCCCGCCCCTGTGCAATCGCCTCCCAAGAGCCGTTAAACACTTCCATGTTGATCTGCAGCTCGGCAAACTCAAATTCGCGATAAAAGTCTTCAATCAATGGTTTTAACTTTTCCAGTTTCACCACATTATCCAAAGTTAGCTTGAGCGTCGTCTGCCAGCCATGTGCCGCCCGGCGAGTTTGAGCTTTAACCTCTTCCATTTGACGCAATAACACTCGCGCCTCTGAAATAAACAACTCTCCCGCAGGTGTCAGCTCAACCTTTCTTGGCAAACGGCGAAACAGCACCACGTCCAGATCTTGCTCTACCTGACGGACACCATAACTGATTGCTGAAGGCACTTTGTGCAACACCTCTGCAGCAGCGGTAAAGCTCCCCAACCGGGCAACGGTATCCAGCATTTCTAATGAAGATTTGGAAAACATCACTAAGTACCTTTCAAATTTTTTGATTGATAGTGAACAATTTTAACGTTTTATTTTTTGTAAATCGAAAAATAGAATAAAAGAACAAGTAAATCAGGGTTGGCGCCAACTGATATTGGTTAAAAAGTAATTAAATAATTTGATTGGTTAATAATGAAAATATCAAAACTACAACTCATTTATCTTGCAGTACTGTCGATGCTTGGCTTTGTTGCTACCGACATGTACCTGCCAGCTTTTAAAGCAATGGAAATCGACTTCGCGACAGGTCCGGAACAAATCGCCCTGTCTCTTACCGTATTTTTAGGGGGAATGGCATTTGGTCAGCTGATGTGGGGGTTGGCTTCGGATAAGTTTGGCCACCGCAATACACTAGCCGCAGGTTTAGTTGTATTTACTCTTGCGTCATTCGGTCTGGCATTCTGCGATCAGGTGTGGCAGCTACTCACTCTCCGCTTTGTCCAAGCTATCGGTGTCTGTGCACCAGCGGTTATCTGGCAAGCGATGGTTATTAAACGTTACTCGAGCAGCAGCCAGCAGATTTTCGCCACTATTATGCCTTTGGTTGCCTTATCACCAGCGCTTGCTCCTCAATTAGGTGTGGTACTGGCAGACAACTTTGGCTGGCACAGTATTTTTATCACTTTAACACTGGTTGGCGTATTGCTTGTCGTGGCAACCATGATGCAGAAAAACGAACAGGTGGAAGTAAAGCAGACCAGCATCTCAACAGATATTAAAGCACTGCTGGGCTCTAAGACTTACCTTGGCAACGTGACTATGTTTGCCACCGCTTCCGCAGCATTCTTTGCTTACCTGACAGGTATGCCAGAAATCATGTCGCAACTGGGTTATGAAGCCAAAGACATTGGTATGAGCTTTATTCCACAAACTATTGCATTCATGGCTGGTGGCTACTTAGGCAAAGTCGGTGTACGAAAATATGGCGACAAAAACGTTTTACGCCAGTTGATAGGCTTATTTAGTGTCGCGGCACTGATGGTATTCGTTGCGTCACAATGGACGTTAACCTCTATCTGGCCAATTCTGGCGCCTTTCTGTCTGATCGCTGTCGCAAACGGTGCGCTATACCCAATCGTAGTAAACCGAGCGCTAGAGAGTGCTCATCAAAGCCCAGCAACCGCAGCTGGTTTGCAAAACAGCTTACAGATCTGCGTGAGTAGTCTTGCCAGCGCATTTGTTGCTGCGATGGCCAGCCAGGCTCAGTCGGTCACTGGTATTGCGATTGTGATTTGTATGGCTGGTTTGTGGGTCGGCTACATTCTGTCTAATCGAGAGCTGGCTAAGCACTTTGCTACACCAGACAATTCTCGCGTGGTCAGCGAAGAGTAACGCTAAACCAGAGTTCGATGACAACCTAGTGATAACAAGAGCCGTTCTATACGGCTCTTTGCATTTTATAGGCTTTTTAAACCCCACTTTTCAGCAACTTGTTTGAAGAACCCTTGGGTTTCTTTCAGCTTCACCCAGTGATTGATGTAGTTAATCCAGACCTGATCTTCTTGTGGCAGTAACATGGCTATCGGTGTTGGCCTGCGAGGTGTTTCAACTGGGACTATCGCCAGCTGACTAAATTTCTCCACCAGCGTGGCGGCTTCCACATTCGATGTCACTGACACATCGGCTCGGCGGGCTAATAGCTCCTGAAAATCTCGCGCAGGCGCTTCTATCACAATATGCTGCGCAGAAGGGAAAAACTCTTTCACCATCTTTTCTTGTACCGTGCCTAATGTCGCCGCGACTTTCACCTCAGAGTTATCAAAATCAGCCCAATCGGTATATTTCCCGAGGTCGCTCTTCTGTACGACTGGCACAAACGCAAGATAAAAATAAGGCTGGCTATATCCGGCCACTTTGGCACGTGACATATTTAGTGACGCGCTTCCGGTGATGTCATACTTGTTGGCGGTAATGCCATTAACCAACGTCTTCCAGTCTGTGGCTACGTATTCCACTTTTACCCCAAGATCTTTAGCTAGCTCCGTCATCACATCAATATCGAACCCTCGATAACTATTCGTTGCGGGATCTTTCATTGTCATCGGGTTCCAGTCACCCGTAGTGCCGACTCTCAATACCCCTTTATCTAAAATATCTTGAAGACGACTCTGGGCGTACGCAACTTGAGTCATGGTGAGTAAACATATACCTAAAGTGAGCAAAATTTTTTTCATGTTTATTCCCTTAACATTAATGACCTTATACAGGTTACTGATTAACCTTTATTACAACCCCATTGAAAAACATAGCAGTAACAATGGAAATGTTTGGTTAATTCAGGAAATCAACGTGAACTATCGTTATCTTTGGCTCACCACTTCACTACCATTACTGACTGGCTGCTCTGATTATCAATGGGGCTGGTACGTGCTCGACCCCTCGACAGAACAAGGCCTTACCAATCTTCGATTCCTGGTGTCTGGGTTTAATGACACGATTCAAGTATCGCTTTTGAGTATGCTGTTTGCCATGACTCTGGGGTTACTCATCGCCTTACCCGCCCTATCTAATTCGCCTGCGCTTAAATGGATAAACCGTATTTATGTTGAAGTGATTCGCGCAATTCCGGTCCTGGTACTGCTGCTGTGGGTGTATTACGGCATGCCTACGTTACTTTCAGTCTCACTCAATCACTACTGGGCAGGCGTGGTCGCGTTAACCATTGCAGAGAGTGCATTTATGGCAGAAGTGTTTCGTGGTGGGATTCAGGCAATCAGTCGCGGTCAGCATGAAGCGGCAGAGTCGATAGGTTTAAATTACTGGCAAAAGATGCGCTTGGTTATTTTGCCTCAGGCGTTCAGGCAAATATTACCGCCGCTGGGCAATCAGTTTGTCTATATCCTCAAAATGAGTTCACTGGTCAGTGTCATTGGACTGAGTGATCTTACACGTCGGGCTAACGAGCTGGTGGTCAATGAGTACTTACCATTAGAGATATACTCTTTCTTAGTGTTGGAGTACTTATTATTGATTCTCTTGGTCTCTCAGGCTGTACGCTGGCTGGAGAAACGCATCGCAATTCCAAGCTACTAATCCAAACAGTGTAATCGGAAAGGAAAACTACAAAGCCGCTCAATTTGAGCGGCTTTGGTTTAAATTTGTTTCACGCTGGAGTGCGTTACTTTTTCTTTACCGGACGTTGCCAGCCTGTAATTCTGCGCTCTTTAGCACGAGTAATCACTAACTCACCTTCGGCTACGTCTTTAGTCAGAGTCGTGCCTGCACCAATAGTCGCACCATCAGCGATAGCCACAGGTGCCACTAACTGGCTATCCGAACCAACGAAAACATCATCGCCGATGATGGTTTTGAACTTGTTAGCACCATCGTAATTACACGTAATCGTGCCAGCGCCAATGTTAGTGCGTTGGCCTATTTCTGCATCGCCCAGATAAGTCAGGTGGTTCGCTTTAGAACCTTCGCCAATACGCGCATTCTTCACTTCTACAAAGTTACCGACGTGAGAGTCGTTACGCATATCCGCGCCAGGACGCAGACGAGTGAATGGACCAACAGTACAATCTTCACCAACGGTCGCGCCTTCAATCACGCTGTATGGACGTACGATCGTGTTGTCATCAATCTCACAATCTTTCAACACACAGCCAGCACCGATAACCACGTTATCACCAAGCGATACACTGCCCTCGATAATAACGTTCACATCAATTTCGCAGTCCATGCCGCATTGAAGCTCACCACGTAAGTCAAAGCGAGCCGGATCACGTAGCATAACACCCTGCTCAAGCAGTTTTTGCGCTTGCATCGATTGGAATGCGCGCTCTAGACGAGCAAGCTGGGAACGATCATTTACACCTTCAACTTCAATCGCATTCACAGGATGGACAGCTTCCACTGCACGACCTTCATCGTGAGCGGCAGCAATGATGTCAGTCAGGTAGTACTCGCCTTGCGCATTATTGTTGTTTAAGCCTGACAACCAGCGCTTCAGATCACCACCAGTCGCAACCATCACACCTGTGTTGATTTCTTTGATCTGTTTTTGTTCTTCAGTGGCGTCTTTCTGCTCGACGATAGCAACGACAGGACCATTCTTACGCACGATACGTCCATAACCAGTCGGGTTATCCAGAACAACCGTCAGCAACGCGATACCACCCGTTGGCTGGGCATCAAGTAAGCTCTCAATAGTTTCCGCAGAAATCAGTGGCACATCCCCATACGAGATAAGAATTTTTTCGTCATCTTCGAACTGTGCTGACGCCTGATCCACCGCATGACCAGTACCTAGCTGCTCCGCCTGAAGTACCCAGTTTACTGGCTCTTCCACTAGCACCTGTTTCATTTGATCACCACCATGACCATAAACTAGGTGAATATTTTGAGCACCAAGACCGGTACACGTATCAATGACATGTTTTGCCATTGGCTTCCCTGCCAAAGTGTGAAGCACTTTAGGCATGTTCGAATACATACGGGTTCCTTTACCCGCAGCAAGAATTACAGCACTGAATTTCATGGACAACCTATTGACGTTATTTATTTAATCGGTGGATATTTTAGACAGCTTGAAGGGATAAGTTAATGGTGAAAGGTCAATTTCTAACTAAAAATAATCAAAAAGGCGACCATTTGGCCGCCTTTTTCATGCAACGTTGCTAATTGAGCTTAGCGACGCTTTTTGGTCAGCTCGATAACTCGTAGCTGAGCAATGGCTTTAGCCAGTTCACTGGCCGCTTGTGCGAAGTCCATATCGCCATGCTGATTCTGGATATTCTCCTCAGCACGACGCTTAGCTTCTTCTGCCTTCGCTGCGTCTAGATCTTCACCACGAATCGCTGTATCAGCCAGTACTGTAGCAGTACCAGGCTGAACTTCGACCATACCACCAGAGACATAAATGAACTCTTCGTGGCCGTGCTGTTTCACAATACGCACCATACCAGGCTGAATAGCGGTCAGAAGCGGAGTATGGCCATGGAAAATACCAAGCTCACCTTCGCTACCGGTCACCTGAAACGTCTCTACACGACCAGAGAAAATGCGTTTCTCAGCGCTTACTACGTCTAGGTGAAAGGTTATTGGTGCCATATCGCCTCCTAGTTAGCCTTATAGCTTCTTAGCATTCTCAATAGCATCATCGATGCTACCGCAGTACATAAATGCCTGCTCTGGAATGTCATCGTATTCACCAGCTAGTAGACCTTTAAAGCCACGTAGAGTCTCTTTAAGAGGTACGTAAACGCCCGGGTCACCTGTAAATACTTCCGCTACGTGGTAAGGCTGAGTAAGGAAACGCTCAATCTTACGTGCACGAGATACAACTTGCTTATCTTCTTCAGATAGCTCGTCCATACCTAGAATCGCGATGATGTCTTTCAGCTCTTTGTAGCGCTGAAGTGTCTGCTGAACACCACGAGCGATGTCGTAGTGATCTTGACCTACTACTAGTGGGTCTAGCTGACGAGACGTTGAATCTAGTGGGTCGATCGCTGGGTATAGACCCATTGCTGCGATGTTACGGTTAAGTACAACCGTTGCATCCAAGTGCGCGAACGTTGTTGCTGGAGACGGGTCAGTCAAGTCATCCGCAGGTACGTATACCGCCTGTACAGACGTGATAGAACCTTGCTTAGTTGACGTGATACGCTCCTGAAGTACACCCATCTCTTCTGCAAGAGTTGGCTGGTAACCTACCGCAGAAGGCATACGACCTAGAAGTGCTGATACTTCAGTACCTGCAAGTGTGTAACGGTAGATGTTATCAATGAACAGTAGTACGTCACGACCTTCGTCACGGAAACGTTCTGCCATTGTAAGACCAGTCAGTGCAACACGTAGACGGTTGCCCGGTGGCTCGTTCATCTGACCGTAAACCATTGCTACTTTCGATTCTTCAGGATTCTCAACGTTTACAACGCCCGCTTCCTGCATTTCAAAGTAGAAATCGTTACCTTCACGAGTACGCTCACCAACACCAGCAAATACTGATAGACCTGAGTGTTGTAGTGCGATGTTGTTGATAAGTTCCATCATGTTAACGGTCTTACCTACACCTGCACCACCGAATAGACCGATTTTACCACCCTTAGCGAATGGACAAATTAGGTCGATTACTTTAACACCCGTTTCTAGAAGTGCTGTTTCGTTTGATTGCTCTTCGTAGCTTGGTGCTGCACGGTGGATAGAGTAAGTCTCTTCCGCACCGATTTCACCACACTCATCAATCGCGTCACCTAGGACGTTCATGATACGACCTAGAGTTTTAGTACCTACTGGTACTGAAATTGGAGCGCCAGTGTTAACCACTTCTACTCCACGACGTAAACCATCAGAGCTACCCATTACGATACAACGAACTACGCCACCGCCTAGCTGTTGTTGAACTTCAAGAACTAGACGCTCTTTTGAGTCCGTTACGTTTAGAGCGTCATATACACTAGGTACATCGCTCTGTGGGAACTCTACGTCGACTACCGCACCGATGATCTGTACGATCTTACCTGTAGCCATCGTTAATCCTCTAAACTATTTCGTTTTACCTAAGCTTAAACCGCAGATGCACCACCAACGATTTCCGACAGTTCTTGTGTGATCGCAGCCTGACGGGCTTTGTTGTACACAAGTTCCAAATCATCAATCAAGTTGGTTGCGTTATCCGTTGCAGCCTTCATCGCAATCATTCGAGCCGCTTGCTCACAAGCAAGATTTTCTACCACACCTTGGTATACCTGAGACTCTACGTAACGCACTAGTAGCGTATCCAGTAGAGGTTTTGGCTCAGGCTCATAGATGTAGTCCCATGAGTGCTCACGCTGCATCTCTTTGCTGTCCGATTTAGGCAAAGGTAGCAATTGATCGATCGTTGGTTGCTGAACCATAGTGTTAACAAACTTGTTGAACACTACGTATAGACGGTCCAGTTCACCTTCATCGTATTTCTTAAGCATTACGCCAACAGAACCGATTAGGTCTTCCAGACTTGGATTATCACCAAGGCCAGAAACCTGTGCCGCAACTTTTGCGCCACCATGTTTAAAGAAACCGGTCGCTTTTGAGCCAATTACCGCTAGCTCAATTTCCGCACCTTTTTCTTTCCATGCTTGAATGTCTGTAACGGCTTTCTTGAACACGTTAATGTTCAAACCACCACACAGACCACGGTCTGTCGAAACGATGATGTAACCAACACGTTTAGCTTCACGCTCTTCTAGGTACGGATGACGGTACTCTAGATTTGCGTTTGCCACATGACCGATCACTTTACGCATTGTTTCAGCGTATGGACGAGAAGCTTCCATTGCATCTTGAGAGCGACGCATTTTTGAAGCTGCTACCATTTCCATCGCTTTCGTAATTTTCTGCGTGCTTTTAACACTACCGATTTTATTACGTATCTCTTTTGCGCCGGCCATCGTTACTCTCCGTTAGTTGGTGGCAGAAACTGCCACCGACCTAATTACCAAGTTTGGGTTGCTTTGAAGTCGTCAGTCAGTTTCTTCAACTGAGCTTCGATTTCATCGTTGTAAGCACCAGACTTGTCGATCTCAGCTGCTAGTTCAGCGTATTGACCGCGAGCGTACGATAGTAGAGCCGCCTCGAAATCTAGAACTTTGTTAAGTTCTATATCATCAAGGTAACCGCGCTCTGCCGCGAAGATAGTTAGCGCTTGGTCAAATACAGACATTGGAGCGTACTGCTTCTGCTTCATTAGTTCTGTAACTTTTTGACCATGGTCTAGCTGTTTCTTCGTTGCTTCATCAAGGTCAGAAGAGAACTGAGCAAATGCTGCTAGTTCGCGGTATGCAGCTAGTGCTGTACGGATACCACCTGATAGTTTCTTGATGATTTTCGTCTGAGCTGAACCACCTACACGAGATACTGAGATACCTGGGTCAACAGCTGGACGTACGCCTGCGTTGAATAGCTCAGTTTGTAGGAAGATCTGACCATCGGTAATTGAGATTACGTTAGTCGGTACGAATGCTGAAACGTCACCTGCTTGAGTTTCGATGATAGGAAGAGCAGTCAAAGAACCAGTCTTACCTTTCACTTCACCGTTAGTGAAACGCTCTACGTACTCTTCGCTTACACGAGCTGCACGCTCTAGTAGACGAGAGTGTAAGTAGAATACGTCACCTGGGAATGCCTCACGGCCTGGTGGACGTTTAAGTAGTAGAGAGATCTGACGGTAAGCTACTGCTTGCTTAGATAGATCATCGTAAACAATCAGTGCGTCTTCGCCGCGATCGCGGAAGTATTCACCCATCGCACAACCTGCATAAGGCGCTAGGTATTGTAGCGCTGCAGATTCAGAAGCTGATGCAACTACAACGATAGTGTTTTGTAGTGCGCCGTGCTCTTCTAGTTTGCGAACCACGTTAGCAATAGTCGATGCTTTCTGACCGATTGCTACGTAGATTGAGAAAATACCAGAGTCTTTCTGGTTGATGATCGCATCGATCGCCAGTGCTGTTTTACCAATCTGACGGTCACCGATGATAAGCTCACGCTGACCACGACCGATTGGGATCATTGAGTCAACTGACTTATAACCAGTTTGCACAGGTTGGTCTACCGATTTACGGTCGATTACACCTGGTGCGATCACTTCTACAGGCGAAGTCATTTTCGCTTCGATTGGACCTTTACCATCGATAGGCTCACCCAGCGTGTTTACTACGCGGCCTAGTAGTTCTGGACCAACTGGCACTTCAAGAATGCGGCCAGTACCTGTAACTTTCATGCCTTCCCTAAGGTCAGCATATGGGCCCATTACAACTGCACCAACCGAGTCACGCTCAAGGTTAAGTGCCAGTGCAAAACGGCCACCCGGTAATTCAATCATTTCACCTTGCATCACGTCCGCTAGGCCGTGGATGCGGATGATACCATCGCTTACCGATACGATAGTACCCTCGTTACGAGCTTCACTAACAACTTCGAAAGATTCGATACGTTGTTTGATCAGATCGCTAATTTCCGTGGAATTAAGTTGCATGCTCCAATCCCCATTAAGACTGCAATGCATCGCTCAGGCGGTTCAAACGACCACGCGCTGAGTCATCGATGACTAGGTCTCCGGCTCGAATAATAACCCCACCAAGTAGGGTCTCATCTACACTGCAATTCAGCTTCACTTTACGTTCAAGACGCGCTTCAAGTTTGCTGCCGATATTTGCAAGCTGTTCATCAGAAAGTTCTGACGCTGAAATTACTTCAACATCAATTTCTTTCTCATGCTCTTTCTTCAGAATGAAGAATTGCTCACAAACATCGGGAAGGGCCGTTAAACGACCATTCTCAGCCATCACCTTTAAAAGGTTTTGACCGTTTGCATCAACTTGGTCACCGCAAACTGCAACAAATATTTCTGCCATTTTTTCAGCAGAGAATGAACTGGTTAGCAGTTCACTCATTTGTTCGTTTTTAGCAACTTCAGCAGCAAAAGACAGCATTTGACCCCATTGGTCTAGTTGGTCTTTTTCTACCGCAAAGTCGAAGGCTGCTTTAGCATAGGGGCGTGCGATTGTAGTCAAATCAGACATATGCGCCCCCAGACTTAAAGTTTTGCAGTAATGTTGTCGAGAATATCTTTTTGCGCATCTTTATCGATAGTACGCTCAAGGATTTTCTCAGCACCAGCTACAGCCAGAGTAGCAACTTGTTTGCGCAGCTCATCGCGTGCACGATTACGCTCAGCTTCAAGTTCAGCTTCTGCTTGCGTTAGGATTTTCTGGCGTTCTGCCTGAGCTTCCTCGCGAGCTTCTTCTAGAATTTGAGACTTACGCTTATTCGCTTGCTCGATGATCTCAGTTGCTGTGCGCTTCGCTTCTTTCAACTGATCAGAAGCGTTGGCTTGTGCTAGATCCAAGTCTT
>NZ_CAKLCK010000045.1:0-196277 GCF_921292965.1 Allocatenococcus thiocycli
GAACAACACTTTTATTGAAACAACACCAAACTTCTCTGCAGTCGAAATTGGTGCGGCTCGCAATGCGTTTTTGCAGTACGAGCGAGATAAGCAACTGCAGTTACTCTCTATCATGCCTATTGACGAGGCGGTGGGGATTTTACAACACTGTTCCGTTGCTTATGTGAACAGCCTTATTGCTCAGTTAGAGCAAGCGGGGCATGACAAGCGTGCTCGTCATTATGCGCACCAATTGGGTTTGCATATTTCTGAAGTGGATACGCCAGATGGTTATTTGTCTGCTGGCGTATTTGAGCATGTGAAGCAACGTATTGGCTGGATAATTGCTCTTGCTTTACTCGGTATCGTATCGGGATTGATCATCGCTCAATATGAAGATACGTTGAGCCAACTGGTTTTACTTGCCGTCTATATGCCTGTTATTGCTGCTGCTGGCGGCAATACTGGTACACAGGCTGCAACCTTGGTTATTCGGGCTCTCGCAACAGGAGAGCTGAAAAAACGCCAGTGGTTAGCGGTACTTTGGAAAGAAAGCCGAGTCGCGTTATGTCTCGCTCTAGCCATCGCTATTGTGATGGTCGGCCGAATTCTGCTGTTTAGTGGCGGACAACCTAATGGCGGATTTGATTTGGTAGACATAGCATTAGCGATCGCTGTGGCTCTGTTTATCCAAGTAACAATTTCGACCACGCTTGGTGGTCTACTGCCTATCATAGCGCGAGCATGCAATTTGGACCCAGCCGTGTTGGTGAGCCCCGTGCTTGCTTCAATCGTCGATATATCAGGGATGTGGATTTACTTCACGGTAGTGAACTACTTCTTAGGCATCGCCTGACTAAAGTTCACAACATCGCTATAAAATAACTTTTCAAAGCTAGTAATAGGGGCGACAGCAGGCTTGCTTCCGTCCCTTTTTTCTGGGAAGTAATCAGAGACAAACTGAACAAAGATAGTATTCGGCTTGCCGTTTTTATCTAGCCCATATCCCGCCATATTGTAAGTCCCATATAACGAACCACTTTTGGCGATCAGTTGTCCTTTAATAGGTGCATTACGCATGCTTTGTCGATACTGAAGCGTACCCGATTCCCCTGACTTTGGCATAATTGCAATAAGGTTGAGCTGTTTCTCATTCTTCCAGATGTAGCGCAGTATCTCTGCCATTTTGGTTGCGGATATTCGATTGTTTCTCGAAAGCCCAGACCCATCTTCCAAACGTGCTTGTCGAATGTCGACCCCTGTATTCGCGAAGATGATTTGTTTTATGGCTTCAGTTCCATTGACAAAACTGCCGGGTTGAACAAAAAACTTCGCGCCAAGAGTTTTAGTCAGCGTATCGGCGATCAGGTTGTCTGAGCGTTTTAGCATCTGATCCAGTAAAACAGACAATGGCTGAGACTGATGCAGTGCGAATAGTTTACGTTGTTTCTTAGGGGCGGAACCTACCTTTATTCTGCCTTTAAGTTCAATATTGAGTTGAGCAAGCAGCGTTGCGATCTTTTTGCTGGTATACATTTCAGGGTCTTGGACCGCGAACTTTAGAGGTAACGGCTTTTCTCTTGCGACGAGACAGCCATTTAACTCATAACGATTGTCAGGGTTGGGCAGAAGGTCTAAATCACAGTGACGACTTTTCTGAACGGCCCTTGTTACCGTTTCTACAGAGCTTTTTACATGGATTGGTTGATGTTCGGGAACAAACACCCGAGTTCCACCATCTTTTTGTGTATAAATGGATGCTTGTACACAATTTTTATTCAGTGTGATGGCGGACGCTGGAGCGCTATAACACACACCAAGAATATCCCATGGCCATCCGACGGCGCGGTTATAACCAGTAAACACGCTGTTATCGAGCCACAAGTCACCTTCAATACGTTTTAAGCCATTCTTTTTCGCGAGGGTTAGAAGGTCTTTTAAATCTTTGGTTTGTAACGTTGGATCGCCAACAAAGGTGATCACTGCATCTGATTTAGAGGCTTCTAGTTTAGTACGAAATCTAAAGCTATCACCCAGTTCCAACTTGGCTGCTAAAGCGGTCACTATCTTGAGCGTGCTGGCTGGTGGAAATAGCTGCTCGGTAGGGTGAATACCAGAAAGCTCTGCATTATCAGTGAGTTTTTCAGCAACCAGACTAATCCGTGCGCCTTCAGGTAGCACCTCTTGATGTGGGTATGCTTGTGTGGCTAACGGACATAGCAGTGAAAGGAAAAATAGGGACCAACGTAAACGCATAGAGACACTTTCTGACGTGAGTTATGTAGTTGAGTATATCCAAGTTCCCCCAAGATGCTAGGTGAAGGAGAAATGGTTTTCTCATCAATTATTAATGAGACAATAATAAGGAAATGAAGGGCACGGTTTGTTAACTGACGATAAAAAATGCCCGCAAGATGCGGGCATTGAGGATTCAAGTCTAAGACTGGAATTAGAAGTCGTAACGTAGACCTAGAGCTAGCTCGTCTTCTGCATCGATCTTAGTTGCTGTTGTTTTAGTACCAGTAGAACCAAACTTGTCGCCAGAGTCGATTAGGTTAAAGTTGTATGAAACGTAACCACGGAAGTTAGGCTTGAAGTAGTAAGACGCGTCAATAGCGATGTTGTCTGCAGAAGTTTCGTCGTTTGTCTCTGCGTTGTTGTACGATGTTGTGAACACAGTTTGACCAACAGTGTAAGCACCTGCTAGTTCGTAACCTGTGTAGTCAACCGTACCTGCAAAATCGTCAGTCATCTTCTCACCGTCAGTGAATACACCAGCGAAGTATAGATCGCCCATAGTGTAAGATGCTGCTAGCATGTACTCGTTAGCTTCGTCTTGATCTGCGTAACCCGCACCTAGCTCAAGGCCAGTGTTTGCTACTGCGTAGATTGCAGATAGAGAGTAACCGTCTTGGTCGTTGTCTGAGAAGTCACCGTTAGCGTTTTCTACACGGTCCGCGAAACGGTAGCTTGCTTTAACGCTTAGGTTCTCGAATTGACCTTTGTAAGACATCATGTTGTCTGCACGGTCAGCCACTGCTAGTTTGTCAGCTGCTGAGTTACCGTGGTAAGCCATGATATCTGTGAAATCTGTGATAACGCCTAGCGCACCTTCGTTTTTACCGTAAGAGAACTCACCCCAAGCGCCGCCTAGACCAGCGTATGCAAGACGAGTGTCTAGAGAGTCTTCGCCGCTGATGTCTTTGCCATTTTCGTCAAAGTCAGCAGTAGTAAACTCACCTTCCCAGAAGCCAACGCCGTATAGGTTGTCACTTACTTGCTGTTTGCCAAGGAAGTTTAGACGGATGCGAGAGTTGTCTTGAGCGTCGCCGTCTTTCATAGATAGACGTGCTTCAGCGCGGCCACCCATTTCTAGAGAAGTGCCATCTTGGTTGTAAAGTTCCGCTGCGTTTACGCCAGTTGCCATTGCTGCTGCAGATACAGAAAGAGCAATTAGAGTCTTTTTCATCTTATTTGTCCTAGTTAGCTGTCCATAATTCATTGTTGTATGGGGGAGAGGTTCTCTCTCAGAAGCTATTGGTCTCAAAGAAGTACCTAGTAAACGAAGACATCGCGCTGGTAAGTCTTTGATCGAACAACTTGCTGGACACGTTTTACCGCTAAAGTTTCATGGTGAGTTAGTAAAATGATATAAATTTGGATAGTGAACACTGTTCGATTGGTTTGATTGTTAATTTATATTTATGATATTTAAGTGATTTTTGTTTTTATCTGATTATTGAGAGTTGATTAGATTTTATGTTTTTTGAGGTTTTTTCTTTAATGAACTGTGTTGTTTTTCAATAAATTGCAATAATAATTAAACTAAACAGTGACGAGCATCATTATGCGCGGGTTGCATAGCGACACTCGATATCGAATTAGGGTGATTTCGCCCCTGAGTTTGTTTAAACTAGATAAAACACATCTTCAAACGCACTACCCAGTCAACAGACAGGGTAGGGTTTTTTTGTCCAAAATAGACTTGGGCATGAGGTTATATAATGGAAAAAGTTCCAATGACACTACGTGGCGAACAGATGCTACGTGAAGAATTAGATCGTCTACTTAAGTTACGTCCTCAAATCTCAGCAGCGATTGCAGAAGCTCGTGAGCTAGGCGATTTAAAAGAGAATGCTGAATACCACGCTGCTCGTGAAGAGCAGGGGATTTGTGAAGCGCAGATCCGCGATATCGAATACAAGCTGTCTGTCGCACAGGTTATTGATGTCACTAAGATGGAAAACACAGGTAAAGTGATTTTTGGCACAACTGTGACTTTGATTGATGTCGATACTGACGAAGAAAAAACCTACCAAATTGTTGGCGATGATGAAGCTGACATCAAAGCGGGTCGTATTTCTGTTAGCTCCCCAATTGCTCGTGGCTTGATTGGCAAAATGGAAGGTGACGAGGTGGTTATCGAAACCCCGGGTGGCGCAAAAGATTTTGAAATTGACCGAGTTGAGTATCTGTAATTACAAAGCATCACTCTGTCTATAAACATAAAAAGGTCGCCATTGGCGACCTTTTCTTCAGCAACGTAAGTAGTGATTACTTACGAGGGATTTCGATTTTACGCTCTTCAGATTGGCGGTACAGTACAAGTACTTTACCGATAGTCTGAACTTTTTCTGCGCCCGTCTCACGTACGATAGCGTCGATGATTAGCTGTTTTGTCTCACGATCTTCTGAAGCAACTTTTACTTTGATCAGTTCGTGATGGTTTAGAGCGATTTCAATTTCTGCTAGCACGGCTTCTGTAAGTCCATTTGCGCCCATTAGCACAACAGGTTTTAAACTGTGAGCCAGGCCTTTTAGGTGCTGCTTTTGTTTGGTGCTTAGGTTCATTACGCGGCCAATTTTCTTTAAAATAAGGGTTGAAAAAAGCTATTTTAACGCCATCTATTGCTGAAGACTATAATTTATTGAGTAATAGGTTGCGCCTATTAAAACAATAGCTCCTATTTGTGCCTTGTTAGGATTAAAATGAGTAAACAAAAACATTCGGCGAGTTCTGGTCGTTGGTTGAAAGAACACTTTGATGATAAATACGCGAACGAAGCTCGTAAAAAAGGTTACCGTTCACGTGCTTATTTCAAAATTGATGAAATACAAACCAAAGATAAGCTGTTAAAACCAGGTATGACTGTGGTCGATTTGGGTGCAGCTCCAGGTGGTTGGTCCCAGTATGCTGCTAAAATAGTAGGAGATAGTGGACAAATTATTGCGTGTGATTTGTTACCAATGGATCCGATTGCTGGTGTAAGCTTTTTACAAGGTGACTTTCGTGATGATGCGGTATTAGACGCTTTGTTAGAAAGAATCCAGCCATCGATGGTAGATGTAGTAATGTCTGATATGGCACCTAACATTGCTGGCAATAACTCGGTCGATCAACCTAGAGCTATGTATTTAGTTGAATTGGCCTTAGATATGTGTCGACAAGTTCTAGCGCCTAATGGTAGCTTTGTTGTTAAAGTTTTCCAGGGTGAAGGCTTCGATCAGTACGTGAAAGAAGTCCGAGACATGTTTAAAGTCGTAAAAGTCAGAAAACCAGACTCATCGCGAGCTCGCTCTCGAGAGGTCTTTGTAGTAGCCACTGGTTACAAAGGTTAACCATTTTGCTCTACTAAGAGCGTGTTAACACTATGGCTACAGTTAATGAACTGTAGTACCCTACCTTTAATTACAATTAGTTATCGAGAGGCTTACACCTTGAGTGACATGGCAAAAAATTTAATTCTGTGGCTTGTTATCGCTGTCGTATTGATGTCGGTATTCCAGAGCTTTGGCCCTGGAGAAAGTAATGGCAGAACCGTGGATTATACCACGTTTGTACAGGAAGTTGGCCAAGGCCAGATTCAAGAAGCAACTTTTAAAGACGGTGAGATTAGCTTCGTTCGTCGTGGCGGTGGTGCCAAAATGGTCACTTACATGCCAGTGTATGACCAAAAGCTTCTTGATGATCTAATTAACCAAAACGTGAAAGTGCAAGGTACGCCTCCTGAAGAGCAAAGCTTGCTCGGCACTATCTTTATTTCTTGGTTCCCAATGATCTTACTGATTGGTGTATGGATTTTCTTCATGCGTCAAATGCAAGGTGGCGGCGGCAAAGGCGCCATGTCTTTCGGTAAGAGCAAAGCTCGAATGATGAGCGAAGAACAGATCAAAACCACGTTTGCAGATGTTGCAGGCTGTGATGAAGCGAAAGAAGACGTAAAAGAACTGGTTGATTACCTGCGTGATCCAAGCCGTTTCCAGAAGCTGGGTGGTAAGATCCCAACTGGTGTTTTGATGGTTGGTCCTCCAGGTACTGGTAAAACGTTGCTTGCTAAAGCGATTGCTGGTGAAGCCAAAGTACCATTCTTTACAATTTCAGGTTCCGATTTCGTAGAAATGTTTGTTGGTGTTGGTGCATCTCGTGTGCGTGACATGTTCGAACAAGCGAAGAAAGCAGCGCCTTGTATTATCTTCATTGATGAGATTGATGCGGTAGGCCGTCAGCGTGGTGCTGGTGTAGGTGGTGGTCACGATGAACGTGAACAGACACTGAACCAAATGCTGGTTGAAATGGATGGCTTTGAAGGCAACGAAGGTATTATCGTTATCGCTGCTACTAACCGTCCAGACGTTCTTGACCCTGCATTGCTACGTCCTGGTCGTTTTGACCGTCAAGTAGTCGTAGGTCTACCAGACGTACGTGGTCGTGAGCAGATTCTTAAAGTTCACATGCGTAAAGTACCTCTAGCGGGTGATGTAGAGCCTTCTCTAATTGCACGTGGTACACCAGGCTTCTCAGGTGCTGACTTAGCAAACCTAGTTAACGAAGCGGCGCTATTTGCTGCTCGTGGCAACAAACGCAACGTATCTATGGTTGAGTTTGAGCTGGCGAAAGACAAAATCATGATGGGTGCAGAACGTCGCTCAATGGTTATGTCGGAAGAGACAAAAGCGTCAACAGCCTACCACGAAGCAGGTCACGCGATTGTTGGTCGTTTAGTTCCTGAGCATGATCCGGTTTATAAGGTATCGATTATTCCTCGTGGTCGTGCACTAGGTGTGACAATGTACCTGCCAGAGCAAGACCGTGTAAGTATGTCTCGCCAGCATCTAGAATCGATGATTTCTAGCTTGTACGGCGGCCGTCTTGCGGAAGAGTTGATTTACGGTGCGGATAAAGTATCAACAGGTGCTTCTAACGACATCGAACGTGCAACAGAGATTGCTCGTAAAATGGTAACGCAATGGGGCTTCTCGGAAAAACTTGGTCCTCTACTGTATGCAGAAGATGAAGGTGAAGTGTTCCTAGGCCGTAGCGTAACTCAGACAAAACACATGTCTGATGACACTGCTAAGCTAATCGATGACGAAGTTCGCCAAATTATCGATCGCAACTACGACCGAGCGAAAAAGATTTTGCAAGAAAACATGGATATCATGCATGCGATGAAAGACGCGCTAATGAAGTATGAAACCATTGACGCGCACCAAATCGACGACCTAATGGAACGTAAGGCTGAGATCCGTGAACCTGCAGGTTGGGGGGATAACCCTTCAAACAAAACTCAGGTTGATGATAAACCGCAAGCTGCGCCTGCAGCAAAAGAGGAAGAGAAAAAGGCTGATGCAGATAATGATGCAGAGCAGTCTACTTCCCAAGAAGCGGCTTCAGCTGACGCACCAGAAAAGAAAGATTCTGAATAACTATTGTTGATATTGATAAACCCCGAGTTCGCTCGGGGTTTTTGTATTTATTATGATTATTAAAGTAAAAAACAAATCTCTGGACCTTTCTCGTCCACACGTAATGGCCATTCTCAACGTCACGCCAGATTCCTTCTCTGATGGGGGCAAGTTCAATTCTCTAGATTTAGCGCTTGCACGCGTTGAGAAAATGATAAAAGCAGGCGTCAGCATTATTGATGTTGGCGGTGAATCGACCCGACCGGGAGCACCTGAAGTCACTTTGGAAGATGAACTGGAAAGAGTCATTCCCGTCGTCAGAGCGATCAGAGCTCACTACCCAGATGTGTGGATTTCAGTCGATACCAGCAAAGCCGAAGTGATTCGCCAGTCCGTTGAAGCCGGAGCGGATCTGATCAATGACATTCGCTCTCTGACCGAGCCCGGCGCTTTGGAAGTCGCTGCTCAAGCAAACATACCGGTTTGCATCATGCATATGAAAGGTCAACCAAAGACCATGCAGCAGAACCCGCAATATGATGATCTCATGCAGGAAGTGGAGCAGTTTTTAGCTGAGCGAATGGCAGTATGCGAAGCGGCAGGTATTGCTCGTGAAAATATCATTCTTGATCCTGGTTTTGGCTTTGGCAAAACCATAGAACACAATTATCATATGCTGGCTCATCTTGAGAAGTTTCATAAATTTGGTTTACCTATATTAGCTGGCCTATCTCGTAAGTCGATGATTTTCAAATTGTTGGATAAGCCTGCGGCAGAATGCGCAAACGCCAGCGTCGTTTGTGCCACAATTGCAGCGATGAAAGGTGCACAGATCATTCGAGTACACGACTTTGAAGAAACGCTTGAAGCGATGAAAGTTGTTGAGATGACGAAGAACAATATTTAAAAAATAACAAAGGAAAGTTTATGTCTGATAAAAGACGTTACTTTGGTACAGATGGTGTGCGTGGCAAAGTTGGACAATATCCAATCACTCCCGATTTCGTACTGAAACTTGGCTGGGCGGCTGGTCGCGTACTAGCGAAACAAGGCACAAAAAAAGTGATTATCGGTAAAGATACTCGCATATCTGGCTACATGTTGGAATCTGCTCTAGAAGCGGGTTTAGCGGCCGCAGGTCTTAAAGCGACGTTTACTGGTCCAATGCCAACGCCAGCCGTTGCTTATTTAACCCAAACATTCAGAGCAGAAGCAGGGATTGTGATCTCGGCATCTCATAACCCTTACTACGATAACGGCATCAAGTTTTTCTCTTCTGAAGGCACCAAATTGCCGGACGATATTGAACTTGCGATCGAAGCGGAACTGGATAAAGAGATTGAATGTGTTGAGTCGGCTGAGCTGGGTAAAGCAACGCGTCTAAACGATGCGGCGGGTCGATACATTGAGTTTTGCAAAAGTACGTTCCCTTCTGCGCTGACTCTCTCAAGCCTTAAAATTGTGGTTGACTGTGCACATGGCGCGACTTACCACATCGCTCCTAATGTATTTAAAGAGCTGGGCGCAGAAATTATTGCGATGGGCGTTGAGCCTAATGGCACGAATATCAATGATGAAGTTGGCGCGACGGATGTACGTGCGTTGCAAAAGCGTGTGGTAGAAGAGCAAGCGCACTTAGGGTTAGCGTTTGATGGCGATGGTGATCGTCTGATCATGGTTGACCATTTAGGTAATAAAATAGACGGTGACCAAATTGCTTACATCATCGCCAGAGATGCACTACGCCGTGGTGAGCTAAAAGGTGGTGTTGTTGGTACGCTGATGACTAACCTGGGTATGGAAAACGGCCTGAAGCAGTTAGGTATTCCGTTTGTGCGTGCTGCGGTAGGCGACCGCTACGTTATGGAGCAGTTACTTGCGAAAGGTTGGAAGATTGGTGCTGAGAACTCTGGCCATATTATCCTGCTTGATAAAGTCACAACCGGTGATGCAATTGTTGCTGCCTTACAGGTACTTGCTTCAATTATTGGTAGCGATATGTCGTTATACGATCTTTCTCAAGGAATGAAGCTATACCCGCAAGTTCTGGAAAATGTTCGTTTCTCTGGCGATATCAATCCACTAGAAGCAAAAGCCGTATTGGACTCTGTTGCTGAAGTAGAAGCTGAATTAGGCGATAAAGGTCGAGTGCTACTGCGTAAGTCGGGTACAGAGCCACTCATTCGCGTCATGGTCGAAGGCGAAGATGCGGAACTTGTGCAGAGCTCAGCATTGAAGATTGCTGAAGCGGTAAAAGCAAGTTTCTAATCATTGCTTTAACTTATTGAGTGAAAGAAAAGGGTATTTTTTGCCCTTTTTTTGAGCGTTCGGCTCACGGACGTTGTTTTTTTACTAATTTTCCCTTGTCAGCGTTAATGGCTTTCGCTAGTATTGCACCGCCTCCCGTTAGGAGGTCGCTAGCCTTGTTCATTTAATAAGATTGATTATTTTTGGGCGGCGCTGGCTCAACAATTTGGAACATAGGTGGAAAAAATGTTTACAGTTCTACTTGTGATTTACCTGTTGGCGGCGCTTGGTGTGATTGGCCTTGTGTTGATTCAACAAGGTAAAGGCGCAGATATGGGAGCCTCGTTCGGTGCTGGTGCTTCAAACACAGTGTTTGGTGCTAGCGGCTCAGGTAATTTCTTAACCCGAACAACTGCTATTTTAGCAACTGTATTTTTTGTCATTAGCTTGCTACTTGGTCGTATGTCTACGCACAAGACTGAGTCTCAATGGGTAGACCCAACGTTAGGTCAACCAGTTGTTGAACAAGTTAAGGACGCAGCGAGTGAAGTTCCAGCACCTGCTGGTGATGAGATTCCTCAATAAGCTGCAAGGTTTTGATGCCGAGATGGTGAAATTGGTAGACACGCTAGCATGAGGTGCTAGTGCCTTTGGTGTGAGGGTTCGAGTCCCTCTCTCGGCACCATGTATTTACAAACTTGTAAATCACTTGTTTGCGAGTATAATGCTCAGCAAGTCGGACGCGGGGTGGAGCAGCTTGGTAGCTCGTCGGGCTCATAACCCGAAGGTCGTCGGTTCAAATCCGGCCCCCGCAACCAATCTCTTTCTTTGAATAAGAAATCGAGATTTGGCAAGTTTGCGTAGTACTAACCACACTACGAGTTAAGAATAGCTTTCTTATCTATTCTTAACGTATCAGGGTCCAGCAGCATAAAACCCCGACTATCGGGGTTTTTTGTTATCTGAGTTTTTTAAATATCTCAGATTGTTGCTTGGTTTTTTGATTGGGCTCTGAGCCCTTTTTTTGTTTCTGGAGTGGTTTAAATGACTGGTTTAGAAAGACAACTTACTGAAATGCTTGAAGCTCCTGTTGAGGCGTCGGGCTATGAGTTGGTTGGATTAGAATTCATTCGAGCAGGCGCGCACTCAACGCTACGCATCTATATTGACCATGAAAATGGCATTAACGTGGACGACTGTGCAGAAGTTAGCCACCAAGTAAGTGCGGTATTAGACGTTGAAGATCCAATTTCGGTTGCTTACAGCCTAGAAGTGTCTTCTCCAG
Organism: Allocatenococcus thiocycli; assembly: GCF_921292965.1. Taxonomy (NCBI): domain Bacteria; kingdom Pseudomonadati; phylum Pseudomonadota; class Gammaproteobacteria; order Vibrionales; family Vibrionaceae; genus Allocatenococcus; species Allocatenococcus thiocycli. The sequence goes on from NZ_CAKLCK010000045.1 coordinate 11,198, forward strand.
GTTTAGAAAGACCGCTTTTCAAAGCAGCACATTACGAGCAATTTATTGGTCACGAGGTCAGCATCGTTTTGAAAATGGCTGTAGCAAACCGTCGCAAGTGGAAAGGTATTATCCATGGCGTTGATGGCGAAACAGTGACAGTTACTGTTGAAGGCCAGCAAGAAGAGTTTGCTTTAAGTAATATTTCAAAAGCTAACCTGATCCCTAAATTTTAGTTCCCTAAAAAAGTTTAAGCTTAGAGGCTAAATACAATGAGTAAAGAAATTTTAGCGGTAGCAGAAGCGGTATCGAACGAAAAAGCGGTACCTCGTGAGCGTATCTTTGAAGCTCTTGAGATTGCTCTAGCAACTTCTACAAAGAAAAAATACGAAATCGAAATCGACGTACGTGTTGCTATTGACCGTAAAACGGGTGAATTCGTGACTTACCGTCGCTGGTTGGTGGTAGACAATGTTGAAAACCCAACCAAAGAGATCTCTCTAGAAGCTGCACAATATGACGATGAGTCAGTTGAGCTAGGCGATTACGTAGAAGACGAGATCCAATCAGTAACGTTTGACCGTATTACGACTCAAACTGCTAAGCAAGTTATCGTACAAAAAGTTCGTGAAGCTGAGCGTGCACAAATCGTTGAGCAGTTCATTGATAACGAAGGTGACCTAATCACTGGTGTTGTTAAGAAAGTAAACCGTGACACTATCGTACTTGACCTAGGTAACAACGCAGAAGCGGTAATCCTACGTGATGACCAACTTCCTCGTGAAAACTTCCGTCCAGGTGACCGTGTTCGTGGTCTTCTGTACAAGGTTGCTCCAGAAGCGCGTGGTTTCCAGCTGTTCATCACTCGCTCTAAGCCTGAAATGCTAGCAGAGCTATTCCGTGTTGAAGTTCCTGAAATCGCTGAAGACATCATCGAGCTTAAAGGCGCGGCGCGTGATCCAGGTTCTCGTGCGAAGATCGCAGTGAAAACTAACGACAAGCGTATTGACCCTGTTGGTGCGTGTGTTGGTATGCGTGGTGCACGTGTACAAGCGGTTTCTGGCGAGCTTGGCGGTGAGCGTATCGATATCGTACTTTGGGATGATAACCCAGCTCAGTTCGTAATCAATGCAATGGCTCCAGCTGATGTTGCATCTATCATCGTTGATGAAGATGCGCACGCAATGGATATCGCGGTTGAAGCAGATAACCTAGCACAAGCTATCGGTCGTAATGGCCAAAACGTTCGCCTTGCGTCTCAGCTAACTGGTTGGGAACTGAACGTAATGACAGTAGCTGATCTTCAGAAGAAACACGCTGAAGAATCACAAGCGTCTATCGAAAACTTCATGAAGTACCTTGATATCGAAGAGGACTTCGCACAGCTACTTGTTGAAGAAGGTTTCTCAACATTAGAAGAAGTTGCTTACGTACCAGTAAACGAGCTACTTGAAGTCGATGGCCTGAATGAAGAGCTAATCGAAGAGCTACGTGGTCGTGCGAAAGATGCACTAACAACAATCGCATTAGCGCAAGAAGAGTCTTTTGAAGGTCTGGAGCCGGCAGAAGATCTACTAGGACTTGAAGGTCTTGAGCGTGAAATGGCATTCAAATTGGCAGCAAAAGGTGTAGCAACACTTGAAGATCTTGCTGACCAAGGCATTGACGATTTAGAAGGTATTGAAGGCCTGACCGAAGAGCGTGCAGGTGAGCTAATTATGGCCGCACGTAACATCTGTTGGTTCGGCGAAGAAGCATAATTCAGCAAGGAGGAAGCGGCATGACACAATTAACAGTTAAAGCACTGAGTGATGAGATTGGTACGCCAGTCGACCGCTTGATTGAACAACTTGCTGACGCTGGCATTAAAAAGGCGAGCTCTGACAATGTTACTGATGAAGAGAAGCAGCAGCTTCTCTCTCATCTGAAAAAAGAACACGGTGATAAGTCTGGTGATTCAGAGCCTACTCGCCTTACGCTACAGCGTAAAACTCGTAGTACACTTAGTGTGAACGCGGGTGGTGGTAAGAGTAAGAATGTTCAGGTTGAGGTGCGCAAGAAACGTACATACGTGAAGCGCAGCACAATTGAAGATGAAGCGAAACGTGACGCTGAAGAAGCGGCAAAACGTGAAGCAGAAGAAGCAGCAAAACGCGCAGCTGAAGAAGCCGCAAAGCGTGAAGCTGAAGAAGCTGCAAAACGTGAAGCTGAAGAAGCTGCAAAACGTGACGCTGAAGAAAAAGCGAAACGTGAAGCTGAAGAAAAAGCGAAACGAGACGTTGATACGAATGCACAACGTGAAGCTGAAGAAAAAGCGAAACGTGATGCTGAAGAGAAAATTAAGCAAGAAGCAGCGCGAAAAGAGGCCGACGAGCTTAAACGTCGTCAGGAAGAAGAAGCTAAGCGTAAGGCTGAAGAGGAAAGTCAGCGCAAGCTTGAAGAAGCTCGCGAATTGGCTGAAAAGAATAAAGAGCGTTGGTCTGCTGCAGAAGAGAAAAAGGGTGATATGGAAGATACAGATTACCATGTAACGACTTCACGATACGCACGTGAAGCGGAAGATGAAGCAGATCGCAAAGAAGAAGCTGGTCGTCGTAAGAAGAAGAAAAAACCTTCTCAAAAGGATGATCAAGCTCGCAATGGTGGTCGTACCCAACGTGGCGGTAAAGGCGGTCGTAAAGGCAAGCTAGCTAAGCCAACATCAATGCAGCATGGCTTTGATAAGTCAGCAACAGTTGCTAAACAAGATGTTGTGATTGGTGAAACTATCGTCCTATCAGAACTTGCTAACAAGATGTCTGTGAAAGCAACAGAAGTTATCAAAGTGATGATGAAGATGGGCGCAATGGCGACTATCAACCAAGTTATCGATCAAGAAACAGCTCAGCTTGTGGCTGAAGAAATGGGTCACAAAGTTGTTCTTCGTAAAGAAAACGAGCTAGAAGAAGCGGTTCTATCTGACCGTGACACGAATGCAGAAGCGGTTCCTCGTGCTCCAGTTGTAACTATCATGGGTCACGTAGACCACGGTAAAACATCAACACTGGACTACATCCGTCGTACACACGTTGCTTCAGGCGAAGCGGGTGGTATTACTCAGCACATCGGTGCATACCACGTTGAAACTGAAAACGGCATGATCACGTTCCTTGATACTCCTGGACACGCGGCGTTTACTGCAATGCGTGCTCGTGGTGCTCAAGCGACAGATATCGTTGTACTTGTTGTTGCAGCAGATGATGGCGTCATGCCACAGACAGTAGAAGCTATCCAGCACGCGAAAGCGGCAGGCGTACCTTTGATTGTTGCAGTGAACAAGATCGATAAAGAAGATGCTAACCCAGACAACGTTAAGAATGAGCTAGCTCAATACGACGTAATCCCTGAAGAGTGGGGCGGTGAGAACATGTTCGTTCACATCTCTGCAAAACAGGGTACAAACATCGACGGTCTACTAGAAGCAATCCTTCTACAATCTGAAGTTCTAGAACTTACAGCAGTAAAAGAAGGCATGGCATCTGGCGTAGTTGTTGAATCACGTCTAGATAAAGGTCGTGGTCCAGTAGCAACAGTACTTGTTCAGTCTGGTACGCTAAACAAAGGCGATATCGTTCTTTGTGGTCAGGAATACGGTCGTGTTCGTGCAATGCGTGACGAACTAGGTCAAGAAATCACAGAAGCTGGCCCGTCTATCCCAGTTGAGATCCTAGGTCTTTCTGGTGTGCCTGCATCAGGTGACGAAGCAACAGTAGTACGTGACGAGCGTAAAGCGCGTGAAGTTGCAAACTACCGTGCTGGTAAGTTCCGTGAAGTGAAACTTGCTCGTCAGCAGAAATCTAAACTAGAGAACATGTTCTCTAACATGACTGCTGGTGAAGTTGCTGAATTGAACGTAGTTCTGAAAGCAGACGTACAAGGTTCTGTTGAAGCTATCGCAGACTCACTACTTAAACTGTCAACTGACGAAGTTAAAGTGAACATCGTTGGTTCAGGTGTTGGTGGTATTACTGAGACTGACGTAGTACTAGCAGAAGCTTCAAATGCAATCATTCTAGGCTTTAACGTACGTGCTGATGCATCTGCTCGTCGTGCGGTTGAAGCTGCAGCTGTTGACCTACGTTACTACTCAATCATTTACCAATTGATTGACGAAGTGAAACAGGCAATGGGCGGTATGCTTGCTCCAGAATTCAAGCAAGAGATCATTGGTCTTGCTGAAGTACGTGACGTATTTAAGTCACCGAAACTGGGCGCAATCGCTGGCTGTATGGTTACTGAAGGTCTGATTAAGCGTAATAACCCTATCCGTGTTCTACGTGATAACGTTGTTATCTACGAAGGTGAACTAGAGTCACTACGTCGCTTTAAAGATGACGTTCAAGAAGTTAAGAATGGCTACGAGTGTGGTATCGGCGTTAAGAACTACAACGATGTTCGCGTTGGCGACCAAATCGAAGTATTCGAAATCGTTGAAATCAAACGTACTCTAGACTAATTGACTAAGATTACTCATATTGTCTTTGATAGATAAGTAGTAATTGGTTGTTGAATACACCATGGGGGGCTGGCTTAGACCAACCCCCCATTCTTTCTATATAAGAGAAAAGATATGTCAAAAGAATTTAGCCGCACGCAGCGCGTTTCACAGCAGCTGCAAAAAGAACTTGCCATGATCCTGCAGCGTGAAGTTCGTGATTCACGTTTGGGTATGGTTACTATTTCAGATGTTGAAGTATCTCGTGACCTTGCTTATGCCAAAGTCTTCGTTACTTTCCTATGTGTAGGCGAGCAAACTCCAGAATCATGTCTAGCAGCGCTCCGTGAGCATGAAGTGCATATTCGCATGATGCTAGGTAAGCGTATTCGTCTGCGCCTTACTCCAGAAATTCGCTTCCACTACGACAACACTCTTGTTGAAGGTATGCGCATGTCTAACCTTGTGTCTGAAGTGGTTAGTGCAGATAAGCAAAAGCAAAAAGATTCTGGTCGTGAGGACGAAGAATAATGGCTCGTCGTCGTAAAGGTCGTCCAATCAATGGCGTTATCCTGTTAGATAAACCGACAGGTATCTCATCTAATGATGCGTTGCAAAAAGTGAAGCGCATTTACTTTGCTGAAAAAGCGGGTCATACGGGTGCATTGGATCCTCTAGCGACGGGCATGTTGCCGATTTGTTTGGGAGAGGCAACAAAGTTTTCTCAGTTCCTATTGGATTCAGACAAACGCTACCGAGTGATCGCGAAACTGGGTGAACGTACCAACACATCAGATTCTGATGGTGAAGTCGTAGAAACTCGTCCGGTCGATGTGGATCTTGAGAAGCTAGAAGCGTGCATTGACAAATTCCGTGGTGAATCGGATCAAGTACCTTCAATGTTTTCAGCGTTGAAATACCAAGGTAAGCCGTTGTACGAGTATGCGCGTAAAGGTATCGAAGTTCCGCGCGAATCTCGTAAAATCACGGTCTACGAAATCATCCTTCATCGTTTTGAAGGTGATGAAGTCGAGATGGAAGTACACTGTTCAAAAGGTACATACATTCGAACCATCGTCGATGACCTTGGTGAAATGTTAGGCTGTGGCGCTCATGTCACTATGCTTCGCCGTACTGGTGTTGCTAAGTACCCATATGAGAAGATGGTTACGCTTGAGCAACTTAATGAGTTACTGGAGCAAGCACACCGCCAAGAGGTCGCGCCACGTGAGCTTTTGGATCCGCTGCTTATGCCAATGGATACAGCGGTAGAAGATCTACCAGAAGTGAACCTGATACCAGAGCTTGCGGACATGGTTCAACATGGTCAACCGGTTCAAGTAAGTGGTGCTCCTACCGAAGGTTCTCTTCGCCTTACCATGGGAGAAGAGCGCTTATTCATCGGCGTTGGCGAGATGAACAACGACGGAAAAATCGCACCAAAACGTTTGGTGGTTTTTCGTGACGAAGAGTAATTTCGCACTACTTGAAAAATACCGGCCTTAGCGTCGGTATTTTTTATTGCGTGAATGCAGAAACTTCCCTATAATTCGCGCTTCTCGTGTCGGCTGAATCAGAGATTGGCTGGCACAAATATTAACTTACTCTTATTAGGAGAGAATTATGTCTCTGAATGCAGAAACTAAAGCAGCAATCGTAGCAGAATACGCACAATCTGAAGGCGACACTGGTTCACCAGAAGTTCAAGTAGCTCTACTTACAGCTTCTATCAACCACCTACAAGGTCACTTCAAAGCGCACAAAGGCGATCACCACAGCCGTCGTGGTCTTCTACGTATGGTTTCTCGTCGTCGTAAGCTTCTAGATTACCTAAAAGGTAAAAACCTAGCTCGCTACCAAGACCTAATCAAGCGTCTAGGCCTACGTCGCTAATCAGCGACTGCTTAGCAGTTTGTCGAAAAAGGGGCTTTATGCCCCTTTTTTGTTGCCTAAATTTAGCCAAATCATCCTTAAGCCGTTATAATACTGGCGGCTTAATCTTTTGATGCGGTTCTAGATAAGTGAATGGTCACTGTTTAGAACAGTACATCAGATTTTTCACTAAACTCTTTGCATTACAGTCAACCTCGTCGACCAAAAGGTCGCGGCTATTAAAAAGAAATTTGTTTGAGTTTCTTTTCACTAGTCGCGATTCGTAATGCCTTGAGTGTTTATTAACACACCTAAGCGGCTGATTGTCAGCGCGTTTAGAAACAAGGAATAACAATGTTCGAAAAACCAGTTGTTAAAACGTTCCAGTACGGTAACCACACGGTTACTCTAGAAACTGGCGTTATCGCACGTCAAGCTACAGCAGCAGTTATGGTTACAATGGACGATACAGCAGTATTCGTTTCAGTTGTAGGTAAGAAAGAAGCAGTTGCTGGTCAAGACTTCTTCCCTCTAACAGTAAACTACCAAGAGCGTACTTACGCTGCAGGTAAAATCCCTGGTGGTTTCTTCAAGCGTGAAGGTCGTCCATCTGAAGGCGAAACGCTAACAGCTCGTCTAATCGACCGTCCAATCCGTCCGCTATTCCCGGATGCATTCAAAAACGAAGTACAAGTTATTGCTACGGTTGTTTCTGTAAACCCTGACGTTCAACCAGATATCCCAACAATGATTGGTACTTCTGCGGCACTAGCTATCTCTGGTATTCCATTTAATGGTCCTATCGGTGCAGCACGTGTTGGTCACATCGACGGTCAACTTGTTCTTAACCCAAGCCAAACTGAACTAGATGCATCTCGTTTGGATCTTGTTGTTGCGGGTACAGAGTCTGCAGTACTGATGGTTGAGTCAGAAGCTGACAACCTAACTGAAGAAGAAATGCTAGCAGCGGTTGTTTACGGTCACGATCAACAACAAGTTGTGATCAACGCAATCAACGAATTTAAAGCTGAAGTTGCAACTCCAGCTTGGGATTGGGTTGCTCCAGAAGAGAACACAGTACTTAAGAACAAGATTGCTGAACTAGCAGAAGCTAAGCTTGTTGAAGCTTACCAAATCACTGAGAAGATGGCTCGTTACGACCGTATCCACGCGATCGCAGCAGAAGTTAACGAAGTGCTACTAGCTGAAGATCCAGAAGCGGACACGAAAGAAATCCACACTATCTTCCATGACCTAGAGAAGACAGTTGTACGTCGTAGCATCATCGCGGGTAACCCACGTATCGATGGTCGTGAGAAAGACATGGTTCGTGCGCTAGACGTACGTACTGGTATTCTTCCACGTACTCACGGTTCTGCTCTATTCACTCGTGGTGAAACTCAGGCGATCGTTACAGCAACTCTTGGTACGCAGCGTGACGCGCAAATCATTGATGAGCTGACAGGTGAGCGTAAAGATCACTTCCTACTACACTACAACTTCCCTCCATACTGTGTAGGTGAAACTGGTTTTGTAGGTTCTCCAAAGCGTCGTGAAATCGGCCACGGAAAACTAGCTAAGCGTGGTATCGCAGCAGTAATGCCATCTGTTGACGAGTTCCCATACACAGTTCGCGTTGTATCAGAAATCACTGAATCTAACGGTTCATCTTCAATGGCTTCTGTATGTGGTACTTCTCTGGCTCTTATGGATGCTGGTGTGCCAATCAAGTCTTCTGTTGCGGGTATCGCAATGGGGCTTGTTAAAGAAGGCGACGATTTCGTTGTTCTTTCTGACATCCTTGGTGACGAAGACCACCTAGGTGACATGGACTTTAAAGTAGCAGGTACTAACACTGGTGTTACTGCACTTCAAATGGACATCAAGATCGAAGGTATCACTAAAGAAATCATGCAAATTGCGCTTAACCAAGCACAAGGTGCACGTAAGCACATCCTATCTGTAATGGATGAAGCGATTTCTGGTGCTCGTGATGATATCTCTGAGTTCGCTCCGCGTATTCATACAATGAAGATTAGCGCTGAGAAGATCAAAGACGTTATCGGTAAAGGTGGCGCAGTTATCCGTGCTCTAACTGAAGAGACAGGTACAACTATCGAAATCGAAGACGACGGTACGATCAAAATTGCAGCGACTGAAGGCGCAGCAGCGAAAGAAGCAATCCGTCGCATTGAAGAGATCACTGCTGAAGTTGAAGTTGGCCGTATCTACACTGGTAAAGTGGCACGTCTGGCGGACTTTGGTGCATTCGTAACAGTACTTCCAGGTAAAGATGGTCTAGTGCATATTTCTCAAATTGCAGAAAAACGTGTTGAGAAAGTGTCAGACTACCTAACTGAAGGTCAGGAAGTTCAAGTTAAAGTTCTTGAAATCGACCGTCAGGGACGTGTACGTCTAAGCATGAAAGAAGCAGTAGAAAAGCCAGCTGAAGAAGCAGCGGCTGAAGCACCTGCTGCTAAAGACGAGTAATCTAATACTCGACTTTCGGTCTTTTATTAGCTTAAGGGCCTGAAAGCATGCTATAAAAGGGGAGCAATTTTGCTCCCCTTTTTTTGTTTTGTTTCGAGGCGTTTACCCTCAGGTGAGGCAATTTATTCTACTATTGCATATAAAGATAAGGCATAAGAGAAACAGACTCGGAGCAGTCCAAATTAGGAGTATCAATTAGTGAAATGGTTTCAAACCGCAAGTTTATGTGTTGCTATCGCGCTGACCGGTTGTGCAAATACTTCTCAGCAATCGGCCATGCAGTGGGTTTACCCACCAATGGCGGTACCTCTGCAACCTAGCGTGCAGCAAGAGGTGCAAATTGCGCGTTTATCTCAGCTGCTTCAGCGCCCTGATCTGAGTGATGAAGTTCGTGCAAAAATGCACTATGAGCGCGGCAATTACTATGACAGTGTTGGCTTACGTGACCTTGCTCGTTTGGATTTCAACCAATCTTTACAATTGAACCCTGCTCAACCTGATATCTTCAATCTATTAGGGGTTTACTTTACTCAGGTTGGAGAGTTTGATGCCGCTTATGAAGCCTTTGATTCAACCTTAGAGCTGGCTCCTGATAACACGTATGCTGAAAGAAACCGTGCCATCGCATTGTATTATGGCGGCCGGATTGAACTCGCTCTGGAAGACATGAATAAGCACTACGAAGAGATGCCAAGTGATCCATTTCGTGCGTTGTGGCTTTACATCATTGAAGCTGAACAGGATCCGGAGCAAGCGAAAGCGAACCTGAAGAAGCACTATCAACGAGATCGAAGTGAAGAGTGGGGATGGGTCTTAGTGGCCATTATGCTGCGTGACGTTTCAGATGAGCAAGCGCTGAAATTGATCATGGATGGTACACGAGAGAACTACCGTCTTGCTGAGCGACTCACGGAGACTTACTTTTACTTAGGGAAGCGTCATCAGTTGCAAGGCGATTTGGCAAGTGCAATATCACTGTATAAATTGGCGATATCCTTCAACGTTTATGATTACGTAGAGCATCGGTACTCATTTCTCGAGTTAGCTCAGATTTATGAGCAGTTGCAGCAGGACAGGATGGCTAAGCTGAAAGCCGAGCAACAATCAGAGAACTAGTCTAAAGCCGCTCACTGAGCGGTTTTTTGATGCTGGTGTGATTCGACGAATGTTCTTTTCCGGTAAGTAAAGGCGAGAGTTTTCTCTGGTTAGTCTTTCGTGATGAGAACTCATCACGTTTCCTGTTCGTGTTTTGTTATACATGTTTTTGTCCAGACAGAAAAAAATAATTATTAATATTAATTGGTTAGCTTTGCTAACTGTTGGTGGTTGTTATGCAAGGCTCGATATATAGACAGTTTTGGAAGTACACGATTCCAACCGTTGCTGCCATGTTGGTGAATGGTTTGTATCAAGTGATCGACGGCATTTTTATTGGCCGCTATGTTGGTGCTGATGGGCTGGCTGGAATCAACGTGGCATGGCCTGTGATTGGGACAATCTTAGGTGTCGGCATGATGGTTGGCGTCGGCACGGGGGCTCTTGTTTCCATCAAGCGTGGTGAACAAGACCAAGACGGAGCCAAACGCATTTTATCTACCGGGTTATTATTACTCGCCGCATTAATGCCAGTCGTTGCTGCGGTTCTTTTCTACTTTGCGGACGATTTTATTCGTTGGCAAGGGGCGCAAGGTCAAGTATACGAGCTAGGTCTACAGTACTTACAAATATTAATTGTGTCGTGCATATTCACGCTTGGATCGATCGCTGCGCCATTTTTATTGAGAAACGATGATAGCCCTAACTTAGCCACGATACTGATGGTGACAGGTGCTGCGATAAACATCTCGCTAGATTATGTCTTTATTGCTTGGTTGGGGTGGGAGTTGACCGGTGCTGCCATTGCAACCGCGCTGGCACAGATGGTCGTGACGGTTCTTGGTATTGGTTACTTCTTCAGTTCCAAAGCCAAGCTGCGCTTACGTTTTGGTGATCTGCAAGTACAGCTTGATATTGTGCCTAAGGTCGTGATGATCGGAAGCTCGAGCTTTTTTATGTACGCTTACGGCTCGATCATGGTGGCACTGCATAATTCGTTGTTCGCTCAATATGGCAGTGCGTTATTGATTGGTGCGTATGCGATTCTCGGTTATATCGTCACGGTTTATTTCTTAGTCGCAGAGGGCATTGCTAATGGCATGCAGCCTCTGGTGAGCTATAACCATGGGGCGCGTAATCCGCAAAATATTCGTAAGCTGCTAAAGATAGCCATGGGCACCGCGGTGCTGGGAGGCTTTGCTTTTGTTACCTTGTTGAACGTTTTCCCTTATGAGGTCGTTTCGGTCTTTAATAGCTCGGATCAGCAGTTAATTGAAAGTGCAGTGATAGGTATCCGCTTTCACATGTTTGCCTTGTTCTTAGATGGTTTCTTAATGGTCTCGGCCGCGTATTATCAGTCGATGAACAAAGGCAGTAAGGCGATGTTCATTACAGTTGGTAATATTATGGTTCAGCTACCATTTCTGTTTATCATGCCTAAAATATTCGGCGTGGTGGGGATTTGGATTGCCTTCCCATTGTCTAACATTGCGTTAAGTTTGGTCGTAATGAGTATGTTGTGGCGTGATGTGAAGAAGTTGCTTAGTGAGAGCCCAGTTGAACCTAGCTTGCAATCGTCTTGACAGAAACAAGCAAAATAAAGCGAGGCATTGACCTCGCTTTATGTATATCTAGAGTCAGATATTTTTGACGTCCAGACCTGCTAGTTGGTGCCAGTAACCATTGCATTGACGGTCTTCGAGTTTCTGAGGTTTTTCGCCCTGTTCATTGGCACGGAATTGATCTAATTCCGATAGAGTGCTGATACCAAGTGGGCTAAGTCGTACCACATCCACTAATCCCTGCATGCCAGGTAAGTCATTGATTAAGTTGTAGCAGTAACCAGACTGAGTTTGGATACCATTAAGGTTGAAAACTTCCTGGCCCTCTTGGCTGCTTACCTGAATGCCTGTCGGGTACTTAATGCAGCAGGTCTCGCAATCGTCTTTTGCACGGTTTTCAGCGCGCGCCGTAAAGCAACGAGCCGAGTAGGCTAATGGCAGGTAGCCATGGCTGAACACTTCTACTTCAAATTTATTGCGGATACCAAGACTCTCACATTGCGCTAATGTATCACGTAACCAATCACGCGACAGTTCCACAGGCATACACCAGCGCGTCATACCCTGTTTGAGGAATAGGTTCAGTGTATGGGCATTGTAGGTATTAATCGCCGGGCCAACAACAAACGGCACTCGGTGCTCTGAGGCTAGCTGAACCGCAGAAACATCATTGGCCTCAATCGCGAAATCACCATTATCGATGTATTTCTTCATGATGTTGACTTCACTTGGTGCTTCCAGCAACGCCATGGTTGATAGCACGACCTGTTTACCCGCAGCGGAGAGTTCTTTTGCGATATCAAACCAATGGGCTGGTTTCATTTCTCGTCGTTTAGAGCAGACCGTTTCACCTAGATAGATGATGTCCGCGGTACTCTCTTTGGCTTGTTGATAGAACGCTTCAATATCTTGTTTTGGCCAGAAATAGAGTAATGGACCAAGTGCGTATTTCATTGAATTTTCCATTTTTACCTCTACTGCCATTCGCGGTGATAAGCGCCTAATGTGGTTTGCGTGCCTTCTGATACATTAGCTAACGTTGCATTCCAGGCTTCTTCCACTTGGTACGCGGCAGGGTTTGCCTGATAACGGTCAATCGCAGCTCGCCAAGTGCGAGTTACTTGTTCTACGTAAGCAGGGCTTCGCTGACGGCCTTCAATTTTTACTGACGCAACATTGGCTGCAAACAGTTCCGGAAGCATAGACAGCGTATTCAGGCTGGTTGGCTCTTCCAGTGCGTGGTAGCGCTTTTTCTCACCTTCGATTTCCGCTTCAAAGCGGCCTTTACATAAGGTCGGATAACCCGCGTTTTCCCCTTCGCTGTAACGGTCAATCAGAATGTTGTTGAGTCGCGATTCTAACCCTTGCTCGGTCTCTTGCCAGCGTACGTATTTTGCTGGTGAGCAAGCGCCAACGGTATTCGGTGATTCACCCGTCATGTACGACGATAAATAACAGCGGCCTTCAGACATGATGCATAAACTACCAAAGGCAAACACTTCTAGCTCTAAATCGCTTGTGATATTACGCGATAACTGTTTAACCTGATGAATAGACAGGACTCGTGGCAGTACGACACGTTTAACGTTGAAATTCTGTTTATAGAACTCAATGGCTGCCACATTGGTGGCTGAGGCTTGTACTGAGAGATGAAGCTCTAACTCTGGGTATTTTCGCGCCGCATACTCCAATACCGCGATGTCAGCGACGATAAGAGCATCAACGCCCAATGATGCAGCGTTGTCTACGGCATTTGTCCAGCGTTCAAAACCATTTGGATGGGCAAATGTGTTGAGCGCTACGTGGATTTTTTTGTTGCGGTCGTGAACGTATTGCACCGCTTTCTCTAGCTTCTTGCCATGAAAGTTTAATCCAGCAAAGTGACGTGCATTGGTATCGTCTTTAAAGCCGATGTACACGGCATCTGCGCCACAATCAATAGCAGTCTTTAATGCAGGCAGGTTGCCCGCAGGACACAAGAGTTCCATATGCTCATAATCATTGAGAAAAAGGTGTTCGCATTTTATGAAGGATTATGAATAGCAAAATTGACCTAAGTTAGGTTTAGCTCAATAAACTCAATATTTACTCTTTGGGAGTAACGAGTTAATTCTTGTGACGACGATTTTGCACAAAGAGCTCTTCAATTTCGTGTTTAGGTTGCGGGCGGTAAAAGTGGAAGCCCTGAATCGAGTGACATTGCAGGTTAGAAAGCAACGTCGCTTGCTGATGAGTTTCGACCCCTTCCGCGACCACGGATAAATCTAAGGATTTACCCAGGTTGATAATGTTTTCGATAACGGTTACTTGCTTAGGCAGTGTGTCAATATCACTAATAAAAGCGCGGTCTATTTTGAGTTCATCAATAGGGAAGCGGGCTAGGTAAGAGAGAGACGAGTACCCGGTTCCAAAGTCATCAATCGACAGGGCAAACCCCAGTTTTTTGATGGCGTTTAGCATTTGCAATGTATGTTCACTGTCGCTCATCACGGCGCTTTCTGTTAGCTCAAACGTAATACAGCTTGGATCCAGCTCTGTCGTGCGCAGTAACTTTTCCATAAAGTCGATAAGTTGTGGGTTGCCAAATTGCTCGGGAGATAAGTTAATCGCGACGCGCCCTGGCAATACACTTTGCTGCTTCCAGCGTTTTACTGTATTGAAAACATCACGCATCACCACTCGTCCAAGGTGCTCGATCAACCCCGCTCGTTCGGCGACAGGAATGAATGCACCAGGGCTAATATAACCTTCGACAGGGTGTTTCCAGCGCACCAGTGCTTCTGCACCATTGATACTAAAATCGCGCGCGTTTACTTTTGGTTGATACCAGACTTCCAAACCATTTTGCTGCAGTGCTTTTTGTAGCTCAATTTCCAGCCACAAACGCATACGCGCTTCTTTATTCATTTGATCGTTGAATTTGATCAGTCGGTTTCGCCCGCGATCTTTCGCCTCGTACATCGCAGTATCGGCGTTTTGCAGTAAAATTCTGGCATCTTGGCCATCTTCTGGATAGCGGACGCTACCAATTGAACAAGCAAGACGTTTACTAAAGTGATGTAGATCGAAAGGCTGGTTGATCAGAGAGATAATGCGATCCGACAGAATTTCAGCCATTCGCGCATTTTCAGGCTCCGGTAACAGAATACCGAATTCATCACTCCCCAGGTGCCCAAGAATTGCCTGACTTGGTAATAATCGCTTCAGGCGTGCAGAGACCTCTTGGATCACTTTGTCACCAATATGATGGCCCAGTGAATCATTGATATTTTTAAAGTTATCGATATCCAGATAGAAGAGCAGTAGTGGTGTCTGCTTTTTGATCAGTTGTTCCAGGCGTTTAGTAAAACCAAAACGGTTGTACAACTTGGTCAGGGAGTCAATATTCGCATCTTCACCCAAAGATGCCGATAAATTCTTGGGTGCATTGTCGGCATCCTGAATCAAAATGATTTGTGAGGTACTACCCAGAATGGCCGTTGAATCAGCATGAAGCTGTACTTTACGCTCAAACCCACATCGCGCGCTGGTTAGGCAAATAAAAGGTTTATCTGAAATTAGCGTACTTAAAGGGTGGCCGAAGACTTTTTTAGTATTTTCATCAATGAACAAACGGCTAAGCTTTTCGCCAAGCAGATCATGCGGTGAGTTTATCCCGAGCAACCTTGCCGATGCTGGATTCGCCGAAATAATCACATCTTCTTCGATAAGTAATAAACCATCGGGCAAAAGTTGGGTGAGTTTGGCAAACTTGCTCTCTGACTCTTCTAGGGAGCGGACAAGAATTTGTTTCTCTGAGGTATCGACAGCATGAAAAACCACATGCCGGATTTCATTACCTTCATATACTGGCGACAAACTAAAATGCAGGCTGGTTTCTAGATCCGTTTCATCCAGAGTAATCTCGGCTTCTATATGCGTACCATCGAAAGCGCGTTGATAATAAGGTGCCAGCTTTTTATAAAACTGCTCTCCCAAAACGTGGACATCGTTGAGTCCGATGATCTCTGCATTACTCAATCCGGCGATATCACAATAGCGATCACTCACCATTCGATAATTGTGTTTTTTATCAAGGATGGCGAAAAAGAAAGGGCTATTTGAGGTTAGCGTGGCAAACCAATGTTGTAATTGCTGGGAAGGCATTAGGTTGTTACCGATCTCCGATGAGCCAGATTGCTCGCCCGTTTTAAACGTGCTAGTTGAAAAAAGTTGCTACGGTGACGTTCAACGAGTTAACCGACCACCATTCGTTAAGTCATTGACTTATTTGAATTGAGTTGTTAATTGCCACCAAAATACGGTCGTTCACTATAACTTTGAAAATAGAGTTGTTAAAGCGTTTATCTCATTGTTCTCATCAATAATACACGTAAGGTCAAAAAACGAAGCATTTTTGGTCATCTGAAAACAAGCTGTTTATTGATGCATAACAGGAATCAGTTTCACACAATTGCTTAATATGATCGCCCTGATGATAAAGTAACGGATAATGAACGTGTTAAACAAGATTCGCAGTCAACTAGTCAAGAACGCAGCCAATATCTTGCGCTCTCCAGTCCAGTTATTACCTCAAACGGTTCAGAAAAAAGCCCTACTTGAAGGTCTGAAAATGATATTCAAAGAGGCGCTGGAAGATGGCGATTTTGAATTTCTGGAAGATAAGTGGTTAAAAGTTGCGATTAAAGACTTGAATTTAGCATGGTACATCAGCTATCAAGATGAAAACTTGCTTGTTGCTGAAAAACCAGTTCAGGAAGATGTGAGTTTTAGTGGTAATCTAAACGACCTAGTATTAATTGCTGGTCGTAAAGAAGACCCTGACACGTTGTTCTTCCAACGTCGCCTTTCTATTGAAGGGGACACTGAGCTTGGCTTAGAAGTGAAAAACTTAATGGACAGTGTGGACTTAGAGCAGTTACCAAAAGCCATGCAAGTCGCTCTGAATCAATTGGCGGATTTTGTCCAAAAAGGGGTTCAAGAGCCTGCACAACAACCCGGAGTAGCGAATGCTTATTCGAACTGAAGCCCCTGCGGACATTCTAACCATTGACCGCTTATTGAAACACGCTTTTCCAACTGACGCAGAAGCTAATTTAGTGATGCGACTACGTGAAAATGGCAAGCTGACCTTGTCATTGGTGGCGTGTACGGATGAGGGGGAAGTTATTGGTCATGCTTTATTTAGCCCAGTTACCTTAAATGGTGAAGATTTGTCATGGCAGGGACTCGCGCCATTAGCGGTACACGAAGACTATCGACGTCAGGGTATCGGAGCCGAGTTGATCAAAGAAGGTTTCGACTTTTTGCGTGATTTTGGTTATCCGGTATGTGTCGTGCTTGGCTCACCAGATTACTACGCTCGTCAGGGCTTTAAAGCTTGTGATGAGATGGGGTTTGAATGCGCATGGGAAGTGCCTCAAGGTGCGTTCCGTATTGCTGAAGTTGTTGAAGGCCAATGTGCAGGACGTTCTGGTCGCATTGATTATTCGCCTGAGTTCGACGACTTATAAGCACCTGAGCAGCTGGTGGTTATGAACCGGCTGCTTTTGCAATCGCTGTAGTAAATCGCAAAGTGATGACTTTGCAAACGTATTAACGTCGAATTCTAGTTAAATCTTTTCCTTTCCTTTTTATTTTCCTTATTCCTTCATCGATACATCCAATGTCTTTGGTTGTTAGGTATCGTCACCATAATTTGATAGTATTGCCTGGTTCAAACAGGTGACGAAAAATGTCGATTAACGAGAAACAGTACTTACATGAAATGGGAATCAGCACTTGGGAGTTGATTCATCCAGATAGGTTAGCGGGCTATCAATCACCAGTGATTGATCTGCCAAGTGCTTGCAAGCTTCTACTGGTTTCCCCAATCTGTCCTGTGAATGAGTCAGCAATCCTATTCGAGAAAATACTTAAGAGTATGAAGCTAACCCTCGATCAAGCCATGCATCTGGAGCCTGAACGCTTCCCTTTACTAGGGGAGCATCAGTTGGAGTGGGTATGGTTCTCCGGGTGTGATGTGAATGGGGATCCAAACATCAAGCAACTCGCTTCACCATTACTTCAGGACATTGATGGGAACAACGAGCAAAAAAGAGCACTTTGGCAGCAAATTTGTTCTTATTCGTAATGCTGATAAAAGCCATGGTATGCGATACGAATCTAAGGCGTATCGCAAGCTAAGCGTTAAATAGGTTAAAAAATGACGATTGAAATTATCCCGATGTGTGACGCGCATTTGGAACAGGTTTGGCAAATCGAACAGCAAGCGCATTCTCACCCTTGGGCTGAGTCATTAGTTCGTGACTTATCAAGCCGAGGGGCTTGTCACCATGTGATGGTAGAAGGTGACTCGGTCCTTGGTTATTTTTATGCTCAGAACATTGTCGGAGAAGTAACACTGCTGAATATTGCAGTCGATCCTTCGCAACAAGGCAAAGGCCATGGTCAAAAATTGCTGGATGCATTTCTATATCACTGTGAGCAAGTAAAAGCAGAAAGTGCTTGGCTGGAAGTGAGAGAAAGTAACCACGCTGCCATCCACATTTATGAACAAGCGGGTTTTAATGAATTGGACCGCCGTTATAACTATTACCCTGCCAAAACAGGGAATGGTAAAGAAGATGCGATCATCATGAGTTATATCTTCTTCCATTAGTTACCCACAGACTTCATTCGGGATGTTGCCCCTAGAGCAATCAGTAGCCCATAAAGCGATCTGTTGCCCCTAAAGCAATAATAAGCGAGAATACCGCGCAAAATTGAATCTAAAATGTGCGTTTGCTTTTCAGGCAAGCATACAGACATCAAAGAAGACCAGTTTCATGTCAAATACACCTTTTCTAGGCGAAGTCTCTAAACGTAGAACATTCGCTATTATTTCTCACCCGGATGCGGGTAAAACAACCATTACCGAAAAAGTACTTTTATTCGGAAACGCGATCCAAAAAGCAGGTACCGTTAAAGGTCGTGGTAATGCTCAGCATGCTAAATCTGACTGGATGGAAATGGAAAAGGAACGTGGTATCTCTGTAACCACTTCTGTGATGCAGTTTCCTTATAACGATTGTCTGGTTAACCTACTGGATACTCCGGGGCACGAAGACTTCTCTGAAGATACTTACCGTACATTAACCGCGGTTGACTCTTGTTTGATGGTTATCGATGCAGCGAAAGGTGTCGAGGATCGTACTCGTAAACTGATGGAAGTTACGCGTCTTCGTGATACACCAATTGTCACCTTCATGAACAAACTTGACCGTGACGTTCGCGATCCAATGGAAGTTTTGGACGAAGTTGAAAACGAACTGGGCATGATGTGTGCGCCAATTACCTGGCCGATTGGCTGTGGTAAAGAGTTTAAAGGTGTGTACCACATTCACCGTGACGAGACGATTCTTTACGAATCTGGCCATGGTCATGAGATTCAGGAAGTTCGCATTATCAAAGGTTTGGACAACCCAGAGCTTGATGAAAAAGTCGGTGCAGATCTGGCAGAAAGCGTACGTGAAGAGCTTGAACTCGTAATGGGTGCTTGTCCAGAGTTCGAACTGGAATCATTCCTGACTGGTGAGCTAACACCAGTTTACTTCGGTACGGCATTAGGTAACTTCGGTGTTGACCACATGTTGGATGGTTTGACAGAGTGGGCGCCTGCGCCAAAAACTCGTCAAGCGGTTGAGCGTGAAGTTGAAGCGACAGAAGAGAAGTTTTCTGGTTTCGTGTTTAAGATTCAGGCAAACATGGATCCAAAACACCGTGACCGTATCGCCTTTATGCGTATCGTATCGGGTACTTACACTCAAGGCATGAAGATGAACCACGTTCGTCTAGGTAAACAAGTAAGTATCTCTGATGCGGTAACCTTCATGGCTGGTGACCGTTCACGTGCAGAACACGCTTACGCTGGTGATATTATCGGTCTGCATAACCACGGTACTATCCAGATTGGTGATACCTTCACGCAAGGTGAATCACTTAAGTTCTCTGGTATCCCGAACTTTGCACCGGAATTGTTCCGTCGTATTCGTCTGAAAGATCCACTAAAACAGAAGCAGCTGCTGAAAGGTTTGGTTCAGTTGTCTGAAGAGGGGGCAGTGCAGGTGTTCCGTCCACTGCAAAACAACGATCTGATCGTTGGTGCGGTTGGTGTGCTTCAGTTTGATGTGGTTGTGGCTCGTCTGAAATCTGAATACAACGTAGAAGCAATCTACGAAGGCGTAAACGTGGCAACGGCTCGTTGGGTTGAGTGTGGTGACGCGAAGAAACTGGATGAGTTCCAACGTAAGAATCAGAGCAACTTAGCACTTGATGGTGGTGACAACTTAACGTACATCGCGCCGACAATGGTTAACCTGAACCTAGCGAAAGAGCGCTTCCCGGATGTTGACTTCCGTGCGACTCGTGAGCACTAATCGACGTTAACTGAAGCTCGCTTACACCGCGACTGGATTTTAAAACGCCCTTGGCTATAGACTTAGTCAAGGGCGTTTTTATATCAGCAGAAATGATGTGGATTGGACGATATCCATTAAAGTAAATAAGTGATTAGAGATAGCGGAGTAAAAATGAATTGGTTGAAAAGAGGCATTAAGCGCTACGACGATTGGTGCAAAGAGATGGGGCTCACGCCGGATCAAAAACGCAGCTGTGTGCCTTATAGAAAAGATCCAGCTCATCAGAGTGAGGAGCCAAACGCAGCACCGAAATCTGCCGAGAGCAATAGAAAGTCACAAGATGAAGCTCTTTGATACGCACTGTCATTTTGATTTTGACGTGTTTCAGGATGATTTTGAGCACAACCTAGCTCTTGCTCAAGAACAAGGGGTGAGACGAATCCTGATACCCTCAGTCGGACCTTCAAACTGGTCACGCATTCAAACCTTAGCCGAGAAATACTCACACTTATACTATGCGCTCGGGTTCCATCCGTATTTTCTTGAAGAGAACTTTGAGCAGCACCTTGCTAAGCTGGAGCATTATCTCAAACAAAAGCCGCCACAGTGTGTTGCAATAGGCGAGTGCGGATTAGATTTTGCTATTGACGTCGATCCTCAGTTGCAAGAAAAGGTGCTTGAAACTCAATTTGAGCTCGCCAGACGTTTCGACCTTCCGGTCATTTTACATAGCCGAAAAGCGCACAATCGACTTATTCAAATGGTCAAAGCGGCGAAGCTACCTAAAGGCGGTGTCGCACATGCTTTTGCTGGTAGCTATCAGCAAGCGATGGAGTGGGTCAGATTAGGTTTTTTCATCGGTGTAGGGGGTACTATTACCTACCCACGAGCCCAAAAAACCCGCGACGCAATTCAAAAATTAGCCCTAGAAAACCTACTTATCGAAACAGACGCTCCAGATATGCCTATACTTGGATATCAGGGGCAGCCCAACCACCCGGCGAAACTCATTCATGTATTAAATGTGCTCGTAGAGTTGCGTAGAGGAGAAAAGCAATCGATTGCGTCGCAACTGTGGAAAAATAGCAATTTTGCCTTCTCAATATGTGAATAGAATTCAAAGAAACTGTTTAGATTCGAAAACGTTTTCCTTTTTATTGTGAGTTCTATCACAAAGATTGGTGAATCAATAATGAATCTTATGGGAAAGTGTGAGGGCGGCATTACTTTAATTGATGATGCATGAGTATAATTGCCCCGCTTTTATAGCTCCATTTTGTTACACGCCAATAAATAACTTATAAGGAAGTCATAAACTATGAGCCTGTTTATGAGCCTGGTTGGTATGGTTGTGCTACTTGCTATCGCACTAGCATTCTCATCTAACCGCAAAGCTATCAACTTTAGAACTGTGGGTGGTGCATTCGCTATCCAATTCGCATTAGGTGCATTTGTTCTTTATGTACCTTGGGGCCGTGATCTACTAAACGGTTTCTCTAGTGGTGTATCTAACGTTATCAACTACGGTAACGATGGTTCATCATTCCTGTTCGGTGGTCTTGTTTCTAACAAGATGTTCGAAGTATTCGGTGGCGGTGGTTTCATCTTCGCATTCCGTGTTCTTCCTACACTGATCTTCTTCTCTGCTCTGATCTCAGTTCTGTACTACATTGGCGTTATGCAATGGGTTATCAAGATTCTTGGTGGTGCACTACAGAAAGCGCTTGGTACTTCTCGTGCAGAATCAATGTCAGCAGCAGCTAACATTTTCGTAGGTCAGACTGAAGCACCGCTAGTTGTTCGCCCATTTGTTCCAAAAATGACTCAATCAGAGCTATTCGCGGTAATGTGTGGTGGTCTAGCTTCTGTTGCTGGTGGTGTACTAGCGGGCTACGCATCAATGGGTGTACCTCTAGAATACCTAGTTGCAGCATCATTCATGGCAGCACCTGGTGGTCTACTATTCGCTAAAATTCTTCACCCTGAAACTGATCAGCCTCATGAAAGTATCGAAGAGGCAATGGACGGCGGTGACGACAAACCTGTTAACGTAATCGACGCGGCAGCGGGCGGTGCAGCTTCTGGTCTACAACTAGCACTAAACGTAGGTGCAATGCTAATCGCATTCGTAGGTCTGATTGCTCTTGTTAACGGTATGCTAGGCGGCATCGGTGGTTGGTTCGGTATGCCTGAGCTGACTCTTGAGCTAATCCTGGGTTACGCGTTCTCTCCACTAGCATTCCTAATCGGTGTTCCATGGGCTGAAGCAGTAACTGCTGGTTCTTTCATCGGTCAGAAAATTGTAGTGAACGAATTCGTTGCATACTTGAACTTCACGCCTTACATCGGTGAAAACGCTCAAGTAATCGCAGCAACTGGTGAAGTAATGTCTGAGAAGACTACGGCTATCATCTCATTTGCACTGTGTGGCTTCGCGAACCTTTCTTCTATCGCGATCCTACTAGGTGGTCTGGGTGGTCTAGCGCCAAGCCGTCGTCCAGATATCGCTCGCATGGGTGTTAAAGCAGTACTAGCTGGTACGTTGTCTAACCTAATGGCAGCGACAATAGCAGGCTTCTGCTTAAGCCTAGCAGCTCTGTAATTTAGAACTGGTTTTTAATATATAGACGCCATATTAAATCATGCCCTGTAGCAAGAAATTGCTGCGGGGCTTTTTTCGTTTTCAGGGCTGAAAACTTTTAGTGCGTCAAATGTAAGGGGTCTTAACTGACGGACTAGAGAATAGAAACCTGGAAATTTTGAGATACAAACCGTTTGCGCTCTATTTGGTGCTACAGTTTTGCGATGAATATCTATAATGTAGACATCACAAGGTGGATACAACCTAATCGATGGGTAAATGAATTACCCTGAAATATTAGATCTCAACGGCATTTTGTTGGAGAGATATGATAGTAAAGACACCGCAATCATAGATTGTTGTGCCATAGGCCAAATTGGTACTGTGCGGTGACAAGGATAGCAATTGGCATAAGAAATTTTCGCTGTATATGCCGAGTCTTCATGGAACCAAGTCCGTTCATAAATAGACTGCTGAGTCATTTTTTACACAATCTCAACTCGTTGATTATAGTTAGAGTTGCGATGTAAGGCTGAGTAGTGAATTTTTTGAATATTGATCGGAGATAGAAATGAGCGATTTAAAAGCAGCAGCACTACGTGCACTAAAACTTATGGATCTAACTACGCTGAATGATGACGACACTGATGCAAAAGTGATCTCACTATGTCATGACGCGAAAACAGCAGTAGGCAACACGGCTGCAATCTGTATTTACCCTCGCTTTATTCCTATTGCTAAGAAGACACTTCGTGAGCAAGGCACACCAGAGGTTCGCATTGCGACTGTGACTAACTTCCCACACGGAAACGACGACATCGAGATCGCAGTTGCTGAAACTAAAGCAGCGGTAGCTTACGGTGCAGACGAAGTTGACGTAGTGTTCCCATACCGTGCACTAATGGCGGGCGATGAGAAAGTGGGCTTTGAACTGGTTAAGCAATGTAAAGAAGCTTGTGGTGACATTCTTCTTAAAGTAATCATCGAAACGGGTGAACTAAAGGAAGAAGCGCTAATCAAAAAAGCTTCACAAATCTGTATCGAAGCGGGTGCAGACTTTATTAAAACTTCAACAGGTAAAGTGCCTGTGAACGCAACACCAGAATACGCTCGAATGATGCTAGAAGTAATTCGTGATATGGGTGTAGCAGAAACAGTTGGTTTCAAACCTGCTGGTGGTGTGCGTACTGCAGAAGATGCAGCGGCTTACCTAGCAATGGCAGATGAAATTTTAGGTGATAACTGGGTTGATGCTCGTCACTACCGTTTCGGTGCGTCAAGCCTGCTAACTAACCTGTTAAATACATTAGAAGTAACAGACGAAACGGCTGATCCAACAGCGTACTAACATACCCGTCATATTTGACGCTGCAGCGTTGTTGACTGTGTAAGTTCACCGGAGCGCCGGCCGCCCTAATCACATAGAAAACCTATGCTCATAGGGCTGAACTTACTTGTCGCCTAGCTGCAACGCCAACTATTTAGGGGATGACGAATAAAAACTTAACGTCTGTTTTAAATTTAGGGTGGTGGAACATCGCCCTCTGTTTTACCTCTGTCCTACTTTAACCACAGCTTTCATCGAGCTTGGGAGGCACTAATGTATTTACCGCAAGAAATCATTCGTAAAAAACGTGACGGCGAAGTTCTTTCTGCTGACGAAATCAACTTCTTTATTCAAGGCGTAGCAAATAACACAGTATCTGAAGGTCAGATCGCGGCATTTGCTATGACTATTTTCTTCAATGAAATGACCATGGATGAGCGTATTGCCCTTACTTGTGCAATGCGCGATTCAGGTATGGTTATCGACTGGAGCCACATGAACTTTGGCGGCCCTATTGTCGATAAGCACTCTACAGGTGGCGTGGGTGATGTGACCTCTCTCATGCTTGGCCCAATGGTGGCGGCGTGTGGTGGTTTCGTACCAATGATCTCTGGTCGTGGCCTTGGTCATACTGGCGGTACACTCGATAAATTAGAGTCAATCCCAGGCTACAACATCACGCCAACTAACGACGTATTTGGTCAAGTGACGAAAGACGCTGGCGTTGCCATTATCGGCCAAACGGGCGATCTCGCTCCGGCAGATAAGCGCGTGTACGCAACCCGAGATATCACGGCTACCGTTGATAACATTTCCCTAATTACGGCATCGATTCTGTCTAAGAAATTGGCTGCGGGCTTGGAATCTCTAGTGATGGACGTAAAAGTCGGCTCGGGCGCATTCATGCCAACTTATGAAGCATCAGAAGAGCTAGCCAAATCTATCGTTGCGGTAGCAAATGGCGCTGGCACAAAAACAACAGCAATTCTGACAGACATGAACCAGGTTCTAGCGTCTTCAGCCGGTAATGCGG
This sequence comes from Allocatenococcus thiocycli, assembly GCF_921292965.1. Classification (NCBI taxonomy): domain Bacteria; kingdom Pseudomonadati; phylum Pseudomonadota; class Gammaproteobacteria; order Vibrionales; family Vibrionaceae; genus Allocatenococcus; species Allocatenococcus thiocycli. Next base: position 36,010 of record NZ_CAKLCK010000045.1, read on the forward strand.
TTGAAGTGCGTGAAGCGGTTCGTTTCCTGACTGGTGAATACCGAAACCCACGTCTGCTTGAAGTCACAATGGCGTCGTGTGCGGAAATGTTGGTGCTTGGTAAGCTGGCAGAAAATACAGATGACGCACGTGCGAAACTGATGGAAGTGCTCGACAACGGTAAAGCGGCAGAATGCTTCGGCAAGATGGTTGCAGGTCTAGGCGGCCCAGCAGACTTCGTAGAAAACTACGAAAACTACCTAGAAAAAGCAGAAATCATCAAGCCAGTGTATGCGACGGAAACAGGCATTGTCTCTGCGATGGACACACGTGCTATCGGTATGGCTGTGGTTGCGATGGGCGGTGGTCGCCGTGTTGCAACGGATGAAATCGACTACGCGGTTGGTTTTGATGAGTTCATCCGTTTGGGTGAGGTCGCTGATAGTGATAAGCCTCTGGCTGTTATCCACGCTCGCAGTGAAGAGCAGTGGGAAGAAGCGGCAAAAGCACTACGCAGTGCAATCAAAGTAGGTGGTGAATACACACCAACCCCAGAGGTTTACCGTCAGATTCGTGCAGAAGATATCTAGGTCACCAGACCCTAACTGATTAAGTAATTACATAAGGCCTACTCAACCATACTTATTCGCCGAGTGGGCCTAAGGAACGAGCAATGAAAAGAGCATTTATTTTAGTACTAGACTCATTCGGTATCGGTGAAACGGCTGATGCTAAAGAATTTGGTGATGTAGGTTCAGACACTCTAGGTCATATTGCGGACCAGTGTGAAAAAGGCTTAGCAGATAACGACAAACGTCAAGGTGCACTTCGTCTTCCAAACCTATCTAAACTTGGTTTGGCTATGGCACATAAAGAATCAACAGGTCGCTTTGCTCCTGGTCTAGACGCAGATGCAGAAATCATCGGTGCTTACGGTCACGCGGCTGAGCTGTCTTCTGGTAAAGACACTCCGTCTGGTCACTGGGAAATTGCTGGTGTGCCGGTTCTATTTGATTGGGGTTACTTTAGTGACAAAACTAACAGCTTTCCTGAAGAGTTGACGAATCGCATTCTCGAGCGTGCTGGCTTAGATGGCTACTTAGGTAACTGCCATGCTTCTGGTACTCAAGTTCTGGATGATTTGGGTGAAGAGCATATGAAGACAGGTTTACCTATCTTCTATACTTCAGCAGACTCGGTATTCCAGATTGCGTGTCACGAAGAGACATTTGGCCTGGATCGTCTATTAGATCTTTGCCAAATCGCTCGTGAAGAGCTCGCTGATTACAACATTGGCCGTGTTATTGCGCGTCCATTCATTGGCCCGGGCAAAGGTCAGTTTGAACGTACTGGTAACCGCCGTGACTTATCAGTTGAGCCGCCATCAGCTACTGTTCTACAGAAATTGGTAGAAGAGAAACAAGGCAATGTTGTTTCTATCGGTAAGATTGCCGATATCTACGCAAACTGCGGTATCACTAAGAAAGTGAAAGCAACAGGTATCCCAGCACTGTTCGAAGCTACGCTAGAGCAGATCAAAGAAGCAGGTGATAACACCATCGTATTCACTAACTTTGTAGATTTCGATTCAGCTTATGGCCACCGTCGTGATGTGGCGGGTTACGCTGCGGCTCTTGAGTACTTTGATGGTCGCATCAACGAAGTGCTAGAGCTAATGGATGAAGACGACGTACTTATCCTAACCGCGGACCACGGTTGTGACCCGACATGGCCAGGTACAGACCATACTCGTGAGCACATCCCAGTATTGGTTTACGGTCAAAAAGTGCCTGCTGGCTCTCTTGGTCGCCGCGAAACGTTCGCAGATATCGGCCAAACGTTGGCGAGCTACTTCGGTACTTCACCAATGGAATACGGTAAGAACTTCCTGTAATCGGGATACTAAAAACTGGGAGCGTAATGCTCCTAGTTCTATGTTTGCAGTATGAAAGTGCTGCTTGTCGGAAATGAGAAGACTCTGGCTGACAGCGCCTTAAGCGCGGAGCGCTAGAGAAAGGTTAAGGAGAAAAAAATGGCAACTCCACATATCAATGCTGAAATGGGTGCATTCGCAGACGTAGTACTGATGCCGGGTGACCCGCTACGTGCAAAATACATCGCAGAAACTTTCCTTGAAGACGTTGTTCAAGTGTGTGACGTTCGTAACATGTTCGGTTATACAGGAACATACAAAGGTCGCAAAATTTCTGTAATGGGCCACGGTATGGGCATCCCATCATGTTCGATCTACGCGACAGAACTTATCAAAGACTTCGGTGTGAAAAAGATCATCCGTGTTGGCAGCTGTGGCGCTGTGAATGAAGACATCAAAGTACGTGATGTTGTGATCGGTATGGGCGCGTGTACGGATTCAAAAGTAAACCGCATTCGCTTTAAAGGCCATGACTTCGCTGCCATTGCTGATTACAAAATGGTTCGTGCCGCAGAAGACGCAGCAAAAGCACGTGGCATTGATGTGAAAGTGGGTAACCTTTTCTCTGCAGAGCTTTTCTACACGCCTGATCCAGAAATGTTCGATGTAATGGACAAGTACGGTATTGTGGGTGTTGAAATGGAAGCGGCTGGTATTTACGGTGTAGCAGCAGAATACGGTGCTAAAGCACTAACCATCTGTACGGTTTCTGACCACATCAAAACTGGCGAGCAAACCACTTCAGATGAGCGTCAAACCACGTTCAACGACATGATGCTGATTGCACTGGATTCGGTATTACTTGGTGATAAAGAGTAAGCCCCAGTAATCGCAACTAAGCACCTAAAAAACAGCCCGCACAATGCGGGCTGTTTATATATTCAATTCTGATTACCGGTGAGTTATTTGGTTAGCAGGAGGTTTTCTGCCTTCTTTCTGCGAATTGGTTGCCTGCGTAAAATCATAATGAACAGCATGCCACACACAAAACTCATCAAGACCATCATGTACATGTAGCGATCACTTTTGCGATAGTGGTGGTCAGAAATCGCGGTAACACGGCCTGTTTCGAACGTCACTCGGACAAAACCGACAACAGAACCGTCTGCAATGACAGGCTCAACCAGTTGTTGTCGACCAATTGAAGCGGTTGCCAGTGGGGTGTCTAATCCCAAAACTTCTCGTACTGATAATGCTTCTTCACTGGAGGCCAGGCGCACGCCTTGTGCATCATAAATGGTTGCATCAAATACCAGACGATCTTGTGCGAGTTGATTCGTCAACTGCAGTAATCGCTCCTGATCATTGTTCACAATCATTTCACTGGCAGACAAAGATGCCTGCGAGATCAAAACCTTGGTGAGTGTCTCAAGCTGATGTGCTTGAATTTTTTCGTTGCCCTTACTGATGACTACACTGTTTTTTATCGTGATAAATAGCATCACACACAGTAGTATTAGCGCCAGAATTCGTAGGGCATTCCTTACTGAGAACAAGGATTCACTCATGCTCTTTACTCATCCATTTAAAATAAAACAAAGACTTGCCTTTTTAGTTTGTTGAGGTAACGTTTTAGCAAAGTCACCAAGGATTATATACATGGACGCGTCAAAAAGCTTGCCTATAAGAAAACATACGACACTTTTAAATCGACTGCCTGAAACTCGCTTTGCCTCTCAGTTGGATAGAGCCAAAGCAAATTGGATTATTTTTTCTACTTACCTTTCACCGCGTCATTTTGAAGACATTGACTTTTATACTGGTTTTTACAATCCGGTCCTAGAAACATGGAAGGTGGGTCAGTACGAAGTCGCATTGATGTCAGGTGAACTTACGTCTCAACACGAAACGATTTTAAAAAGCCTTAACTTAGATTACGCATCACTCAATGAAGTTCCTGATTTATCAACCACAGGGCTCATTGTGTTTGATATGGACTCGACAGCCATTCAAATTGAATGCATTGATGAGATTGCGAAGTTGGCTGGTGTTGGCGAAGAAGTCGCTGAAGTTACAGAACGTGCGATGCAAGGAGAACTGGATTTTGAACAGAGCCTTCGTCAACGAGTTGGCAAACTCAAAGGTGCTGACGAATCTATTCTTGAACAAGTACGCTCGCAACTTCCATTCATGCAAGACTTTGAAGCTCTGATTGCTACAATGAAAGCGTTGGGCTGGAAAACCGCGATTGCTTCTGGTGGCTTCGACTACTTCTCTGATTACATCAAAGATAAGGTGGGGTTAGATTTCGCTCGCTCGAACAAGCTGGAAATCATCAACGGAAAACTCACGGGTAAAGTGCTTGGTGACGTCGTCAACGCGCAAGTGAAATCCGATATTTTGGTTGAATTAGCGGATGAGTACGAAATCGAGCAGCATAATACGGTTGCGGTAGGTGACGGCGCGAATGATTTGGTGATGATGTCTGCTGCTGGTTTGGGTATAGCGTACCATGCGAAACCGAAAGTCGAGGCACAGGCTCAATCTGCGATTCGTTATTCTGGTTTGGGTGGTGTGCTTTGTATCCTGTCAGGGGCGCTGGTTAAACAACAGAAAATTAGCTGGAAGTCTAAGCCATAGCCTATTGGTAAAAGACAGCTAACTTGCTTCAATATTGAAACACCGCCGAACAGGGCGGTGTTTTTTATTCGGTTAGCTCTAATCTAACGAGTACTTCTTCCGTGATGTCTTCAAACTCACTGTAACCGATAAGTGCAGTAAGCTCTTTTTCTAGTTTGCTTGCCTGATGCACACTAAACTGGGTTAACTCACTCAAGTCTCTTTGCAGTAGAGAGGTCATAGGTTCAAAAATAGGCGCGGTAGAGAGACGCAGAACATAGAAATCGCCCATCATGCGCGCTTTTTTTATAAACTGAATGCGCTCTTTCAGGCTGCTAAAATCCTGATGCAGCTTGGACTCTATACCAGTAACCTTGTTACCGATTTTTGAAGCGCTGATGTAAATGTCTTCGTGTTTTTCCTGTACGCCTTCTATACGTTTGATTAGGTCTGCGATCAGAGTGCTCGTACGACCTTTAAAGATCGGATCCAGAATAAACTTATTGTCATGACCAATCTGAGCAAAAATCTCAACATGTTTGGGCAAGGGCAGATTTACACCGATAACCGGTGTTTTAAATGATCCCGTTGATGTTTTACTAATGAAAACCGGAGAACTCAGGCTTCTGGAAAGAATAGTACTATGCAACCTCTCCAGTAGCTCATGGCTTGGCAGCACATCTGCCTGCTGAAGCAACTTGTTCTTATTATGCTCAATGACTTTATTAAGAAATGCGATCACTCTACGTGCTTTGCTACTTTGACCAATGACCAATTGAACTCTATGACCATCGGGGCTGACTCGCACGACTCGATAAGGCACGTCGGATAGCGGCAAGTTGCTATCGTACAATTGCAGTTCACGAAAGTTAATGGTGACCTCTTGACCTGCGCGCAAGGAGGCTGGAGTTTCTAGCTGAATTCCGAGTCCTCGCTTCGAAATATCAACACTGTATCCCGAACTATTTACCTGCTCCGACATTAACGCGAGTGGCGTTTTAAATCGATAGCGAGGCTCTTTACGCCGAGATTGCGCATCAAAATACATCCCTTTGGGTTGGCCGGTTATTCGCCTCGGATGTCGAAACGCATTTAAGGTGTTTGAAGGCAAACGAGGCTTTTCGGTTAACAGATAGTCTTGTCCTGAAGCTTCGTCCGAGATTTCTTGCAAGATCCCCACATGAGTGAGTAAATTCGAGGTTTCTGCCAGCTCTGATGAAAATGAGGCGAGTTCCTCTTTTTCTTGCTCGGAAAGTTCGAAGATAGACACGCGAAAAACTCGCCAGCTTTTTCGCTTTGCTCCTAAATGCCAGAATAGTTGGCGTTGCTCTCTGGTTGCTTCCGGTCTCAGCATCGAATAGAAATAAGTTTTGTTATCGTGCTCGTGAGTAAATGAATAGAGAACGTTAGTGGTGCCTTTTACTCCCGGTGTAATCAGCGATGTCATTCTTTCTTCATGGAACAGGGAGCCAAAAACTTGTTGGTTACGTTCATCGTGCCAGTATTGCCATAGCTTTTGATTATTCGGCGTTAGCATGGCAAGTTTGAGTTCGCTTCCTTGAAAGAACAGTGGCAAGTTGCTGGTGTGTTTAAGAGCCAAATGCTCATATCCGCGCGTACGAGCCCGAATGATCTTATCCTGATTATCATGACGTGTGCGTTTCGCATCGCTATTTAGCGCTTCATCAATGACTCTGTCGATCACATTGGTTTCGGTTAGGAGAATGGTTCTCAGATATCGAATGGCATCATTTTCGTAGCAGTCTTCAACAGCCAGAATCCGATAAGTCAGAGGTTTTTCAATTCCGGCTAATTGAGATTTACTGGCAAAGTCGGTAAAAGTCACCTCAATGATTTCACCAAGGTTGTATTTAAAGGCGCTGGGCACTTTGAATTTTGCACCAGAGCTTGATAGATCAATGCTTACACCGTGGAGCAGTTGGCCTTTTGAACGATGTATTTCTACTTGTGACTGGACTTTTAAACGCTTTTCCTGACGCTTTAAGTCAAAACCTAATTGGATAGGTACGGCACTAAACGGGTTTTGAGTCTCAGATAGGGAGGAGCGATGTTCTTCGACAGCTTGTTTGCCCATTACTCGAAAATTATTCCGGGTGCTAATAAGCGTTTCCCAGACGCCTTCGGTATAGCCACCATACTTTCTGGTGCTTTTGTGATAGGCATTGAATGCTACATCATCTAACCAGTGTGGAATGCCATCAAATATGTATTTTCTGCATTCCCCGTTAACACGACCGCGTAAATCAATGCTTTTTTTGCACGGTGCCATTAATCGGTTTAATTCTATCTTGACCAAAATTTTGGCTGAAGGTGGCGCGTCCTCGGTCAATTGGCCAAGGACAAAATCAAAGTCTACAGAACCATAGACTGGGATGAGCCGTTCCGCGAGCGAGAGAATTTCAGATTGCAGCATTATTTCTGTTAGAGTATGTCGTTATTTGAATTGTATCGGCTAAGCGCAGTAAACCTTGAGTATATTCAGTTCTCAAGTCAGTTGGCAGTGCTTGGTCACATTTGTTAAAAATTGAGGCATCATGGCGAAAGCAAAACGAGCGTATGTTTGTAATGATTGCGGCGCAGACTTTCCGCGTTGGCAGGGGCAATGTAATGCGTGTGGTGCATGGAATACGATTACGGAAGTACGAATTGCTGCTTCGCCGACCGTCGCCCGCAATGAACGCTTAAGTGGTTATGCAGGTTCTGCGACAGAATCTCAGGTACAAACGTTATCAGAAATTAACCTGCAAGAAGTGCCACGCTTTACCAGTGGCTTTAAAGAGCTTGATCGTGTGCTTGGTGGCGGTGTCGTTCCCGGTGCTGCGATATTGATTGGTGGTAACCCCGGAGCAGGTAAGTCAACGTTGCTTTTGCAAACCATGTGCTCTTTGTCGGGACAAATGCCGACTTTATACGTAACGGGTGAAGAATCGCTGCAACAGGTTGCGATGCGTGCTTCTCGTCTTGGGTTGCCAAAAGATCACCTGAAGATGTTATCTGAAACCAACGTGGATAAGATCTGTCAAATTGCTGAGAAAGAGCAACCTCGTATTATGGTGATTGACTCGATTCAGGTGATGCACGTTTCTGATGTTCAGTCTTCGCCGGGTAGTGTCGCGCAGGTCCGTGAGTCCGCGACAGCGCTTACACGATACGCGAAGCAAAACAATGTTGCGGTATTTATCGTTGGTCACGTAACCAAAGATGGTACGCTCGCTGGCCCGAAAGTTCTTGAACATATTATTGACTGTTCAGTGTTACTAGACGGCGGCACTGATAGCCGATTCCGAACGTTGCGCAGTCACAAAAACCGTTTTGGTGCAGTGAACGAACTTGGCGTATTTGCAATGACAGGGCAGGGCCTCAAAGAAGTGAGTAACCCATCGGCGATTTTCCTTTCTCGCGGTGAAGAAGAGACTTCAGGGTCTTCAGTTATGGTCGTTTGGGAAGGGACTCGCCCTCTATTAGTTGAGATACAAGCTCTGGTGGATTATTCGCAACTCGCTAACCCACGCCGAGTGGCTGTAGGCCTCGAACAAAACCGTCTATCTTTATTACTGGCTGTGCTGCATAAACACGGCGGGTTACAAATGGCAGACCAAGACGTGTTTGTGAATGTCGTCGGTGGTGTAAAAGTCACTGAGACCAGTGCAGATCTTGCGTTAGTCATGGCGTTGTTATCGAGCTTTCGTGATCGGGCTCTACCCAAAGATGTGGTTATCTTTGGTGAGGTTGGCTTAGCGGGGGAAATTCGTCCTGTACCGAGTGGGCAAGAGCGATTAAATGAAGCGTTTAAACACGGCTTTAAGAAAGCAATTGTACCAGCTGCTAATATGCCAAAAGGTGGCATCCCGGGCATGCAAATTCATGGGGTTAAGAAATTATCAGAGGCAATCGAAGCTTTTGATGAGTTATAAAGCGCTAAACTAGGCGTTTCAAATATGTAAAATCCATTTTCAAAGAGAGCGAATAAAGCACACAAATCGTTATATTTGGCTATCCTTTGAGGATGGAAAATTTACGTTAAAAATTTTTTTCTTCCATCTGCACGCAAGGGTATCAGTATTGACAGAATATGATATACTCTGCGCGCACTTTATACCTTATTAACAGAGTAAGACAATGACTGATTTATCAAAATACAGAAACATTGGTATTTTTGCTCACGTAGACGCGGGTAAAACTACCTCTACAGAGCGTATCCTAAAGCTAACTGGTAAGATCCATAAGATTGGTGACACTCACGACGGTTCAACTACTACTGACTTCATGGAGCAGGAAGCTGAGCGTGGTATCACTATCCAGTCTGCAGCAACAACTTGTTTCTGGAACGATCACCGTCTAAACATCATCGATACTCCTGGACACGTTGACTTCACAATCGAAGTTTACCGTTCTCTAAAAGTACTTGACGGTGGTATCGGTGTATTCTGTGGTTCTGGTGGTGTTGAGCCTCAGTCAGAAACTAACTGGCGTTACGCTGACGAATCACACGTATCACGTCTGATCTTCGTTAACAAACTAGACCGTATGGGCGCAGACTTCTACAAAGTTGTAGACCAAGTACAAAACGTTCTAGGTGCAACTCCTCTAGTAATGACTCTACCTATCGGTATCGAAGAAGATTTCGTAGGTGTTGTAGACGTACTAAGCCAAAAAGCTTACGTATGGGATGAGTCTGGCCAGCCAGAGAACTACGAAGTTCAAGATATTCCTGCAGACATGGTAGACAAAGCTGCTGAATACCGTGAAATGCTAATCGAAACTGCTCTAGAGCAAGACGAAGATCTAATGATGGCTTACCTAGAAGAAGGCGAAGAGCCATCTCTAGAAGACATCCAACGTTGTATCCGTAAAGGTACACGTGACCTAGCATTCTTCCCAACTTACTGTGGTTCAGCGTACAAGAACAAAGGTATCCAACTTATTCTTGACGCGGTAGTAGATTACCTACCAGCGCCAACAGAAGTAGATCCTCAGCCTCTAACTGATTCAGAGACTGGCGAACCAACTGGTGAAGTTGCAACTGTATCTGCAGATGAGCCACTAAAAGCGCTTGCGTTCAAGATCATGGACGACCGTTTCGGTGCCCTAACATTCATCCGTATCTACTCTGGTAAGATGAAGAAAGGTGACACAATCCTTAACTCTGCAACTGGTAAAACAGAGCGTATCGGCCGTATGGTTGAGATGCACGCAGACGAGCGTAACGAGATCGATTCAGCACAAGCTGGTGACATCATCGCTGTTGTTGGTATGAAGAACGTTCAAACAGGTCACACTCTATGTGATCCTAAGCACGAATGTACTCTAGAGCCAATGATCTTCCCAGATCCAGTAATCTCTATCGCTGTTAAGCCTAAAGATAAAGGCGGCTCTGAGAAAATGGGTATCGCGATCGGTAAAATGGTTGCAGAAGATCCATCTTTCCAAGTTGAGACAGATGAAGAATCAGGCGAAACTATCCTACGTGGTATGGGTGAACTTCACCTAGATATCAAAGTTGATATCCTAAAACGTACTTACGGCGTTGAGCTAGAAGTAGGTGCTCCTCAGGTTGCTTACCGTGAAACTATCACTCAAGCAATCGAAGACAGCTACACGCACAAGAAGCAGTCTGGTGGTTCTGGTCAGTTCGCGAAAATCGACTACCGTATCAAACCAGGTGAGCCAAACTCAGGCTTCGCGTTCAAATCAACAGTTGTTGGTGGTAACGTACCTAAAGAATTCTGGCCTGCAGTTGAGAAAGGCTTCGCTGGCATGATGCAAACTGGTGTTCTAGCTGGCTTCCCAACTCTAGACGTAGAAGTTGAACTATTCGACGGTGGTTTCCACGCAGTTGACTCTTCAGCTATCGCTTACGAAATCGCTGCTAAAGGCGCATTCCGTCAGTCTATGCCTAAAGCTGGCGCGCAACTTCTTGAGCCAATCATGAAAGTTGACGTGTTCACTCCAGAAGATCACGTTGGTGACGTAATCGGTGACCTTAACCGTCGTCGTGGTATGATCAAAGACCAACAAGCTGGTACTACTGGCGTACGTATCAAGGGTGATGTACCTCTATCAGAAATGTTCGGTTACATCGGTACTCTACGTACAATGACTTCTGGTCGTGGTCAGTTCTCTATGGAGTTCTCACACTACGCACCATGTCCAAACAACGTTGCAGAGCAAGTAATCTCTGACGTTAAAGAGCGTAACGCTAAGAAATAATTCTTAAGTTAACTCTATGATTTTAAAGCCCCGCCTAGTGCGGGGCTTTTTATTAATCTCAAAAAATAATTTTGTCATTCAATTGGAACGATTCAGTCTGATAGCGCGATGGTTTTAAAGTCTCGATTAACCGACTTTTCAAAACTGTCGATCTCTACTTTTAACCACTTTGCAAACTGCTGTGCTTTAGGCCGTTGTAGGTATCCCTTTGGGGCACATAAATAGTAAGCGAATTTAGGTTTGATGGCGATGTCGCCAATCCGAACCAACTTGCCTGTTCGAAAATACTGATAGGCCAAGCTGTGTTTCACAAGCGCCACCCCTTGTAATGATAAGGCAGCCTCAAGTACGAGGTGGGAGCCGCTGTATTTTAGCGCTGGTTTGGCAGCATGTTGTCCTAGTCTTTCTAACCACATATTCCAGTCGAGATCAGGCCAAAGATCTTCGATAAGCTCCGCTTTGTTCAAATCTTCGATGTTATAAATGCCGTGCTCTTTTTGATAAACCGGATGACAGGCAGGATAGAAAGCTTCATCCATTAACCATTGCGATTCTAAACTAGGATAGTTTCCTGAGCCGTAACGAACGCATAAATCTATTTGACTGTCTTGAAAAGAAACCAGTTCATTCGTTGGCTCCAGCAAAAGTGATAGCTCAGGATGACGTTGTCTAAAGGCCGTTATTTTAGGAACTAGCCAATGGTGTGCAAACGAGGGAAGAGTTGAGATAGAAAGTTGGTTTGGGTTGGGATCTTGGTTAATTAGACGAACACCTTGTTGTATGTGATTAAATCCTAGTTCTGCTTGAGCAAATAGCAACTCTCCCTGAGGTGTTAGCAGTATCTTCCTGTGTTGGCGAACAAACAGGTCAGTACCCAAAAACTCTTCTAACTGCCGGATTTGTTGGCTAACTGCTGCAGGCGTAACAAACAAGTTTTTGGCAGCGGTCTTAAAGCTGCCTTCTTTCGCTGCGATGAAGAAATAGTATAAGCCTTGTAGAGGTGGCATCCGATCTTTCACATTAGTTTTCCTTAACTCAATGGCAGGTTCTATCGTTTGAGATTATTAAGGTAGTCGTTGATTATTAACTGGTCAACAGAATAAAAGGGTGGAAGAGATGGAAAACGTCACGAATAACTGTGAACGAGCTTTGCTAACGACACAACAAAATTGGATTCAGTTAATTTTTTCTAAACTCTACTTATGGAGCAGAAATCATAGGACTCGTCGTCATCTAAGAGAGTTACCTGAACATCTTTGGAATGATATTGGTTTGGAAAAGCATGAGGTGTTAAAAGAAAGCCATAAACCATTTTGGAGGCCGTAGTTTGAAGCAAGGTTGAGTGGCACTCCCCAACGGCTATTGAGGAGTGCTAGCTTAATTATAAGTCTTCTTCCCAGAGTACTAATTGGCCTTTAGGCCAGTTATGACCAAGTTCGTGGTACTTTTGTTCAAGTACGTGGCGCTTTATTTTCAGAGTTGGGGTAAGAACGCCATTTTCGATATTCCATGGCTCTTTTATCATCAACACGCCTTTTATTTGCTCGTGAGATGCCAGCTCTTTATTCATTCGCTCAATGACTTTACGAGTGGAACGTTCATAACGATCTTTGTCGAAGTGAGGGAAATCATGCGGCACGACCAACAATATTGGACCTGGTAAGCCAAGACCAATCAGACACATCATTTCTATGCGACTGTATTCGAACAATTTCTTTTCTATCGGGACGGGAGAAACGAACTTCCCTTTTGCGGTTTTAAACGTGTCTTTTTTCCGGCCTTGAATAGTAAGATAACCATCAGAATCTATCGCTCCGATGTCACCAGTGTGCAGCCAGCCTTCTGAATCGAAGGATTCTTGAGTCGCGATATCATTTTTATAATAGCCAGAGAATAATCCTTTACCTCGAACCATGATTTCACTGTCATCAGCAATTTTCAGTTCTATACCAGGCCCCGCATTGCCGACAGTACCAATTTTATCGGCTCTAAAAGGATAATTAATCGTGCTGTAAGCAAAGGACTCCGTCATCCCCCAAGCTTCGGTAATATTAAGCCCAACGCTGTGGTACCACTCTAACAAAGCTGGTGATACGGGAGCAGAGCCACACCCTAATACTCGGGCTTGGTCTAAACCTAACCCAACGGCAAGTTTCTTCTTAATCAGCGAATTAACAAAGGGGATCTTGAGAAGAATGTTCAAAGACTTTTGCGGTAACTTATCCTGAATTCGCTGCTGGAATAACGTCCATAACCTTGGCACTGAGATGAACAAGGTTGGTCTATGCATCTTTACATCTTCAATAAATGTGTCGAGTGACTCTGGAAACGCAGTGGGTACGCCCCCCATAATTGAAGAACCAAATATATACACTCGTTCAGTAATGTGCGCGAGTGGTAGATAGGAGAACAATCGGTCGTTTGGTTGTATGCCAATATGATTGATCAGCTGTTGCACAGACCAACTGAATGCGCCGTAGGTCAACATTGCGCCTTTTGGTAAGCCTGAAGTACCGGATGTATAAACCAGCGACATGAGCTTATCGTCGTAATGTTGTGGACGTTCTACACTTGGCACTTCATTTGCTATAAGCTCGTCATATTGATGCTGGCACATCGGTGCAGAGTTATATGGCAGTGCGATACTGATCAGATCGCCCATTTCATTAATTACTTGCTGAGTTGCCTTTGAGTCGTCCAACTTACCGCCGATAAGCACCTTACTTTCACTGTGCGTGAGGCAGTACTCGATAGTGTCTGCTCCAGCCGTTGGGAAGATGGGCACACTAACGTAATCACCCAGCATCATAGCTAGATCGCAGATAAACCACTCTGCGCAATTTTTGGAGATTAACGCTACCTTATCACCTGGATTAACACCTAGCTTGCGTAATGCGCTCACCAGCTTTAGAGCTTGGTCTGCGACTTCAGCGTAAGTGAATTCAACGAATTCCCGATTAATGATTTGCTTTAAGTAGACTTCATTTGGGCGCTCCGATGCCCATTTTAGAATCATTTCGTTAGGTGGCGGGAGAGCGCAAGTCTGCTCATTTAACTTGTTAGCTTGATTCATTCTCTAACTCCATGTTAATCGCAGGATTTATCATTGTTAATTTTTTGTTAACAATAGCATGGGTGAGTTAATTTGGGTATATGAACCATTCCACTTTATAAAAAATATCTCAAAACTATCGACAGGTAGGGTATTGGTCTCTCGCTTCACTTAATCAATAACGCTGAATTGTCGCAGGCAATGACTCGCAGTTAATGAATGATAGATAGATGCTGGTTATTTATTGATATTCAATACCGCGGTAGTGTTCATACAAGTGCATGACTTTTTCAACGTAATGACGAGTTTCTGCGATAGGCAATGTTCGCGTTAACTGAAAATACAGCGCATCTTCGCTTAATTGATTCACATTATGGGTGAAGGTTGTCAGTGATTGTGTAAAGGTAAGTGCACGCATTAGGTTAGACAAACCACAGTTGTATGCCGCAATCATCAAAAGCCGTCTGTTTTTATCTGACCTGACGGCGTGTAAATAGTCATTGCTCAGAATATGTAAATACGCGCTACCGATCTCTATATTAACCTCAGGCAAAGATAAAGTATCGGTTTCTATCTGGCGACCTGAGTAGTACTTTTGCACTACCTCTAAAACAGCACCCTGCGGCATGATTTGCATTAGCCCAATTGCGCCTTTATGCGAGTGGGCATCCGGGTCAAATGCACTTTCCGTGTGCATAATGGCAAGTAACAGAGCACTTTCAAGCTGCCATTTTTCTGCGCCCTCCAAGACTAACGGTAAAAACGTCCAACCCGCAGCGGGAAGGCTTGATGCCCATCTTGTATCAATACGGGATGTGGCAGTGTTAGTGCTGCCTCTTAGTTGTATCACCGCTGAAGATGTGCCGTTATTAAGGGCTAGGCGGGGCTTGGGTGCTGTGACGGTTTTTGAGTTTGGTATTGCCTTTGCTGCTGTCAAAGGTTGTTGCGGTCTTTTTAGCATTTTTGCGCTGAGAGATTGACTCTGTTGCTGCTTAATCGCATGTTGATCGACTACGGTTGTTTTGGCATGAGCACAGAAAGAACAGATGAGCAGCCCTATGACAAGTACAAACATCAACTGCCACTGCAGATCCAGCAAGCGTCTCTCCAGTAAACCTCGATCAAGAAAACCTCGCTGTCGATGAAAAATCGGTCGGAAATACGCTTTGGAGAAAAGATTGCAATACAAATCCTCAATCACCGTCTTCCCTCACTGTTAAGAATGACCCGATACTCTTGGCTTATAGCGGTAAGCGTCTCATTCTGAGTTTGTCATGAAACCATTGGTGGTACTTTCCGTAATCCACGTTACTTGGCCAAATCAAAGAGGCATAGATATGCTTGCTAAACAGACCACTTTCACTTGGCAACTTTGCTAAGACCTCTTGTTGCCGGTTATGAGTAATAGCATGCTGTGGCACAAAAGCGATGCCTTTTTGCGCAATACAAAGATCGACGACCAGATTAATGTCATCGAGTACCCAAATATTATTGTTAGCTACATTGGATAAATCGAGTTCGTACTCATAGCCATCTAACAGCAACAGTCGGGATTCAGTCAATTTTGGCATGTTAAGCTGTTGTTGGTGCACAACCCAGTGGCAGTCTACCGGAAACAGTTCGTCGATATTAAAATTCAACGTGCTACGGTGATAGGGGTTACCAATGGCCAAATCCATCTCATCCTTGTGAATGCATTCGATGAGCTTATGGCTCGGTTTGGTTACGACGGTTAATTCTACGCCCGGAAAGGCATCGCAGAATTCGATCAGCGCCGATTTTACCGCAGGGCTGAACAGTAAAGGATCAATACCGATACACATACGCACCAACTGACCATCCATTAAGGACTCGGCGACATGGTTGAGATCTTTGTATTTATTAATAACAGGCGAGGCAAGCAGGTAGAGCTTTTTCCCCCGTTCGGTCAGTGCGATGGGTTTAGTATCACGATCAATTAATGCGTAGCCTAGCATTTCTTCGAGGCTTTTGACCGCGCCACTTACGGTCGATTGTGATTTACCTAGCTTTCTTGCTCCTGCACTGAACGAGCCATAAGTTACCACCGCATGAAAAGAAATCAGATTATCGAATGCCAGTTTCATTGTGCGCCTACTGTTTTTTATCCTTGTTACTTTTAGCGTAATTGCTATTTGGCAAGTTGAATAAAGTAGGAATTAAATTGTGATAAAAATCAAAAACTTTGTCAGAGAAAAAAAATCTTATTTTTTATTGATAAATTTCAAAACAAGATCAACTGATTGAAATATAGAGGTTTTTTATAAATCCCTGAAAATAATGAGAATTATTTATAGTATGAGTAAGTTGTAATCATCGGTAGCACCGATATGTTTCATTATTGAGACGTTATTCCTCGTTCTATGCTGATAGAGAAAACCAATAACATAAAACAGGAAGAGGGTAACACCATGATTACTAAACTTTATGTCACCATAAGTAACTACTTGCATAGCCTAAAAAATGACGAGCGTGGCGTGACTGCCATCGAGTATGGTCTTATCGCTATCGCCATGGCAGTGGCGTTATCTGCAGTGTTTTTTAGCAACGCAGACGGTACCCTTGTTAAAGAGCTGAAAGATGCCTTTTCAGACATTGCCGCGAAGCTAAGTACCAGACCATCATAACCGTAAATTAAAATTGCAACAGCTAAGCCTGTGTTGGTGATTTATACCCTACTGGCAGTGCTCTGTGCGATGGTGTCGCTATCGGATCTGCGCCATCGCACCATCAAAAACAGCCATGTAGCGGTGATTGCCGTGTTGGCAATGGTCATTGGCAGTGCAGACTACTCGCTTGCGAGCCTTTGGATACTTGGCATTTGTTGGTCTGCGCTGCTGGTTCTGCATATTTTTAACGTTATGGGAGGGGGAGACGTAAAACTCATTGCCGCTTTCTCTTTGGCACTCCCGACGACTTTTCTGCTGCCTGCGCTTGTGTTGGTGACGGTGTTTGGGGGAATGCTCGCCATCATCTATCTGCTCAAATTCTGGTGGATGTCACGGCGCAACAAAGAGCATGACAGTGCGCAGATCGGTCTCCCTTACGGAATTGCAATTTGCTGTGGTTTTTATTTGGCACTTGTTTTGAACGCAGCCGTTTAATCAGTGGGAGGGGCGTATGCGATCTCGTATCGGGGTGGTGCTGGCTCTGTTAGCGTTGGTGATTGGTGGATTTGGGCTGTTCAGCCAAATGTCCACTCAACCCGCACAGCAGACAAGCGTTACCCAAGACAATAACTCTAATCAACCTCAGGTGCACCACGTTCAGGTATGGCGCGCTAAGCAAGATCTTACCCGTGGCAGCGCCATCGGTATTCAAGATGTTCAAAGAGAGCAAATGCAGCTCAACATGGCGTTAGAGGAGGGGATAAACGCCGATATTCAACTCGATTTTTCACCGACTACTCTGCTGTTTAACGATGTGCCTCAAGGTGAAATCGTATTCGCAGAATACCAAGTCAAGCAGAACGACCCAAGGCATATCGACTTGTTGATCACGGCGGGGAAAGAGCCTTATTCATTGCTGGTCAGCACCCGAAATCTGGTCAAAGGTTACATTCGCCCTGGTGTGTATGTGGATGTGTTATCGGTGGGGTCGCCACAGGAAAACTTATCCGACGAGCGCAGAAGCAACATTGAGTTTAACGGGGTCAGCGCACGCCACATCTTACGCAACGTGAAGGTACTAAGCGTGGGTAACTCTAAAGAGCCAGTGGACTCTCCGGTCAAATCTAACGTCTCCAGTGACGACGACAACCAAATCGTCATCGTGGTCGAAGTCGAGCCAAGTGAGATCGCCAAGTTATCCATCGCGCAAAAAACCATGTACCTCGAAGTGTACAGAACTCATCACTACCAAGAACCTGTATTTGCAGAAGTGCGGGATGTCATTGGCAATTACAGCGGGGTTGCTGAGTTAAGAGGGGCATCTCGACAATCTGCACAAGGAGAAGAGCTGTGATGGTACCAACAATAAAAACGACTTGTCGAATGGCGATGTGTGCGTTGCTGGTGTTGCTATGTAATGCATCCGTCTATGCGGCCGAGCGATATATTACTGTCGGCGATGGTCAACACATCGTCGTTGACGAAGCCATCTCAACCATTTTTATCAGTGCGCCAGAGGTTGTGGACTACAACGTCGTGAATGAAAACACCGTCGTGGTATTCGCCAAAGGGGTCGGGCAAGCACGGTTGATTGTTTACGGTAAGTCGAACAAGGTTTTGCTTTCTGAGCGAATCATTGTCGATGTCGATCTCTCACTGGTGCGCCGTCAGATCAAGCTGATGTATCCGGACCTGGATATCAAAGTTGAATCGGTGGGCGAGCAAGTAGCAGTGAGCGGCATTGTGGAATCAGAGCAACAACGTGATGACATTTATCGCATGGTTGCGACCTTGCTCGGGCGTGACAAAGTCGAAAAGTGGGAAGCGACACAAATTCTTGAATTTGAGGGTGACGGTTACGACGTAGAAGAGCCGCAAAGTATGATCTTTGCCCGCAATATGACTTGGCAAGGTATTTTGGAACTGCTTGAAGTCGCCATGGATCAGCAAGTTAACGTTAAGATTTCGGTAGCGCAAGTAACGGAAAGCTTCTCGAAAACGGTGGGGGTAGATTGGTCTTCTGTCGGGGCTGATGTCGGTGAGTTCCTGTTTCAACAATTTGATGCCGCGGATTTAACCACCCTGATTACCGCTCTCGGGAATGAAAACGTGGCGCAAATCTTGGCAGAGCCTAACCTGACCGTCATTTCTGGCGAATCTGCGAGCTTCTTGGTTGGGGGCGAAGTTCCGGTGGTGGTGAGTACCAATAACAACGTCAACATTACGTTCAGAGAGTTTGGTATCAAGCTCGATCTCACCGCGAAGGTATTGCATGAAGACAAGATCCGTATGCGGCTTATGCCAGAGGTGAGTGAAGTTGAAAGGTACATTCGTGCCGCAGGGATAGAAGTACCTCAGTTTGCCACCCGACGAGCGATGACCACGATAGAACTGGGAGACGGAGACAGCTTCGTGCTTGGTGGTTTAATGAGTAGCGCCGACTTAGAAGAGCTGCAGAAAACGCCACTCTTGGGGGATGTGCCTATCTTGGGGGCGGCATTTCGTAAAGCCTCTACAGACCGACGCCACACGGAACTGATTATTGTTGCAACGGTAAATTTGGTTAAGCCGATGAAGAACAAAGACATTCAAATGCCATACATCAAAAAAACCTCGACACTGCACCGTTGGTTTAATGTGGCCGATGCCAATGATGAAGGCAATAAAGGCAATGACCCAACCATCAAGTTGCTATCTCAGGGAGGATTTATCCAATGAGACGAATACTAATGACATTGCTGGGTGTGGTATTACTCTCCGGTTGCGCAGAGCGTTACTTTAATGGCCCGGGCGCCGAGGCCCTGATTTATCCAGAAACCCACGTGTATCAATTGACGATTAAATCGACAGCCGAATCCGCCGCGCAATTGGGTGAAATTGTCGACAAAGTGGATGAAATCGATTCAGGTGCCAGCTATTTGCTCGAATATCGCAATAGCAAAGGGAAACAGGTGGCGTTGCATACACTCAAAGCTCGCCCGGCATTACCACAGCGAGCCGAAGCATTCTCCCTTAAACAAAACAGTACCTTAGCCAGCGATTTGCAATTGACGGTCACTTACCATGCTCTGATGACAGCGGCGTGTAAACCGGCACAAATCGAACAGGCTAACCCAAGTCGAAACTGCTTTTCTGAAGTCGCCAGGATGAAGCAAGTTTCTCACAAGGAACGCATAGTGGAGGGGCTCTAATGTTTGATTTAGGAAAATCGCTTAAGCAGATCAAACCACCCATTTTAGAGGGCGGACATGGCCCTTCGGGTTGTGTGTTGCTGTATCAAAGCGCCGAGTGTGTCTCTCTGGTAAAGGAAATGTTCGGCTTTGAAGGTTGGAGTGAGCCAACCTGCATCAAGCAAAACTCGGTGCCGAAAAACTTCTTTTCTGAACAGAGCGGTAACATTGTGATTCTGGAGCTTTCTGAATCCTCTGACATCGTTGCCGATGCACAACGGTTAACCAACCAAATGCCGACGCATAAGGGTATTGTGGTGATCGGCACGGAAGATTCGATCAGCGTTTTGCGCCAGTTGAAAGATATCGGATTCTACTATTTATTTTGGCCAATCAATAAACATGAGTTTGCTGACTTCATCATGAACGTTCATCGCAACTTGCAAACCTACACCGGGGTGAGCAAACAGCGCAGAGCAAAACGTGTGGCAGTGGTAGGCAGCAAAGGTGGTATCGGCACCTCTTTTATAGCCACAGAGGTCGGCTCAAAACTGGCAGAAAATGACATCGATAACGTGCTGGTAGATCATCAGTATAACAACAGCAATATTGATGTATTGCTGGCGTTAAACGATTATAAACCACGCTCGATAGACGAGTATGCGGTTCCTGTCCATGAGCTCGATACGGAAGGGGCACTCAGCTATCTGACTAAAATCCGCAAAAATTTACGCTTGTTATCCCTTAACAGTGAGCGTTCTCAGGCCGAAATTTTTAACTACAGCCAGGCATTGTGCGAGCTACTTAGCCGCAATACCAACTTCATCATTGAGGACTTTTCCGGCAGTGTCGATTTTAAAGTTGACCCACATATGCTGATTGATAATTACGATGTGGTGGTGGTGGTTTTTGAGCCTTCTATTGCTTCCATTCGTAATGCCCGCTCTCTGCTTGAACACCTGGAAAGTAAACAGCTTTCCATGAGTAAACGGGTTCGGATCATCACATTGGCGAATCATCATCGCCCCGAAAATACCTTTGTGATTGAGCAAAAAGACCTGAAAAAATACTTAGGATCAGAGGTTAACCTCAATATGGCCTATTGTCGCTCGTTGGCGCATCTGCTGCTGGAGGGTAAACGTGCGCACAAACATGATCGCAGTATTAGCCACACGATTGATGATCTCACGCGTCTTATCAATGGCCAGCCGGCCCAGCACACTAGCGGTTTTCTCGCTAGATTGGGGGTAAGATGAGTTCAAATAAAGAGGTTTATTCAGCTTTCCGGGCCCAGATCTTTGAAGCGTTGGATGTGGAAGCGATACAGTCCCTTGAACGGTCGGAGATCGAGGGACAAATTCGAAATGCCGTGGATGTGTTAGCGCTCAACTTTGATCGCCCCATCACCAGTATGATGAAGTCTAGTCTGGTTAAAAGCATGCTAGATGAGCTGTTTGGTTTGGGGCCGATCCAGCCTTTGGTGGATGATAAAGCGATCACCGATATTCTGGTCAACGGCCCGAATAATGTCTTTTATGAAAAGCACGGCAAGCTAGAAAAATCCGACATCACTTTCATTGACGAAGACCAAGTACGCACAATCGCCAAGCAAATTGCCGCACGGGTCGGACGTCGTGTGGATGAACTTTCACCCACGGTAGATGCTCGCCTGGAAGATGGTAGCCGGGTAAACGTGGTAATTCCCCCGATTGCATTGGATGGCACCTCCATTTCCATTCGTAAATTCCGTGAACAAAACATAGGGCTTGAGGAGCTGGTGGAATTTGGCTCTATGTCCATGGATATGGCGAGGCTGTTGTCTATTGCTTCTCGTTGCCGGATGAACATCTTGATTTCTGGCGGTACAGGGTCAGGTAAAACCACGCTACTGAACTCGTTATCTCAATATATTAGTGAAGATGAGCGCATCGTCACCATTGAGGATGCCGCAGAGCTGCGCTTGCAACAACCAAATCTGGTGCGTTTAGAAACCCGTGCTGAGAGCATTGAGCATACAGGCTTAGTGACTCAGCGGGATTTGGTGATCAATGCGCTGCGTATGCGTCCTGACCGAATCATTCTTGGTGAGTGTCGTGGTTCGGAAGCATTCGAGATGTTGCAAGCGATGAATACCGGCCACGAAGGTTCGATGTCGACCTTGCATGCGAACTCGCCTCGTGACGCGATATCCCGTGTGGAGTCTATGGTGATGATGGCGAATTTAAACCAACCTCTTGATGCCATTCGTCGTGCGATTGTCAGTGCCATCGAGTTGGTGGTTCAGGTGAGTCGCCTGCGTGACGGGTCACGAAAAATCACCAGCATTTCAGAAATCGTCGGTCTTGAAGGCGAAAGTGTGGTGATGGAAGAGATATTCCGCTTCCAATACGAAGAAGTTGGCTATGGCGAAGCCGTTCGAGGACGTTTCCTTACCGAGGGCTTAATGCAACGTTCTGAATTGGTGAAAAAAGCCCATTTCTATGGCTTGTATGAAGAGCTGATGAAAGCGTTTCAAGGAGCATGAACATGATGTTATGGATATCTTTCATACTATTTTGTATCGCTATTTTGTTCTTATTGAGCGGTAAAAAGAGCAAGATCGAGAACTATTTCCCGGAAACGGAAGTGGATGAAGATATCATTACGGCGATTAACCTCAATGCACTCCTGGATCAAAACTTGTGGCAGCGGTTAAAAAACAGTGTATCGCCTGCCATTAAGGTGCTTGGTCCAAGAGCGTACTTGATTACTTTTCTATTCTTGTGCTTGTCTGGTTATGTCAGTTATTACGTCGTTTACCAGCTGCTGAATGTTAACTCTGCCATTTTTTCATTCGCCATCTTTGCTTTCTCTATACTTTGGGGCTACTTCTGGCTGCAAAATCGACGCCGATTAGATTTTGAGAAAAAATTCCCTGATGCATTGAACATTCTAATGAGTGCGGTTACGGCTGGGGAAAGTTTGATGCACGCTTTTTCCTTTGTGGGTGACAACATGGGTGGGGAAGTCGGCAGAGAATTCCGTGAAATGGGCGAGCGACTCAAACTAGGGGAAAACCCAGAAAAGGTACTGCTACGCTCGTGCAAAGCGTTCCCTTACCCTGAATACGTATTTTTCACTATTACGGTGCGAGCTAACCTCAACCGGGGCGGACAATTAAAGCATGTACTCGCGCGCTTAATTCGTATTCTGGTCGATGCAAGAACGTTAGAGTCGAAAAAAATGGCAATGACGTCAGAGGCAAGAATTTCAGCCAAAGTGGTGGCAGCCATTCCAGTGGTGTTCGCCATCATTATCAGCCAAATTAATCCTGATCATATCGATTTTGTGCTTAATGATGCTCGTGGCCGAATCGTTTTATATTACGTCGTCGGCAGTGAGTTGCTTGGGTTATTTATTGTTTGGCTTTTGGTAAAAGGGGTAAGACGATGATTGTAGCAATGAGTGTATTACTGATTGTGTGTGCGCTTACGTTTGTCTTTTACGATTACTATTACACGCGCAAACGAGAAGTGGCATTAAATAAATATTTAAAACACAGCAGAAAAAAGCAAGAAAAACAAAAGCTGGATACCTTTATCGTTAAATTTGGTGAAGGAAATAAAAAAGATTTAGAGCAAAAATTATTAAACGCGGGTTATTACAATAAACAGCTCGCCAAATATTACTTCCCATTTAAAGCCTTATTGTTTGTTGCAGCACTGATCTTTATTTTCTTTATGCAGACAAGTTTTAACAACAAGATAATTCTGCTTCTTGCCGCTGCGGTTTCTATTATTATCTTGCCGGATTTTTTGCTGGAAGTTCGCCGGCGTTGGCTGGTGCGTAAAGTGTCGAAAAACCTGCCTTATGTGCTCGATATTATGGCGGTATGTGTACAAACCGGTATGACGATCGAGGCATCTTTTGCCTATTTAGCCAAAGAGCTGAAAATCTTCGATAAAGATTTGTGTTATCAAATTAGCAAAACTTCAGAATCAGGCAGAGTACTCGGGATTGAAAAAGCCCTACACGATCTCTCGCAGCGCTTACCCGCCCCAGAGATCAACAGCTTTGTGCTCACTATTATTCAAAACCTGCATTATGGCACCTCTGTTGCTGGCGTGTTGAGTGATTTAGCAGAAGATATGCGCCGTATTCATTTGCTCGAGGTAGAAGAGAGAATGGGTAAGTTATCAGCAAAAATGAGTGTGCCTTTGATTTTGCTGATCATGTTCCCAATCGTAATTTTCATTCTTGCACCGGGCTTTTTGCAAATTGATTTATCGACGCTATCGGGGAATGGATAATGAAAATAATCGCCGTTATGAGCCTCTCACTCTTTTTAGTTATAGGTTGCAGCACTACCACACACAATGAAGAAAATGTGGTGACAAGTATGCAGCGGGTAGAAAACCACTCAGGGCTGATCAGTCACTATAAATTGCTTCTGGAACAGAATCCGGATGATGTACAGGTGATGCAAGAGTTGGCGCATGTCTATTTGGAAAAAGGGGATGTTGAGTCGGCTAAATTTTATGTGCAGTACTTGCTCGATAAGGGCATCGAAAACGCGTTGCTCGTTCAGCTCAGAGGACAAATCCATAGTCAGGAAGGAGAAGACAGCCTTGCGTTAGAGCAGTACCAGCGTGCTATTGCCATGGGACATAATACAGGAGAGATCCAAGTGTTGTCTGGCATTGCCTACAGTAATCTTGGTAATTTTTCGTTGGCAGAGCGTGCTTTCAACCAGGCTCGTCTCAAAGGTTACAACGATGTGGCGATAAAAAATAACCTTGCCGTCGTGCATTTAGCTCAGCAACAGTATGACGATGTGATTGTGCTGTTAGCACCGGTTTACCAAGAGAATCCAAATAACGAAAAGGTGCGCGCGAATTTGGCAATCGCCCTTTTCAAAACCGGTGAAGTGTCTCAGGCGAGGGAGTTACTTGAGGATGCCTTTACCGATGCTCAAGTTGCACAAATATCGAGAAAGTTACACCGTTAAATAGGGTGAACGATATGAACCATTTATCTACCAGATATCAGGTAACAAAAGCAACGCTGTCGTCATCTCGATCTCGTTCGTTAACAAGATCGAAAGGGATAACAGTAGTGGAATTTGTTTTGGGCGCACTGGTGCTGGCAATTTCATTACTCATGTTGTTTGAAATGGGGCTACGCATTTATACCACCAGTGTGGTTGAGTATGCGCTAAGAGAAACCGTGCGTAGTACCAAGATCTTCGAGGGTAGTAGCACTTACAGCAGCTATAACAATACCTTGCGAGCTGCGTTAGATGAGGGTGGTACGCTTTGGTCTGCGTTTACCCCTGCGGACAATTTCACTATTACGGGTAAGTATTACTTAACTTATGCCGATCTGATTGCGGACGCCAGTTTGTCAGATGCAGAAATGCTGGAAGGTGATTTAGGCTATCAAATTGCTGAAATAACCCTAACGTACAACTACCAGCCTGTTTTGAATGTATTTTCCAGTGATCCTGTTCCTATCACCAGAAGCACTTTGATTAACTTAGAGCATGAAGGTTGGGGGGAATAATAATGAAATTACCAACCCGACAAAAAGGCGCGTTCACCATTGAGCTGTTTTTTGTGTTGATTGCGATTGTGACCATTTTTTATTTTATGACCGATCTTAGCGATAAGCTAATGGCAAGAGCACAACTCGATCGTGGTAGCTTTGCCCTGGTGAATATACTCAAAGAGCGCAGTCGTTATTACGATGAAAGGGTAAATATAGACGCTACGGATACGTCACAGATGCAAATACTGGCTGCCCGATTACTGAATACCACGGAGAGCAGCGTGGCAATCAAAATTGAAGCGTTGCACAACAAAACAGGTTGGCAAATGTTCGAAAGTCAGCAATACACAAATTTAGGCTGCAGAGCCGTTGCGTTGAAAGATAAATCGGATCTTGTTCCTGTCGAAAATAGCGTCGTGTTTCCCTTGTATCAAGTGACGCTGTGCCAAAAGAAAAACTCTTGGTTTGCAACACTTTGGGGGGAATCCGGCCAACCGACAATGACAATCACATCCAGTTCTGTTGTGGTGGGGAGGTAATCATGAGTTCCATTATCAAGCAACCGTTCAGAACTACGTCTATACGCAAGCAGAAAGGGGTAGCGGCGATTTGGTTTGCGCTCAGTCTTGTCCCTGTCCTTGGAATTACGTTTTTTGCCGTAGAAGGCACACGTTATATCCACGAGACCAGTCGTTTACGGGACGCAGCGCAAAGTGCCGCATTGGCCATTACCATTGATGACAAGGCAAACCAAGCGGATGCCTTAGCGACGAAATACATCCAGGATTATGTGCGTGATATTTCTCATGTCGATATTCAAACCGTTAGGACCTATGAAGAGCCGACCGAGGCGAACGACAATACTGAGAAAATTCAGTATTCGGTGCAAGCGGTAACGACGCACAACTCTTGGTTTGCCAATAACTTGATCCCGTCATTTAACGCACAAGAGAAGCTGGCCGGGCAAGCAGTCGCGGCTAAATACCCGTTCAATTTGGGTGACAAAATCATTGATTTGGTTTTGGTGAGCGACTTCTCTACTTCAATGAATTGGGATTGGGATAGCAAAGTTAAAATTACATTGCTAAAAGAGGCAGTACAGCAGATCTCTGAGCGTATTTTAGTGCCAAGAGCTGGTGAAACCGAGGTGCTCAACCGAGTGGCGATTGTGCCTTTTAACCTTAGGGTACAAGAGAAAATACAAGACAGATTATATTCAAGCAGCCAGGTCAGATACAAAAATGATGTAAATCCGGATATTTCGTCAGTGTCATACGAGCAAGTGGACTGGTCTTATTGGGCAAGATTTTCAGAAAGGGATGTAGAGGATTGTGTCGAAAGGCGGAGAGACTGTCCGGGGAGTGGAAGGCAAGAACAAAGGGCGAAACGAAGAGAGGCAAGACGAATCATTGATGTGTTGGATCGAAATGGAGGTAATAACTATCTGGAAGTGCCGGTTTATATCGATTATGCCAGCTCCGTGAGTGATATGTTTAACGACAAAGTTGCTGATTCTGATTTAACTTTCCATTTTGATTCCAACGATAACCGACTCTACAGTGGGCAGCTAACCAGTACTGGTCAGAATGGCTTTTATACCATTCCGCTTACGACAGATAAAAGCACACTCGAAGAGATGCAAAGCATGAGATCAGGCGGTTATACCGCGGCTTACCAAGGAATGTTGCGTGGTTTTCAGGTGATGGAAAGTGGACGCCCCGCCCCTGGCAGCGGTGAAGATGATATTCAGCAATATAACGAGCGCCTTAAAATACTGATTGTGATCAGCGATGGTGAGGAATATCCATTTACAAATATTTTGCCAAATCTTGTCGATCAAGGCATGTGCGATAAAGCTCGAGAGCATTTTGAAACCGCTGAGGGCTATTTATATATCGGCGTCATAGGGGTGGATTTCAGTGCTTCCGCGCAAAGTGGTTTCCAAGACTGTGTGTTGAACCCGGATGAAGACATCATTGATGTGACAGAAACAGAAGACTTTATTAAGAAAATCGAAGAGTTAATTCAAAAAGGATCTCGTGGTAGTGGTGTGTCGAGACTATATGGGTGAAAAATATGACCAAAACAAGAGTAATAACAGGGATGCTGGTGGTCGGTTTTACAACGTTAAGTGCCAATGCCAGCGATGTAAGCTCAAAAGTGACAGAATATTGCGCGACCGCTTTTTATGAATACTCGCACTCGATTGAAATCGGAGAAGTGACCGGTGTTGCCACTCACCGAAACGGTTTTTTGCAAGTGACTGAAAGCAGTAATGAGCCTGAGCTAAAACAGGCGTTGATGAGGAATTCTTCACTTTTGACCAACCCAAGCGATTGCCTAACCTATATCTCTAACTTAGGCATTGCGCAATTTAGCGGTGAAGTGGGAGACAAAGGTCGTTTGATTGCCCGGGTTCACTTTGCTTTTGACCGCTTTAATCTCACGCCATTAGCCAGAGAGGTATTAAGTGGGGTTGCCCGTCAATTAGCACTAAGCAACTACCGAGTGACAGTTGAAGGGCATACCGATTGGATCGGTACTGAGGCATACAATCAAGGGCTTGGTTTTGACCGTGCGAAAAGTACCGCCAGTGAATTGGTGAAATATGGCGTGAAACGGGAAAACACCGAGCTGAAGTCGTTTGGTGAATCCGAGCCAATCGCAACTAATGAAACCTCTCAAGGACGTTCGAAAAACCGCCGGGCCGATGTGTACATTCCCGCTAACGAGCAAGAGCAACCTCAAGCAATGGAGTAGACGGTTTTCCTGTCCGCAACACCAATCGGGCACTCATTTTTTTGTGCCCGTGGTTTGCCTGGAGGTAATTATTTGTCTACATTACGCCACTGATAAAACCTGCCCCAACAAAAAACAAAATCATCCACAGTATCGAAACCTTTAGTTTGTTAACTAAATAGAAGCCAGTAATAACCAACGCCATATCTACCGGAGTTACAACAGCACTGGTAAATACCGGCTGGTAAAGGGCTGCAAGTAGCAAGCCAACAACGGAAGCATTTACCCCACTTACTGCACCGGAAACTGCGGGTTTCGATGCCAGTTGTTGCCAGTTTTTTAAAACCCCAAGTAGTAGTAAGAAACCAGGCAGAAAGATACCAAGTGTTGCCACTAATGCGCTAAGGAGCGGCGTGTCTGATAGCTCATAACCGATGTATGTCGCGAAAGTGAACATCGGCCCGGGAACGGCTTGGGCGGCGGCGTAACCGGTTAAAAATGCGTCTTGGCTGAGCTGATCTCCAAGGATATTTTCCAGTAGGGGAAGCACCACATGGCCACCGCCGAATACTAGGCTCCCAGCCTGAAAGAAGTCATTGAACACACCTAAAATGGGTAGTTTATGGGCAACGAGAGGTAAGCCAAGTAACAATACAGCAAAGATCACCAAAGGCGTAATACTTGGTTTAAATGTTTCTTTGGGCTCATCAGAGTTTGTTTTTAAATAGCGTACGCCGATTATGCCCGCGATAAGCAAC
This sequence comes from Allocatenococcus thiocycli, assembly GCF_921292965.1. Classification (NCBI taxonomy): domain Bacteria; kingdom Pseudomonadati; phylum Pseudomonadota; class Gammaproteobacteria; order Vibrionales; family Vibrionaceae; genus Allocatenococcus; species Allocatenococcus thiocycli. The sequence continues at coordinate 64,584 of NZ_CAKLCK010000045.1, forward strand.
ACCAGCATCTGAGTCATCACGCCCGGCACAAGCAAAAGGGCGATGGCGGTTGCGACACACAATCCCGCCGTCAACTTTGTTTGGCAAAAGTTTTTGTACATTCCCCATGTCGCATCCGCTACCACAACAACGGCCAGTAGTTTTAATCCGTGTACGATGTTTTGAAACAGAGCCGTATCGGTGACCTGGCTACTCACCATGGCTAATACCAACATGATAAGCACCGAAGGCAGCGTAAATCCGATAAAAGCTGCGCATGCCCCTCCTAAGCCACCACGCTTATATCCTAATGCAAATCCTACCTGGCTAGATCCAGGACCGGGTAAGAACTGGCTCAATGCAACGATTTGGGCATACTCGTTATCATCCAGCCATTTGAGCTTTTCAACGAAAGTTTTCCGAAAATAGCCAATATGAGCAGCTGGCCCACCGAAGCTAATCCAACCTAGCCAGAAGAAAGTTTTAAAAATGGTCAACATGTTGAGCCTATTTATCTGAATAGAATTTTTATGTTGATAATTTATCGAGTGGTTTAAAATGACTCAAATTGATATTCTGAATTTAATCTATGAATAAAATGGGATTGAAGCTCAAGTGAAAGACGAAATCCAGTGGCGCAATATCGACCTGAATCTATTGGTGACATTTTCTTACTTATATCGCTACCGGAGTGTGAGTTTAGCGGCTGAACACAGCTATGTAAGCCAATCCGCGATGAGCCATAGTTTATCCCGTTTGCGGTTACTTTTTGATGATCCTCTATTCGAGCGTAAAGGACACAAAATGGAACCAACAGAACATGCTCACAATATCGCTCCAATCGTACATAATCTTCTGGACTCGATAACGAAAGACTTACTGACTAAATCTGAATTCCAGCCACAGAGTTACTCAGGAGTGTGTCGCATTGGTTTAACGGATTACGCTGAATTCATTTTTGCGCCAGCTATCTATGATGAAATTCACAGGCAAGCACATGACGCGAAAATTAGCTTTATTAACGTTGATCGAAGTAATTACATGCAACGAACTGAGCGGGATAAGTTAGATCTTGTGATTGGTAGCATACCTGCTCCTGAAGAGGACTATTGTAGCCTGTACCTCTATACCGAGAAGCATGTATGTTTATGTGATAAGAAGATGTTGAATGGTAAGTCAGCGTTATCTGTCAGTGAGTTTGCCACTATCAAGCAAGCATTAGTCAGTCCTGATGGTAGCTTAAAGACACAAGTAGACCAAAAGCTCGCAGAGTATGGTTTGAGCCGCCAGGTCACCGTGGCGTCACGTAACTTTCTTACTATTCGTCACTTACTTAAACAGCGAGATCTCATAGCGATTGTGCCGGAAAAGATGGCGCTGTCTGAAGGTTTTTCAGATGATTTAGTAACGATTCAACCACCTATGTCAGTGGCGGATTTTGAGATTTCTATGATATGGCACACCAGTCGAGAAAATGATGAGAAAGGCATCTGGTTGAGAAAGTTGGTAGCAGAAACGATCACTTCTCAGTGATAACGTTTACCCTATTTTAGTCGTGTTACGTAAAATGAGCTCGCTAGGAACATAAACTTTAAGAGGTAACTTACGCTCATCACGATATCTTTCCACCAATAAGTTAACTCCTTGAATTCCCATCATCTCAGAGTGAATACGTACCGTTGATAGTGGAGGGAAGGTAAAACTAGCGGTTGGAATGTCGTTCATACTGATCATAGCAATGTCGTTTGGAATGTGCAGTCCGCACTCATGGATAGCGCGTAAAACCCCGATTGCAATCGTGTCTGAGGTGACAAATATGGCAGTAGGAATATCTCCTTTAGCCAACATCTTTGTGCCTAAGTCATAGCCGGACTGGCTTGAACCGTCGCCGTAATAGATATCTGACTCTGAAACTAAACCTCTTAGGCTTGCGTATTCGACAAATGCACTCTTTCGGCTATCAGTCGAGGCTGTGTGGCTTTGACCACCTATAAAGCCAATTCTCTGATAGTCCTGATTGGCATAAAAGTCGACGACTTGTTTACTTATCCGCTCGAAATCGGCACTAACACAATCATAGGGATTATCTTGTTCAGAGACATCGATGCGACAAATGAAGTTTTCTAAACGCTTAGGTAACTTATTGATAATCTTTTGCTCTATGTCGCCAACAAGAAGGATACCTGTGACTTTCTGCGTATCGGCTTCCAACTCATTGTTGTAGCAGTTGGTGAGGGTAATACCAAGCTTGTCGCATTGGCTTTCAATGCCATGACGAATCGACAAGTAGTAAGGATCACTACTTTCGAGTTCTTGTCGGTAATTATAAAGCGCTAAGACATGATGCCGCTGGGTGCTCTTTACGGCCGAGCCTTTTGAACTTTTGGTGCGATATTCGAGTTTTTCTGCAATCTCTAAGATCCGACGTTTGGTTTCTTGTTTTACATTTAATGTCGGATCATTATTTAAAACACGCGATACCGTCGCAAGTGATACACCAGCCTCGCTTGCAACGTCTTTTAATTTTGCCATGTACCATTCCCGTAGACACAACGCGCGATCTCGATGAGAAAGCAGTAATACCGCTATTCTAAACAGTGGGTTATGCAGAAACAAATTTTCTGCACTGTTTTCTTTTTCCATTTCATTTGACCATCTACTTTAATGACTTTTCTCCCCAATATAGAGCCCCTTGTTTTTCATCAACGGTGTTTAATTGATCAACTTAATCAATTAAATAATAAATGGAAACGTTTACATGATTAGAGGTTGATCACGGATTTCGGTCGATATTGGTTGCTAGAATTTAGCCTGTTCTTTTTCAACTATGCCCGTGTCGGGCTGATGGTCATGTAGAGCGCACCGTTTAAAAAAACGGTACTCGATGAACTGGCTTTGGAAACACAGTATTGGGTAGTTGGGAAGAGCAAATTAACCAGAAATGGGGGCTCAACAGTGGGGTGTTGAGCTCTGGGGGTTGCTATTAGCAGCAAACTGTTTATTAGTTTGAATTTATAGATAGCGTTTTGGGTGGGCGATTACCAGCTTAACTAAGTCGTTGATCATTATTGTCCTAGACGAGATGAACAGCTACTTATCTAGGATGGTAGTTAGCCCACTTTTTTCTTACTAAGGCAGTTGTGATCTTAATCAGGTGCGGTCAACTGTTGTTGCTAAATTATACTTTTGCTACAGAATCTCTGCGAACTAACGTAGGGCTAAAAATGATCGTCTCATCTTCAACTTTTTCGTTACGAGAAAGTGCTAATGCTAAACGAGTAGCGCGTTCTGCCATCATTTCAATAGGGTAGCGGATGGTAGTTAAGCCTGGATGGACAAAGCGAGCAATGAGTCCGTCATCAAATCCCACCATAGAGACTTGTTGCGGCACATCAATGCCGTTTTGATCTAGTGTCGCTAAAGCGCCCGCAGCCATGTAATCGTTATAGGCCACAACTCCTGTGATTTCGAGAGACTTTGTCAGCAGGTTGGTCATTGCTACTTCGCCCCCATCACTGTTTGGCTCACCATATTCGACGTAGCTTTTTGACAGCTCAATACCATGTTCTTTTAGTGCACTTTGATAACCTTGTAAGCGCTCATCGGTATCTTCGATGTCATGAGAAGAGGCGATACAGGCGATCTTACGATGTCCGTGACGAATCAAATATTCAGTGGCTAAGAAGGCACCTTTGCGGTTATCGAGAGAAATGCAGCGTTCGGCTAATTCGGGAATATGACGATTGATCAATACCAATCCTTTGACTTCTTTGGCATAGGCGATGAGTTCCTCGTCAGAAAGCCCTTTGGCGTGAATGACAAGAGCGTCGCATCGGCTGTTCGCTAATAAATCTAGAGCGCGGCGTTCATCGTCTGCATTATGGTAACCATTGCCAATCAGGATGTGCTTACCATTTTCACGTGCAACGTTATCAACGGACTTTACTAACGTACCAAAAAAAGGATCGGATACATCACTTACCAGTACACCAATAGTATTGGTACTCTGGCTTACCAATGCTCGAGCCGCGGCATTAGGGCGGTAGCCTAATTTACTCATAGCTTGTGTTACTGCATCAATGGAGTTTTGGCTCGCTTTTGGCGATTTATTGATTACGCGAGAGACGGTAGCAACGGATACACCAGCTTCTTTTGCAACATCTTTGATGGTTGCCATATTTGACCTTTATGGGCGAGAACATTTGACTGAAAGTATTAAACACCCATAGTGTAATCAGTTCAATTCAATAGAGAGTTTGCAGTTGGAAATGAGATCTTTACCACCTGTTTTTATTAAGTTTACTGTTAGTGTAAACGTTATACCTTTTATTAAAGTTTTAAAGCGTGTTTTATCATGGAAAACAGCTCGTACTCAGACTTTGTCTAGGTGAGTAGTGAGACGTCGGAATACATATTGTTATCTTAGAAATGCATGATCAATCTGAACGCGTGTTACTGACTGTTGAAGGCACGACGCTTGTTTAGGAAGTGCGTTTAAATAGGTAATATTTTTATCAATCATATTTATGTATTGCGTCGCATTTTATTTATCTATCAATATGAATGCGCTGCACTGTAATTATAATCCCTGCGCTTTTTAAAACTGTTTAAATGTATGAAAGGTATAGGAAATTATAATGAAAAAAGTAATGCCACTATTGGTTCTAGGTGCAGTGGTTGCGTCAGCGTCAGTTCAAGCAAATGATAACTGGTATGTTGGTGTTGATGTTCTTAATTCTGATCTTGAAGTTGAAGGGATCTCTTCTGATGATTCGGTGACGGGTTTGGGCATCGTTTTAGGTAGCGAAGTGCAATACTCAGACAACTTCAAACTGGCTTTGGAAGCTGAGTACGTTAGCTACGGTAGCTTCGAGAAGAAAGAATCTTCCATGGGTGACTGGGTAAAGGTTTCTATTGATGGTTACGCTTTTAATTTGAATGCTAAACCTAAGTACCAATTCTCTGAGTCTGGTTTTTACATCGGTGCGCTAGCTGGCCTTGGTGTAATTGGTGTTGACTTCCAAGTAGCTTCAAACATTTTGGATGCAAATGGCAAAACTGACGGCAGTGATGTGGGTTTTAACTACGGCGCTGAAGTAGGCTATGAATTTGATTCAGGTGTTATTGTTTCTGGCGGTTACCGTGCTTCTTCAGTAACGATTGATGTTGAAGGCGGTGGCGAACTCGATTTCGATTTCGACAGCGTTTATGTTGGCGTAGATTACAAGTTTTAAACTAAAACTAACTGAATACGAAAAAGGAGCCTTTAGGCTCCTTTTTCGATCAACGCATCAATCAGCTCATAATGATGGTCATGAACACCCGCGAGGTTTCCGTATTTCGGTTGATGACGATCATTCTCTTTCGCGTGTTGCCAACCCACGGTATGTCTAACAAAGTGTTCGGCAAAAGAGTGCGAAACCTCCAGACAACCAGCCAAAACGGTATCAACGTAGCTTTGCATTATCGGGCTGTTAGAGCAGGGTGGTAGTGGCTCATCTTTCACATAAACCCAAATAGCGTGATCGGGATTAAATGGTTGGTCTGTTTCAATTTGATCGGGACTAAGCTGAATACGGTGATAGCCACGTTCGCGACGATCGAATTCTGCTAAAGCTTCATCATTGACTTCAAGTAACACGCCGTTGACCTGTCCTTGTCCTTCGTTAACGACCAGTGGGGACAAGGTGTAGCTGTCATCGATTTTGCCCCAATAACGAACTAATCCGTGTGCGATGACTGGAATTGCTGCGCCTGTTTGTCCAGTCAACTTTCGTGAGGCAGAATTAATCAAGCTGCCATAGCCGAATATGTACATCTGTTTACGTCCCTTACTTAATTGCGAACCGCCTTTCTTTATACCTAACCCTTCTTAGAAGCACAAACTTTACCCCCAAAGTATAGTCTTCCCATTAACATGTATTTTTAATGTATGTTTGTGGTAGTATCCATTTTGTCGCTGAAAATATCTGGGCTGGCAAGAATGATCCGATCATTCAACCTGCATAGAAACAAGCTTGAGGGCCAAAAAATGCTGAATATCACCGATAAAAAAGTGGAAGAAAAAATCCCTGCATGGCTGCGTTTAGGGTTTCGACCGTTTTTCCTATTTGGCGCTATCTATGCCATCGTCGCGATTGCTTTGTGGGTGTGGATATTCCAGACCGGACAGCCCAGTGCACTACGCGTTCCTACTCTTTGGTGGCATGTGCATGAAATGTTATTTGGTTTCTCAATGGCGATCGTCGCAGGCTTTGTGTTAACCGCGGTACAAAACTGGACGGGAATAAATGGCACCAAGCATTACACACTGTTGGCTATTTTTGCCTTGTGGCTTGCGCCCAGAATTTTACTCTGGACGCCAATCCCTTTGTGGTTAACGAGTACTATCGAAGCGTTATTTTTATTGTTTGTCGCTTATGAAGTAGGGATCCGAGTATACCGCTCTAAAGGGTGGCGAAATCTGTTTTTTGTCCCGCTGTTCTTATTGGCGATCTTTGCTAACTTTGCCAGCTACGCGACGGTGAAGGGCATGCCACCATTTTCCTCTTCAGCGGTTTGGCACGCTATGCTGTGGTGGTTTACCTTGTTATTGTCAGTAATGGGTGCACGGGTCATTCCGTTCTTTACTGCCCGCCGTTTTAATTTCGAAAAAGCGCAACCATTGTTATGGCTTGATTGGCTGGCAAACCTTCCTTTGGTGATGTTGTTTATCTTAAGCTTCTTCCCTGTAACTTTTTCTCAACTTGGCCAACCTTTAATGGTGTTTGCCGGTTTAGCTCAACTTGCTCGCTTCTTACGTTGGAAGCCATGGCTAACCTTAAGTGAGCCTCTCGTTTGGTCGCTGCATGCGGCGTATTTGTGTTTGCCATTGAGTTTGATCTTACGTGGTGCTTGGGATGATGCCTTTGCGGCTCATAACCTGATTCACTTATTCGCGATAGGCGCTTTAGGCGGTTTGATATTAGCGATGATTTCGCGTGTCACCATGGGGCATACGGGGCGTATGATTTACAAAGGACCCAATATGAGTATCGCCTTCGCTGCCGTTATTGCCGCAGCTGTGGTTCGCAGTTTTGCTGTGATTTTCGACCCTGCCAGAATGATGTTGTGGATAGATATCAGCGGCGGATTGTGGATATTAGCATTTGGCATGTTTGTATGGCGATTTGGTTTTATGCTGGTTACTCCGCGTGCCGACGGTCATCCAGGATAAAGCTACAGCGTAAAAAAGAGGAGAGCACATCTCCTCTTTATTGTTTCTTCGCGAAACTACTCGTCGTCGCTTTTGTTAGTTAACCCAAAGCGTTTTAATAGCAGCCACTCCAGAGCAAATATAATAATTAATGCTACGCAGAACCAAGTAAAAGCGGTTGCAGAGTCCACGCCAGGCATGCCGCCGATATTAATACCCAATAGCCCGGTTAAGAAACTGGTCGGTAAGAAAATAGTGGCAACCAGTGTAAATAGATAACTGTTTTTATTGGTTTTTTCATCGCGATTGTGCTTGATCTCTTCCTGGAATAATGCCACTTCGCCCAGATAAAAGTCGATGGTTTCGTTTATGCGCGTAATATTATTGTGCGCAAATCGGTACTGGTGGGGCCTGGAAACCACCAGATCAGAGCTTGATTCAAGCAAATCACGGATCGCATATTGCTGCGGACGTATAAAGCGTTTGATAGAAATAAGCGCCTTTTGAGCGGAGATATGCTTATAGGTGGACTCATCGTTCACGTCGAAATGATTAAGAGTTTCTTCAATCGTATCCAGATAAAGATCAATCTTCCCGTTTAAGCCTTCGATGATTTGATTAAGCAGGCTTGCCAAACTCTTTGGTCCCTTCTGTTCAGCCAAGGCCTGGCGGATTTCCATAATCGCACGCGAAGGGATTTTCCGTGTTGAAATCAACGCACCCTGGAAATATAAAATCCGAATACTAAGCATATCTTCTGGAGACGCATTCTCATTCATATTGATGCCACGCAGAATCAACATGAAGTTTTCGTCGTCCAGAGGGTGAAAAGAGGGGCGACTTTCATCGGCGAGTAAATGATCGACGGTCGCTTTAGGCACTTGATTGTGCTCCAGCCAGCCACGAATATCTGGATGAAGTCTTTCGCAGTGGTACCAATGTTTCGCTTTGATTTCTTGTGATGTCGTTGCTTCTTGAGTTGCTATTGGCGTTGAAAAATCCCAATGCTCAATCATAAACCCCATATTCTTTTCCTTATCATGAGATTACTTGCAGTCTATTGAATGAGTATGATTGCATTTTTAGCGAAAAGTCTACGAAAAATTTCCGAAAGCGCTAAAACAACAAAGCCTGCACGAAGCAGGCTTGGTCACGGGATTGGAGTCATTAGCCCACTTGTGAGAGGTTCACGACTTTCTGTTGTAACTTTTCTTTTAAGTATTCTGCAAGAGATAGCTTTTCTTCGTCGCTCATGTAGAGCCCGAGCTTGGTACGACGCCATAAAATGTCTTCGTCAGTCAGGGCCATTTCATGGTTCATCAAGTAGTCAATTTCACGCTGATATACGCCACCGGCTTGTGTAGAGAAGGCTTGGCCTAAATCGGCTTCACTTGTCGCTCCCTTCATTAGCTCCCACGTTTGTGTTCCAAACTGAGTAACGTAACGCAGAATAAGCGCTTTTGGTGCCCAGGCGTACTTGGCGTGGATCTGTTTCGCCAGTTGTTCGCGACTACAGCTGAAGTTACCGCCCGGCAGAGCTTGGTTTGCTGTCCAGTTACCGCCCATTTGTGGCAGGAATGGCGCCAGCTTTTTCATCGCCGCTTCCCCCAGTTTGCGGTAAGTCGTTAGTTTACCGCCGAAAACCGAAAGTAATGGAGCCTGATCGAATTCTGCATCTAGCTCTAGCGTGTAGTCTCGCGTGATCGCCTGTGGCGAGTCTGACTCATCATCGCACAGTGGGCGCACACCGCTGTATGTCCACACCACATCTTCGCGCGATAGCTGGTGGACGAAGTGTTGATTAACAATGTCGATCAGATAATCGACTTCGTCATCAGAGATCGCAACTTCTCGTGGGTCGCCTTTGTATTCGACATCTGTGGTACCGACGATCGAGAACTTATCCAAATACGGGATCATAAACACGATGCGGTTATCTTTGTTTTGCAGAATATAAGCCTGAGGTTCGTTGTGGATTCGAGGAACAACAATGTGCGAACCTTTGATCAAACGAATATTACGTGGAGAAGCTTGCTCTAGTCCTTCATCAAAGAACTGTTTTACCCACGGTCCCGCAGCGTTAACCAGTGCTTTCGCTTTACGTTCAAAACGTTGATCCGTCATTGTGTCGTGGATTGTGACATGCCAGATGCCGCTTTCGCGATGCGCTTTTTCTACCCGGCAGTAGTTACGAACTTCTGCATGGTTTTCACGTGCTGCGAGAACGTTAAGTAGAACTAAGCGAGCATCATCTACCCAGCAGTCGGAGTATTCGAAACCTGTTTTTATCTCTGGTTTTAATAAGCCAGACTTTGCCAGATTAACGGTCTTGCTGCCTGGGAGCGTAGTACGTTTACCTAAGTTATCGTAAAGGAACAAACCACAGCGGATCATCCACGCTGGACGTAAAAATGGACGATGAGGTAAACGGAAACGCATAGGTAACGCAACATGAGGTGCTTTGCGAAGGATTACTTCACGTTCTGCGAGCGCTTCCGAAACTAAACGAAACTCGTAGTGTTCAAGGTAGCGTAATCCACCATGAATAAGTTTGGAGCTTGCTGAAGAGGTTGCAGATGCAAAGTCGTTAGCTTCATACAAACCAACACTTAATCCACGGCCTGCAGCATCAGCAGCGATACCAGCCCCGTTAATGCCGCCACCGATAATGATCAAGTCTAAAGGAGTGGATGAGTCAGTTGTGGAAGCATTTTTTTGTATACTCATAAATTTGACCTCTTTGGTGAGCGAACGAGCATTTTAGAACATGGTTTAATCCTATCTTAGGTTTCGTTTGTGGTCATCTGTTATTTTCGTTTTTGAGCGTTTTGTGTGATTTGGGCACAAAAAAACCTCTGTCTAAGTAAGGCAGAGGTCATTTAAAGGTTCAAGTTTGAGCGAATTATTTATTTTCTTCGTCTGTCGCCCCGTTTGCGTCGACAACTTCAAGAGGGATGGAGGCTTCTTTTAAAATAGACAGAATTTCTTCAGGTGGCTGCTTATTGGTAAATATCATGTTTAACTGAGCGATATTACCCAGTTTCACCATCGCATTACGGCCAAACTTAGTGTGGTCTACGGCCAGAAATACGCTGCGACTGTTATCGATGATAACCTGCTTTACTCGTACTTCATGGTAATCGAAGTCCAGCAGTGAACCATCGAAATCAATACCACTGATTCCGAGAATACCGAAATCGAGGCGGAATTGTTTTACGAAGTCCAGAGTGGCTTCACCGACAATACCACCATCGCGGTTACGAACTTCGCCGCCAGCCAGTATCACTTTGATTTCTGGGTTAGGGTAAAGAATGGTCGCAACGTTGATGTTGTTAGTGACCACTCGAAGTTGTTTGTGGTTTTTATTGAGTGCACGTGCAACGGCTTCCGGCGTCGTTCCGATATCGATAAAGAGCGTCGCGCCATCAGGTATGTGTTTGACCACCTCTTCTGCAATCACATCTTTTTCGTTGAAGTTAAGTGCCTTACGCGTGTTGTAAGAGGTATTTTCCGAGCTGAGAGGGATGGTGGCGCCACCGTGATAGCGACGAATTCTGTTATCGTCGGCGAGTTCATTGAGATCGCGTCGGATGGTTTGTGGGCTGACATTGAATCGTTCGACCAACTCATCCGTGCTGACATAGCCTTGTTTTTTTACCAACTCGACAATCTGCTGGTGTCTAGGTATTTGCTTCACTTACGACTCCATTGTGCACGGGTAGCTAGCTCCCAATGCTTAACATTCGAAATATATTGAGTAATTTGGAGATATTGTGCTCGAATTTGCGCGTTGTGAGAAGTAAAGCGATCAAGGAATCGGGGATAAGACGCAAAAAGAGCGCTCGAATGGCGCTCTTTGTTCGTGTTGCTAGAGGATTAATCGTCTTCGTCGTGAAGTTCTGACCAGGTTTGAGCACATTTCACTGCACGCTTCCAGCCTTTGTAGCGACGATTACGTTTCTCTTCATCATCATGAGGTTCAAATGTACGATCAATTACCGCTTTACCTTGCAGTTCATCGAGGCTATCCCAATATCCTACCGCCAAGCCTGCCAGGTAAGCTGCACCCAGAGCGGTTACTTCAGTGACTTCAGGGCGAAGTACTTGCGTATTTAGCACGTCAGACTGGAATTGCATCAAGAAGTTGTTTGCTACTGCGCCGCCGTCAACTCTTAGGTTAGCCAACTGGATTCCAGAGTCGGCTTGCATTGCATCCAATACGTCACGGGTTTGGTAAGCGATGCCTTCCAAAGTTGCACGAATAATATGGTTTGAGTTAACGCCTCGAGTTAAGCCAACAATGGTTCCTCGTGCGTACGCATCCCAGTATGGTGCGCCAAGGCCAGTAAAGGCTGGTACGACGTACACACCATTGGATGTGTCTACTTTTGTTGCGAAGTATTCAGAGTCTTCTGCGCCATTAAGAATCTTAAGCTCGTCACGCAACCACTGGATAGACGCACCGCCCATAAACACCGCGCCTTCTAGTGCGTATGCCGGTTCACCTTTCGGGCCACATGCCAGTGTCGTCAGCAGGCCGTGTGTAGACGTCACTTTTTCCTGACCAGTATTCATCAACAAGAAGCAACCTGTACCGTAGGTGTTCTTTGCCTGACCCGCTTCAACACACATCTGGCCGTATAGCGCAGCTTGTTGGTCACCAGCAATACCAGCAATAGGAATACGTGTACCACCTTTACCACCAATGTTGGTTTTGCCATAGATTTCAGATGAACGCTTTACTTCAGGCATCATTGACGCCGGAATACCCAACTCATCCAACAGCTTTTGGTCCCAACATAGGTCATTGATATTAAATAGCATCGTACGTGAAGCGTTGGTGTAATCCGTTACGTGCACACGGCCTTGTGTCATTTTCCACACCAGCCAGGTATCAACCGTACCAAATAACAGTTTTCCTGCTTCGGCATCTTCGCGGGCACCTTCGACGTTATCAAGAATCCACTTCACTTTGGTACCAGAGAAGTAAGGGTCAAGCACTAAGCCTGTGTTGTCACGTACGTAGTCTTCTAAGCCGCGGCGTTTTAAGTCTTCGCAAATTTCTGCGGTGCGTCGACATTGCCAGACGATAGCGTTGTAAACCGGTTTGCCTGTTTCTTTGTTCCAGACGATTGTCGTTTCACGTTGGTTTGTGATGCCAATAGCCGCTAATTGATCGCTGCGGATGCCTGACTTAGCTAAAGCTTCAACTAAGGTTGAACTTTGTGTTGCCCAGATTTCCATTGGATCGTGCTCAACCCAACCTGCTTGCGGATAAATCTGAGTAAATTCGCGCTGAGCGACGCTGACGATATTCGCGTCGTGATCAAGAATTACTGCGCGAGAGCTTGTCGTACCTTGGTCTAGGGCAACAATGTATTTTTGCTCAGTCATGGTAAGAATCCTTTTATTTCGTTATTTATATTTTAGTAAATGTTCGGGTTATGTCGGTTTTAAGCGCGAGCTTGTTCTGTTTCTTCTGTGTCACACTGATTCGGGATCGTACAGCCGTGGCCTTGCTGTGGAAGATATGCTGCAATCGCTTTTGGATATAGCCAACCACCAAAGCATGCACCTGCGATTGGGGCGAGAATTGGGACAATAAAGTAAGGGATATCTTTCGCGCCAGTCAGCGCATAATCCCAGCCAGCAAAGTAGGCGAACAGTTTTGGTCCAAAGTCACGAGCGGGGTTCATTGCAAAGCCGGTTAGTGGACCAAGTGAACCACCAATAACAGCAATAAGAATACCAATCAATAGTGGGTTCATTGCGCCGCGAGACGCACCGTTGCTTTCATCACCCAGCGCAAGAATCGCAAACATCAATACCGCAGTAATAACGAATTCGACAGCAAAAGCTCCCATGAAAGAAAGAGAAGCATTTGGGTAGGTAGAGAAAATTCCCGCTGTTGCTAAGGCCTCTTGGCTACTACGAACGAAATTGTGTGCGATTTCATAATCAGTAAAGAGGTTGGCGTACAAGCTGTAGACCAAAGCTGCGGAACAAAACGCGCCAAGTAATTGAGCGATGATGTATGGCAATACTTTTGCTTTATCGAAGCCATGGAACATGGCAAGAGCAATGGTCACCGCTGGGTTAATGTGAGCACCTGAAACGCCGGCTGTACAGTAAATAGCGATGGTCACACCTAAGCCCCACACTATGCTGATTTCCCACTGTCCAAAAGATGCGCCAGTTAACACTAGGGCTGCGACGCAGCCAACGCCGAAGAATATAAGTAATCCTGTACCGATAAATTCGGCCAAACATTCTCCGAACAGAGAAGGGTGTTTGTTGGTTGTCATGGTAAGAGTCCTTTAGTTAATTTTGCTTATCTAGCACGGTAGTATTGTGCATATAAATAATCTTTCGAAAACAAACGAGCGTTGAATTTGAGCGTTTGAGCATAAAAATGTTAATCAAACTCTTAAATTTTGTTAAATAGCGCATCTTTTAATCATAAAAGAAACTTACCGTTCATCATTTTTTTAAGTTTAAGGTGTGATGCTTCATTCATGTTACCGATGCGTACAGCAATGGGAAACTGGTAAGAGGAGTTTTGTGAGGCTGCTGCGTGAAAGGTGATTTGTTGCACTGGTTTAGCATAATAATTAACCCTAAATAGTTAGATCTTATAAGGAGTTATACGGGCTCTATTAAAGGGGGGGAAATAAACGACATTCCCGTTTTGGACCGGGATGCGTGCTCGCAGAAGCCCAGTTTTGTTTAAAGTCGCGTCTAATTTATGCTGCGCCATTGGGAAGGTGCTTATCACGTTAGTCACTTTGTGTTCGTCGGATTAATTTCGCGATTTGGTGAGAGAATGCTCTTTTGCAAACATCCACAACATTAACGAAATATGCGTAAAGTTGAACGAAGTTCTAACTAATGAATTCTAATTAACTGTATTTACTACAATTCAATTCTTATGCAACATTTGTCACAGAAATAGAGTTTTAACTTCATACAATGCGATGAGTTTCGAACGAATGTTTGTTTTGTTTCGTTTTTGTTTTTGGGTTTCTTACCATCGCATTATAAATAATGAGGTTCCTATGTTTGGAATATTCAAACCTAAGGCGCACATCGATCGTCTATCCCCGGACAGTATTGATAGCACCTACTCTCGTCTACGTTGGCAACTTTTCATTGGTATTTTTGTCGGCTATGCGGGCTATTATCTGGTCCGAAAAAACTTTAGTTTGGCGATGCCGTACCTAATTGAACAGGGCTTTAGCCGTGGTGATCTCGGGGTTGCGCTTGCGGCCGTATCTATCGCATATGGACTGTCTAAGTTCCTGATGGGCAGTGTTTCTGACCGTTCTAACCCTCGTTACTTCCTCAGTGGCGGTTTGTTGATGTCTGCGCTTGTCATGTTCTGCTTTGGTTTTATGCCGTGGGCGACGGGCAGTGTAACCGCGATGTTTATTCTGCTGTTTTTAAACGGTTGGTTCCAAGGTATGGGATGGCCAGCTTGTGGGCGAACCATGGTTCACTGGTGGTCACGCAAAGAGCGTGGTGAGATTGTTTCGGTTTGGAACGTTGCCCATAACGTGGGTGGCGGTTTGATCGGGCCACTATTCATCCTTGGTCTTTGGGCTTTTAACGACGACTGGCGTACCGCATTTTACGTTCCTGCTTTTTTTGCCACGTTGGTCGCAGTCTTTATCTGGATGACGGTTCGAGATACTCCTCAATCTTGTGGTCTTCCTTCGATTGAAGAGTACAAAGATGACTACCCAGATGATTACGATAAATCTCACGAACAGGAAATGACGGCGAAGGAAATTTTCTTCAAGTATGTGTTCAACAACAAGCTGTTGTGGTCGATTGCGATTGCCAACGCGTTTGTTTATTTGATTCGCTACGGCGTGTTGGACTGGGCACCGGTATACCTAAAAGAAGCGAAGGATTTCTCGGTCGATAAATCGTCGTGGGCTTACTTCCTGTATGAGTGGGCGGGTATCCCTGGCACGCTATTGTGTGGTTGGATTTCTGACAAGATATTCAAAGGTCGTCGTGCTCCTGCGGGTATTCTGTTTATGGCTCTTGTGACTGTTGCGGTTTTGGTTTACTGGTTCAATCCAGCAGGCAATCCGACGGTAGACATGCTGGCGCTGATCGCGATTGGCTTCTTGATTTATGGCCCTGTCATGTTGATTGGTTTGTACGCTCTTGAGCTAGCGCCGAAGAAAGCAGCAGGTACAGCGGCGGGTCTGACAGGATTGTTCGGTTACTTAGGTGGTGCCGTGGCAGCAAACGCCATTCTTGGTTACACGGTTGACCACTTTGGTTGGGATGGCGGTTTTATCATCCTAATCGGCTCATGTATCACTTCTATTGTGTGTTTGACCTATGCATTTTTAGGCGAACGCGCACATCACGATCAGAAAGCGCGCGAAAAGGAAGCAGTAGCGTAATATTTATTTAAAGAGGCAGTGGAATACTGCCTCTTCGCTTTATCAAGGAAATATCAATGAAAACAACGTCAGTATGTCTAACATTCTTAGCTCTGAGCTTATCGGCCGGAGCGATTGCCAAACCACTAGTGATTGCTCACCGAGGCGCCTCCGGTTATCTACCAGAGCATACGTTAGAAGCCAAAGCGCTTGCTTATGCCATGAAACCAGATTACATCGAACAAGATGTCGTGATGACCAAAGATGATCAGTTGGTAGTATTGCATGACCATTACCTAGACCGAGTTACCGATGTTGCAGAGCGTTTTCCCGATCGCGCACGTAAAGATGGCCGTTACTACGCGATTGACTTTACTTTGGCAGAAATAAAATCGTTGCGAGTGACAGAAGGGTTCAATATCGATGACAACGGTAATAAGGTTGCAGGGTATCCAACTCGATTCCCAATGTGGAAATCTGATTTTACTGTCCCTACGTTTGCTGAAGAAATCGAGTTAATTCAGGGGCTAAACAAAACTTTGGGTTACGACATCGGTATCTACCCGGAAATCAAAGCACCTTGGTTCCACCGTCATGAAGGAAAAGACATTTCTAAAGCGGTTCTGAAAGTTTTGAAACAGTATGGCTATGATTCGCAAGACGACAACGTGTATCTGCAGTGTTTTGACGCCAACGAACTTCAACGTATCAACAGTGATTTGATGCCAGAAATGGGGATGGATCTAAAGCTTGTTCAGCTGATGGCCTACACCGACTGGAATGAAACTATGGTCTACCAGGGCGATACTGCAACACCATATGACTACGATTGGATGTTCGAGGCGGGTGGTATGAAGAAAGTCGCCGGTTATGCAGAGGGGATTGGCCCTTGGAAACCGATGCTGGTGGATGATAAATCAACCCAAGATAACATCATTATCAAACCACTGATGAAAGCAGCAAAAGATGCCGGTTTACAAGTGCATCCTTATACTTTCCGTGCCGATCCTGGTCGTATTCCTGCTTACACCGATAGCTTCGAAGGCATGATGGATGTCTTCTACAATCAGGTGAAAGTCGATGGTTTGTTTACAGATTTTCCAGACAAAGCGGTAAGTTTCTTGAATAAGTAACGGATATCGCAAAGTAACAGAAACAAAAATCCCCCAACCGTTTCTGAACTGACCCCCAATAGTTGGACACCAATTATTGGGGGTCTCTTTATGTCCAAATATAGCCGAGCATTTAAGTGTGCGGTCGCCAAACAATATTTACTGGGTGAGTGTTCATCTTACGAACTTTCTCAAACTTACTCCATTGCACCACGCATAATACGTTACTGGGGAAAAGTGTTTGAGATTCATGGTGCTGATTCATTTAAGCCTCATGATTTCGCTAAAAATGCTCAAACCAAGCTCCAAGCGTTAAAAAAAATGTGGACGAATGGCTGGTCTATCAACCACACTAGTGCGGTATTAAATTTCTCCTCCTCTGGAACACTCTCCGTTTGGCTTAAACAGTACAAACAATATGGCATTCAGGGGCTTGAACGTAGTAGAGGACGATCACCAATGAGTAAGCACCCTTTTATCCAGCAAAAAAGTGATGATGAAAAAACGCTGGAGGAGCTAAAAGAGGAGTTAGCCTACTTACGCGCCGAGAATGCCGTTCTAAAAAAGTTAGAAGAGCTGGAGCAGGAAAAGCCTCGCCGAACAAAGAAAAAGCGAACGTAGCTCTAGCTCTTAAAAGCTGTTATCCACTAAAACACCTTTTGCATGCCTTAAAGTTAGCGAGAAGTATTTTCTATTATCATGCGAAGCCAAATAACGACGCCGAACAGTATCAAGATGAAAAGAGTCTAATAGAGCAAATTTACCATGAGCATAAAGGCAGATATGGGTATCGTCGTATTCACTTAGAGCTACGAAGACAGGGCGTTATGCTTAACCACAAAACGGTTCAACGGCTCATGGGTCAACTAGGCTTGAAGTCTACCGTCAGACCCAAACGGTACCGCTCTTACAAAGGAGAAGTGGGAACTGTGGCCCCCAATGTTCTTGAACGAGACTTTAAAGCGACGAAGCCAGATGAGAAGTGGGTAACTGATGTCACTGAGTTTAAAGTTAAACAGCAGAAAGTCTATCTATCACCAATCGTTGATCTGTTCACACAGGAAGTTGTGGCTTATAAGGTCGCAAAAAATGGGCGTCTACCTCTGGTCACTGAAATGTTGACAGACGCGGTTGCGACTTTAGGCGAAGGCGCTAAGCCAATCGTTCATAGCGATCAAGGGTGGCAATATAGGCATAAGAAATATCAGAAAAAGCTATCTGAAAGTTGCTTAACACAGAGCATGTCGCGGAAAGGAAACTGTCTAGACAATGCAGTTGCGGAGAACTTCTTTGCCTTACTGAAAACAGAAATGTACCATAACCAGCACTTTGAAGATGCTGATGACCTGATCGCTCATATTGACGAATACATCGAGTATTACAATACCAAACGAATTAAAGTGAAATTAAAAGGCCTGACTCCGATAGAGTATCGAAATCAGGCCTTGCAAGCCGCTTAACAGAAATGTCCAACTTTATGGGGTCACTTCATTCCGGCTGGGGGATTTTTTATTCTAATTCAGAAAATTAGTTGTTTGAGTGCAGTTCGCTGTTCAGTTCAACCGCGCTCTTGTTTGCAAGACACTCAACCTGACCTGTTTGAGAGTTACGACGGAATAGCAGGTCAGATACGCCAGCAAGGTCGCGAGCTTTAACGATTTCTACTTCGTTACCTTCTTTATCCAGCATACGAACTTTAGTACCAGCAGTTACGTACAGGCCTGACTCAAGAGTACAACGGTCGCCCAGTGGGAAGCCAAGACCCGCGTTCGCGCCTAGTAGTGAGTTTTCACCAATAGAAACAACCACAGTACCGCCACCTGATAGCGTACCCATGATAGATGCGCCACCACCGATGTCTGAACCGTTACCAACCAGAACGCCAGCAGAAATACGGCCTTCAACCATGCTCACGCCTGTTGTACCTGCGTTGAAGTTGATGAAACCTTCGTGCATAACTGTTGTACCTTCACCCACGTGTGCGCCAAGACGTACACGAGATGTGTCAGCGATACGAATACCAGTTGGTACCACGTAGTCCACCATTTTAGGGAACTTGTCGACACAATCTACGCTTAGCGTGCGGCCAGCCAGACGAGCTTCGATTTGACGATCTGCCAGTTCAGGCAGGTCGATTGGGCCTTCGTTTGTCCATGCGATGTTGTGTAGCAGACCGAAGATGCCATCCAGAACGGTGCCGTGTGGCTTAACCAGACGGTTAGAGATAAGTTGTAGCTTTAGGAAACCTTCAGCAACAGATTGTGGCTGCTCGTCAGAAGCTAGGATAACCAAAACAAGTGGTTGTGCAGATTCTGCTGCTTTAGTTGCGAAAGATGCGTTTGCAGCATCGCCGTTTGCTTCGAAAGCTGCTGCAAGTTCTGCGCTTTGTGCTGCAGAGATCTCGATAGCTTGGTTGCCTTGCTCGTATCCCGCTACCGCCGCTAGCGCGTTTACTAGCTCGTCGCTTGGGTTAAGAACTGGGTTAGGAAAAAACGCTTCGATGATTTTACCGTCACGGTTTTTAGTTGCCGTACCAAAGGCTAGAGAAAAGAAAGCCATAGTTGATCTCCGTCTGTTGAGTCTGGTCTCGTCGTTCGCTGACAAGAATCTAAATAAGTTGATAGTCATCATAAAGACACTGTTGGGGAGTTTAAAGAGGTGAAATACAGAAAGTCCGTAGATGGATACCTTTTGTCTTTTAAGAGATATGTCTGTCTGATGAGAAATGTAACCTAAACGCAGCATCTCGCTTGAACAATAAGAAGTCCAAGGCTCTGAAATGAAACAAGCCAAGTCAAAAAGACTTGGCTTTGTGAACTAACAAGTTACTCGGATATTATCCATCCAGAAGATGGGAATTACTTAACCCTGACCAGTTCAGGTTGTGCATATTCCCAACTAGTCGTGTAGTCATTCAGTGATTTAATCATGTAGATTTCTCCGCCATCAGCGACAAAGGCAAACTGAATATGCTCTTCACCTGTCCCCCATGAGCCTTCACGATTAGTTGCAGAAAAAGTCTCAATTACCGTGTTGCTCGCTTTGTCAATAACACGGAGCTGGCGACTTTGCTCACCTTCAGCAATAACATATTCGCTGCCTGTATCAATAAACGCAGTGATGGATGGTTTGTACGTGCCACTCAATTCAGATAACGGAAGTTGACCAGCCCACTTCAGATCTAAGTGAGTGCCATCTTTTAGCGTATAGTAGTTGCCGTTGCCGTCGATATAGTATTCACCTGCTTTATCAAACCAGAATACCCCTCCATGCGAATGGTCTCCATGATACTCATCTTCGGTGTTCTGCAAGTTCCATTGCCCTGACTCAACGAATACGCCAGTAAAACTTTGTGGCGAAAGATTGGCTTCTAAGCCTAACAATACGTCCCCGTTACTACCTAGTTTAATATCGGGGGAATACCAATAGACTCCTTCAGAGATCTCACTGCTTTTCGTGGAAATATCGATCACTTCTAGGTTTGAACCCGCAGCGAATAGATCATCACGACGCACTGCAATGCTTGGAGAATTATAACTCGTCGAGATCTGTTGGCGGGTTGGCGTCGCTAAATCTGCGGAATTAAAATCAAATACTTCAGCTTGATATTCCGTCGCGACAACAACGCGCCCTTGTTTGGCAAGAGTATCAACAGTCAGAGAAACAGGCTGGTTAGAAAGGCTAAAGCTGTGTGTCTTTCCCGTTGCTAAATCATATACATGCAACTGATTAGTTGGTGAATCTGAAGTCATCACTAACAGGTTTAAGCCTGGAACGTAGGCCGCTTGTAATACCTCATACCCGAACTTCAAGCGCTCGCTCACTGCCAGCGCGTGACTTGCGGCTTGTGTTGGTGCTTCAATCACAAAGTCCATTGGCACCTGAAGTGGGCTACCTGATACAGGGTAGTCACACTGCTCGTCGTAACATACATTGAGTTCTAAATCGCCACTATAATCGCCAACAGCGAGGTTATGTGGCAACTTTAAGTCAATTAAAGCAGCGTATTCATCATAGGATTTTGGTGTCAGAGATAGCTGGTTGACCCGAACTTCACCGTCTGAACGTGATAGCTTGAGCTGATCGCCATAGTTACCGCGAAGACGGATGGTGCGCTGCTTGAGATTATTATCCACGAGAGCGTTGGTTGCCGCGTGGTAGTGGATCATCTCGTTTTCTAACAGGATCGCTTGTTCGTTAAGCTCGACACTATAGTTAATCGTGGTTTTTATTGGTGAGCCAGGAACGTGCTTATTACAATACTCATCAAAGCAGGCCAGCATAGAAATCTGATGTTGGGTCGTGCCATTGCCTGCTTTGTAGCCAGGCTCTAGATCAATCTTTAGTATCCCACCAGTATCTGAAGTAAACACAATCTCAGCGTTTTTCACCAGAGGACTTTCTGACTCAACACCCACATAGATCTGCTGTGATGTCACTCCTTTTGAATCAAATTCGATATGTGCGGTTAATGGCAGCATCGTATGACCGACAATATCGACCGTCGGCTGTGGGCTGAACACGCGAATATTACCGCTGCTATCACCACCACTGCCACCACCTCCGCAGCCGACCAAAAATAACGTAATAACCAAAGAACTAAATTTGTACATAATTTCACCTCTCTGAAAAGTGTCGATATTTTGTACTGCTAATTCATGAGCAACAACAATTAGTTACCGTCAAATAGGGCTGCTGGTGCGAATTTCGAGTCATATCAATTAATGGGCAGGATGTCACAGTTTGGGATGGCAGTTACTCAACTAAAAGGGATGATTTCAGCCTAGGAAAGAAGTTTTGGGTGGGTGTTTTTACTAAACTAAATGCGTATTGAATATTTTAATTTAGAGCAAGTGAGGCCTTGTTTACATGTTTCATCTGCGGTCAACAGGCATAAAAAAACGCCACAATATGCGGCGTTTTTTGAAAAGCTTGGCAATCTTATGCGGCGTCTTCGTTTTTGTCTTCTTCAACAGCTTCAAGTTTCTTCGCTTTCTTTGGTGCAGGTCTACGTTTTGCACCTAAAGCATAAAGCACTTCTTCTTTGTTTTGCGCAAGGAACATGGCAAGATCTTCCTGCTTATCTTCCTCTTCAAGAAGTTCACTCTTACCTAGCAGAGAGAATAGCTCGTCCGCCATATCCAGCATTTTGTCATATGCGTCAGCTTCCGCTTTAGAGGTAAAAGTCATTTTCTCTTCTCCATTGCGTTCTACCACGTACTTGACTATTACAGCCATGGTTAGTCCCCTAATTTGGTGAATTGATACTGGCTTTTTATACAGTTTTTAACCAGCTAAGTCTAGAGCAGTAAAGCCTGGTGAGTTAAGAATGCGAAGCGAGTAGAGCTAACTGACCAGCTATTGAACTATTTATTATTTACGGGAGACTGCCAACTCTGGCAAAACTCGATAAAGGTTTTTAGCAGTGGACTTTGATATTTTTCTTTGTGCACTAATAGCCAGAACCGACGTTTCATATCCAGCGGCATTTCAAGAACCTTTACGCGGCCTTCGCGAATTGCCGGATCGGCTGATAAACGTGACAAACAGCCAAGCCCTAAACCTGCAGATACGGAGTTGATGAGTGCTTCAGTGGTATTGAGCTGAAATGCCTCGTGCCAGTGCTCTAGACGAGGTGCGATGACACGTAAAAAGAACTCACGTGACCCAGAACCTGCCTCGCGCAATATCCATTCGCTATTTTCCAGCTCTGCCAGATTCATCATACCCTCGTGCGCTGCGGGATAATCTGGCGAGCAGATCACGCACATCTCATCTTCACTAAATTGTGACGACTGAAGCTCGGGGTGCAGTGTTTTGCCTTCGATCAGGGCGATATCCAGCTCGTAGTCAGTTAATTTGTCACATATTTGCGCCGAGTTTGAGATAAACAGGCTTTGAGAACGGTGGTTGGTGTGCTGACGAAATGCGCTTAAGAGAAAAGGAGCGACTTGATTGCCGATGGTATCACTCGCTCCAATGCGTAACTGCCCAGTTAGGGCGTGATCACCTTCAAAAATGCTCTCAATATCTTTGGCACGGTTTAATAACTCATCCGCTAAGGGAAGCAACTTTTGCCCTTCTTGATTGAGAATTAATCGGTTATTGACCCGATCAAACAGATGATGACCGATCTGCTTTTCCAGTTCAGACAGCGCCATACTTACCGCCGCTTTAGAAAGGAAGAGGCTCTCAGAGGCGGCCGTCAGCGTTTTGTGCTGAGTGATGGTGGTAAATACCTTGAGCTGTTTAAGAGAAATATGACTTGCCATAGAATTATGTTTAGTAAACCTGAACGTATGTTCTAAATAATTAGTTAGTTTGGAACGAAGTGCAAGCGTATTATTAGCCACATCGAGACTGACTCTGATAGAGGTTGTGATGATTCAGAAAACAAAAGCAAAACTAATCGACGCACCGACTCCGATGGCGGGGTTAGCACTTGGTATTGCGAGTTTGGGTTGGAGTTGGGAAAACTTCGCTGAATTACATGGCTATGGACAGTGGGTGAGTGCAGGCATTGCCAGTGTATTGCTGACCATTTTGGCGATTAAATTCATTCTACATCATCAGTTGTTAAGGCAGGACCTTGCGCACCCGGTCGTGGGGAGCGTTGTACCAACATTTGCAATGGGAACGATGGTGGTTTCTAACTCATTAGGTCAGTGGTTACCGCTTGCGGGTGACGCACTCTGGCTGGTCGCGGTTGTTCTGCACATCGTGTTTTTAGTGAGTTTTGTTTACCATCGAGCAAAAGAGTTTGAATTGCACCACATGGTTCCAAGCTGGTTTGTACCACCTGTAGGTATCATCGTTGCAGATGTGTCTTTCTCGGGTAATCCGGTTTTAGCACCAGTGGCTCAAGGCGCGTTGATGTTTGGCATGGTAGCGTACGCGATCATGTTGCCGATGATGATTTACCGTTTCATGTTTACCCATGAAATTCCAGATGCAGCGAAACCAACAATGGCAATCATGGCTGCGCCAGCGAGCCTGTCTTTGGCGGGTTACCTAACCGTAACTGCGACGCCATCGCCAGTGATCATCGCTATGCTATTTGGTATCGCAGTATTGATGACAGCGATCATCTACCTAGCGTTCTTTAAATTACTCAGATTGCCATTTAGCCCAGGCTATGCAGCGTTCACTTTTCCAATGGTGATAGGTGCGACAGCACTGTTTAAAATGGCGAACTGGATGGAGACACAAGGTTTAGCATCGAATTATGTTCAACAAGTTCGAGGCTTAGCGGGTCTTGAACTGATTGTGGCGACATTTGTTGTCTCTTATGTGGCATTACAATACATCAACAACTTGTTGATTCAGCCTCGCTTAATGCAAGCGCATCACGCCTAAATAGCAAGATATGAAAAAGCCTCTTGGTGTTACCGCCTAGAGGCTTTATTTACTTTTAAGGGGGAGCGAATATGGACTCAGCCTTTTTTATAAAAACGCGACATCTCGTCGAGAAAATGACGAATAATATTAACCGGAATATGGTGTTCTTTTTCGACGTTTAACTGGTTGTCCAGTTGCTGAGAATGACCGCCTGGGTTTACCACCAGCATCAAATCTTTTCCGACCAAAGCATAGTTATAGTAGCTGCCCGCAATGTACCAATCACGAGGGGCAGAGCTATCCAGTAAGTTGTGGCCCACGCTGTAGGCGCTTGTTTTACCCTGAACATCAAACAGCATATTCATCATGGTTGGTACGACGTCAAAATGCGTAGTACGGTAATCAATTTTCTCAGGTTGATGATTGGGTATGGATACGTAAAGAGGAACATGCACCTGAACGTCACTGTAGTTCCCCGTATGGCCCCAGTAGTTCATCTTATGATCGTTAAACTCTTCGCCATGGTCAGAAGAAAGCACCACGATAGTGTTGTCTAAGTCGACGCTCTTCAGTACTTCACCTATCAAACTATCAATGTAATACAACGAGTTTTTGTAGCGGTTGTGATAAAGCGAAGCATCAAAATCGTTGTTTAAAAGAATGTGATCGACGCGTTCCCAGTATGGTTTGAATTTAGCGAACTCAGGTTCTGGGAACAATGTGCCGTGTGCAGAATCATAGAACAGAAAGCCAAAGTATGGCTGTTCACTGTCCTGCTTTTGGAACTCGATGAACTTGTCCGTGATCTGTTGATCTCGTTCTACTGCCGTTTCACCTGTCTGTTTCAGGGTTAAGTCGGGTACTTTTTTGAATACCGTTCGAGAAAGCGGTGGGCTGGTCAATGGTGCAGAGCCAAAAATACCCATGCGGTAGCCTTCTTGTTGCAGAGTATCCATAAATAGTGGGGAGCGTTGGCTCGCGTAAAAGCTTTCCCAATAGGTGGCAGGTAAACTATAAAATAGGCTAAAGATGCCAGCTTGAGTCGAGTTACCACCGCTCATATGTTGAGTAAAACTCACTGTTTGTTTAGCAAACTCACTGACATTTGGCATGACTTCAGGGGTTGCATCACTGTAGCGCCAAGCATCCACCAAAATAAATAAAACGTTTGGGAGTGTCTTTTTACTTTGCACTTGAACAGGCTCAAGCGGATAGTTTAGAGAGCTACTTTCCACGTTGGATAACTCCACCCGGTTCTTCGACGCGATACTTTCATCAACAAGGTTGTGTTTGTAGATAAATTTACGAGCAGTAAGCGGATAGTAAAGCGGCCAGTTGTTCGAATACTGACTGACTTCATCATCGTAAAGTGAGTTTTTGTACGCATGGATTATTTGTGTGCTAAGCAACATGGCAAACCATACACTGATCAACAAGAACTTTGCTCGGCTTTCTGCGAGCTTATTACTCAGCCAAACGGTACATGCAAGTCCTAGTACTAGCACGGTGACTTCACTGCCGAAAATGAGCCAGCTCATCCAGGAAATATCAAACACATCGCTACCACCCTCAAAAAACATGCGGATTAATAGAGCATTGATGTGAAATTTATATTGTTGAAAAACGAGGATATCGACTTTGAACATGATCAGAAGGCAGATAGAGATAGTGATAACGATGCCTTTGAACAAACGAGTCGGTAGAAAAGAGAGCAATAAACTCAACAACATAAATGGAAGAACAATCAAACCTAGCCACCCAAATTGAGTGGAAGCTAAGTAATAACCTTGCAATAAGGTTAGCGGTTCATTCTGATTGCTAGACAACACGAACGGATAGCAAGTGAAAGACAGATACACTGCAAAGCAAGCAAAAAAAGCAATCAGCCAAGCGCTGTTGGACGACGGTTTGCGAATCATACTTTTCATATTTATAAATTATAGATGGTTCGATTATAAAACAGTGTTTTTTATTTTGGAATAGATGTGAAGAATGTCACGTTATGTGTGGGTTTAATCGGAGCTTATTACGTCATTGAAAAGTAGTGTTTTATGCTCAAACTGCGCGATATCTAGCCTTTTGTTATTCCAAATAAAGAGAACACTGCGGGTTTAAATAGCGCTGTGCTAAGCTAGCTAACAGTTTCAATCGGCACTCGGTGTTCCCAATTTGTTTACTGTTTATCACTCCAACCAAGTTGACGTTCTCAAATCACTTCTTGTTGAACTGATTCGCATCAGTCCGCTGGAAAACCCGTTCGAAAAAGAACAAATTCTGGTTCAAAGCCCCGGTATGTCTCAGTGGTTAAAAATGGAACTGGCCAAAGAGTTTGGTGTGGCGGCGAACATCGATTTTCCGCTCCCAGCGACCTTCATTTGGGAAATGTTCACCCAGGTATTGCCTGATGTGCCCAAACGCAGTGCATTTAACAAAGAAGCAATGACATGGAAGCTAATGCATCTTTTGCCGGGGCTTCTAAACCGAGAGACGTTTTCACCGTTAGCGCAATATCTCAAAGACGACAGTGATAACTCCAAGCTGTATCAGCTGGCAGAAAAAATTGCCGATATATTTGATGGCTACCTGGTATACCGTCCGGAATGGATCGCCAGCTGGGAAGCGGGTCAGAGTGTGCCAGAGCTGGAAGAGGAGCATCCGTGGCAGCCAATTTTGTGGCAAGCATTGTACGATCACACGGTTTCTCTGGGGCAGTCTCCTTATCACCGAGCTAACCTTTATGAACACTTTATCGACACGTTAGAGAATTTTAACGGCAACTTAGATCATTTTCCCAAGCGTTTGTTTGTTTTTGGTATCTCTTCTTTACCACCACGTTACATGGATGCGCTAAAAGCGATTGGCGAACACATCGACGTGCATTTGATGTTCACCAATCCATGTCGTTATTACTGGGGCGAGGTTCGAGATCGTAAGTACCTGGCTCGCTTGGCAGCGAAACATCGTCAGCATGTAGTTTGGCAGGATGATCGCTCTGAAGTACAAGGCGAAACCGAGCAGTTGAAAGGGTCTGTAGAAGACAATGTGCTCGACGAACTGCACACTGATGTGGTCGGAAACAGTCTATTGGCTTCGATGGGGAAACTTGGCCGCGATAACATGTATCTGCTTTCTCAGTTGGAGTCCCATGAGATTGAAGCGTTTGTTGATGTCGAGCGAGACAGTCTGCTCCATCAATTGCAAGCGGATATTTTAAACCTCGAAGAACACCAGGACGACCAGCAGATTGAGCATAGTGGCCACAAGCAAGTGGTTAGTCTGGGCGACAAATCGCTAAGTCTACACGCTTGCCACAGTCCAATGCGTGAAGTCGAAGTGCTTCATGATCAACTTCTGGCGATGTTCGATGCCGATCCGAGCTTAAAACCACGCGATATTATCGCCATGGTTGCGGACATCAACGCCTACAGTCCCGCGATTCAAGCAGTATTTGGTAATGCACCGGGTGAGCGTTTTATTCCGTATTCGATTTCAGACCGAACGGCGGATCAGGAGAGCCCGATTCTTGCGGCATTTATGCAGTTGGTAAACCTACCGAACACGCGCTGCTTGGCATCGGAATTACTTGAACTGCTGGAAACTCCGGCGATCTTGAAGCGTTTTGAGCTCAGTGAAGACGATTTCTTACAAGCCAAACAGTGGGTTGAAGCCTCGGGTATTCGTTGGGGATTGGATGCCAATACTGGGCGCGAATTTGAACTGCCGGAAACGCGTCAAAACACCTGGCAGTTTGGCATTCAGCGAATGTTACTGGGTTATGCGATGCCAGAGTCGGCAGGTTTGTTTGAAACCGAGCAAGGCAGTTTATCTCCCTATAATGAAGTGCAAGGTATGGGCGCAGAGCTTGCGGGCAAGTTAGCGCACTTTATCCAGCAAGTCAGCACTTATCGCCGCAAAATCTCTCATGTTCAGACGATTGATGGCTGGCGAGAAACTTTAGTTACACTGCTGGATGACTTCTTCTCAGTCGAGTTGGAAGGCGAAATGGCGCTCAAATCCATTCGCGATACGCTTAGCCAGTTGAAAGAACAGCTCGCCGATGCCGCATTCGAAGAGGTATTGTCACCAGCAATCATACGCCAATATTTGCAAGATAAACTGTCCGGTACGCGAGTCAGCCAGCGTTTTCTTGCCGGACAAGTGAACTTCTGTACCCTGATGCCGATGCGTTCGATTCCATTTAGAACCGTATGTCTGCTCGGAATGAACGACGGCGTGTATCCGCGTTCCATGCCGCCAGAAGGTTTTGACTTGATGACGGGCAGAACCAAGCCGGGTGACCGTTCACGACGAGATGATGACCGCTATCTATTCCTCGAAGCGATGCTTTCGGCACAGCAAACGCTGTATATCAGTTATGTCGGTCGTTCGATTCAAGACAACACCGAGCGCGTACCGTCAGTGCTGGTTTCTGAGTTAATGGAATACTGTCACCAAAATTACTGTTTAGGCGGTGATGAAGGTTTACCGGTTGATGAGTCTGGCGATAATTTATTGAAAGCGCTGGTCAATACGCACGCCATGGTGCCATTTAGCCCAAGTGCCTTTCAGGGGATGCATTCCAGCTACGCCAAAGAGTGGGTTCCGGCGGCGTTAACCCAGAGTAGCCAATCTCAAGGCTACGTTCGTCATGACTTTAATCGCGCATTGGACGATTATCTGCTGGGAGCCACGTTCCCACTAGAGCTCGATTTAGTCGAGCTGCAACGTTTCTGGCGTTTACCGGTACAGTACTTTTTTAATCGCCGCTTAAAAGTGGTATTTGAGCCGCCATTGCCGGTGATGGAAGACGATGAACCATTTGTACTCGGTGGTTTGGAAAGCTATCAAATGCGTGATGAGCTGTTAGAAACCTTGCTCGAAACCACGTTGACACAGCCAGAGAAGAAAACAGATGTGCTTAAGCACTTTATGAGTCAACAACGCGCTCAAGGTAAATTACCGGTCGGTGCATTTGGCGATATCGAGTTTGAAACCAACCGAGTTCAGGCTGAAGAGCTGGTGGACAAACTGGCGTTTCTATCTGGCGTACCGCAAGACGATTTAGAAATCGACCTGACCTTTGACTCGTTATTCGAAGGCAATGAAGGCGATGAGAAAAAAGTTCGCCTGACAGGTTGGCTTACTCAGTGTTACCAATCCGGGTTGATTCGCTACCGTAGCGGTAGGGTTCGTTCACAGGATTATCTGGCCGCTTGGATTGATCATCTTGCCATGTCAGCGTCTGGCCATACCAAGAAAACCCATATTATTGGCTATGACCGCAAAGAAGGTGCGGTTCATTTAATCTACCCGGAAATTGCTGACGCGCAGTATGCCAAGCAATTACTTACGGAATTGGTTCGTCTGTTCTTTGAAGGCATGACTAAGCCTTTGCCTTATTTCCCGCAAACGGCGTTAGCATGTGTTGAAGCCGGATTTAGTCGTGGACACTGGGCTGACGACGAAGAGAAATCTTTGAAGAAAATGGCAGATACATTCAACGATGGCTACATGAGTTCAGGCGAAGGAAACAATGCGTATATTGCACGTATTTGGCCAGCTTGGAATGATGATTTGGCGAAAGAAATACGCTTATTGACGGCGTTGGTGCTGCAAGGTGCGCGTTTAGCGGTTCAAGATGCGGACGATATAAAAGCGTAGCAAGGACAGTTGGATAGAGTAAAGGGAGAGTAGGGTGGCCGCCAGAAAATCATTATTTTTTGTAGGGCGTTCGCTGTACGGCCACAAGGTCAGAGGGACCATGATACTTTTGCTTAATTCATTTGAGTGTTGCCGCCTTAAAGGCTTGGCTTATCTCGTGAGGCGCATACTAACGGTGCAACAGATGGATAACCGTGAGAAAGATCCCACAAAGCCCTAAATTATCCAACTTGGTAAACATATAAATAGAATTTTTAACGATAGATCACACTTCTATCAGTTGATAATCCGGAGAGATTCAGCGTTATGGATCAAATGTCAGGTGCAGAGCTACCTAACCATGATTTAGAAGCCACTGGGCAACCGCAGCCAACACCACTAGAAGCGATGACGTTTCCTTTACATGGTGCGAGGTTAATTGAGGCATCCGCGGGTACGGGCAAAACCTTCACTATTGCGGGTTTATACCTGCGCCTTTTGCTTGGTCACGGCAGTGCAGAGACCAAACATCGCGTCCCGCTTACCGTTGATCAAATTCTGGTTGTGACCTTTACCGAAGCGGCGACAGCGGAGTTGCGCGATCGTATAAGGGCGAGAATCCATGATGCGCGTATCGCTTTTGCTCGCGGACAGAGTTCCGATCCAGTCATCCAGCCTTTGCTTAATGAGTTCGACGATCGCAAGCAAGCGGCGGAAATTCTTCTTCAGGCAGAGCGCCAAATGGATGAGGCTGCGGTCTACACCATTCACGGTTTTTGCCAGCGCATGCTGACACAAAATGCTTTTGAATCCGGCAGCCGATTTAATAACGAGTTCGTGACGGACGAAAGCCACCTTAAAGCTCAGGTGGTGGCTGACTATTGGCGACGTAACTTCTATCCATTGCCATTCACTTTAGCGGGGGAAATTCGTCAGTTGTGGGGTTCTCCATCTGCACTGTTGTCTGACATCAGCAATTACTTAACAGGCGCACCGTTAAGCCTTTCTGTACCTGCGATGAAAGGCAGTTTGGCCGATGTTCATACTGAGAATCTGAAAAAAATTGATCAGCTGAAAGCACAATGGCGAGATAGCCAGGATGATTTTTTAGCACTGATTTCGGATTCAGACATCAACAAACGCAGCTATACCAAAAAGTCTCTGCCGACCTGGTTAGAGGCAGTGAATGCTTGGGCAGCAACAGAAACCACAGGTTATGACTATCCTGACAAGCTGGAGAAGTTTGCTCAAAATGTCCTGTCGGAAAAAACACCTAAAGGTAGTGCGCCGCAGCACGCCGTTTTTGCAGCGATTGAGGCTTTTCTTGCTAATCCTATTAGCTTAAAAGCCCCTCTGCTCGCCCATGCGATAGAGCATTGTCGGGTGATGTTAGCCAGCGCGAAAAATCAGAAGCAATGGCTTTCGTTCGATGACCTACTGACTCAACTTTCTGCTTCTATCGATACCGATGAAAGCGAGCTACTAGCTGAGCGAATTCGCACTTTGTATCCGGTCGCGATGATTGATGAATTCCAAGATACCGACCCGCTGCAATACAGTATTTTTAGTCGTATCTATCTGAACAATCCAGAATGTGGTTTGTTTATGATCGGTGACCCGAAACAGGCGATTTATGGTTTCCGTGGCGCAGACATTTTCACTTATATTAAAGCTCGTAACCAAGTAAGTGCCCACTACACGCTAGGAACCAACTGGCGTTCAAGTGCGGATATGGTGCAGGCAGTGAACCAAGTGTTTGCCTTACCAGACAGCCCATTTATCTATGATTCGGACATTCCTTTCTTACCGGTAAATTACAGTCCAAATGCCGAAAAACGCATTTGGACTATGGGAGGTCAAAAGCAACCAGCACTGACTTATTGGTTGCAAAACGCTGAAGAAAAGCCGCTGTCAAAAGGCGAATATTTAACTCGAATGGCGGAGGCAACCGCGAGCCAAATCCAAACAATTTTGACTCAGGCTCAGCAGGGGCAAGCGTGTCTGGTGAACGGTGAAAAAGAGAAAGCCGTTCAAGCTGGCGATATCGCAGTACTGGTTCGTACTGGTAGCGAAGGCCGAATGATTAAACAGGCGTTGGCAGATCAAGGCATTGCCAGCGTATATCTGTCTAACCGAGACAGCGTGTTTACCAGCTCGGTTGCTCAAGATCTGCAGCGTCTTCTGCAAGCGGTACTGACACCGGAAAATGACCGAGCGCTGCGTGCGAGTCTCGCCTCTGAACTGTTTGCATTGGATGCCGCCAGCTTGGACGCACTCAATAACGATGAAATCGTATGGGAAAATGCAGTTAATGAGTTCAAAGAATATCGCAAACTTTGGGTTCAACGTGGGGTATTACCCATGCTGCGCGCGGTGATCAGCAAGCGCCATATTGCCGAACGATTGTTAGAAGAAGGCGCAAGCTCACAAGGAGAAAATGGTGAGCGAGTACTTACCGATTTAATGCACATTGGTGAACTCCTTCAGCAAGCCAGCAACGAATTAGATAGTGATCATGGGTTGCTGCGCTGGTTGGCTCAGTCTATCAGTGATGCGGAAAATGGTTTGGGCGGCAGTGATGACCAAATCCAACGTTTGGAATCTGAGCGTAATTTGGTGCAGATCGTGACTATCCACAAATCAAAAGGTCTGGAATATGACCTGGTCTTTCTGCCGTTTGTGTTCAGTTACCGAGAAGCCAGCGAAGCCAAATATTACGATGCGGCCACTGACCGCACTGTACTGGATATTACGGGCAGTGATGCATCAATGATGCAAGCGGACAAAGAGCGTTTAGCCGAAGACCTGCGTCTGATATATGTAGCGTTAACGCGCGCCGTGTATGCTTGCTTTATTGGCGCTTCGCCTTTGCGTAATGGACGCTCAACCAAAGAACCAACTGGTGTTCACCACAGCGCAATCGGCTACTTGGTGCAAAATGGCCAAGAAGGCGGAATCAACGATTTGTACCAAGGTTTAAAACAGCAGCAAGATAAGCTTGATTGCGTCGCTTTAGGTGAACCGCCACAGCAGCTCGAAGAGATGTATGTAGCGCCACAAGAAGAAGTGTGTGATCTCACTGCGAAAGAACTACAAAATCCTATCGACAGAAACTGGCGTATCACCAGTTATTCTGGTTTGGTCAAGCAGGGCTCCCATCAGACTGAACACGACGCCACCATTGAGATTACTGGCTTTGATATTGACTCTTCTGACGAGCAAGACGAAGAGGATTTGGTTGAGCCTGAGCGTTCTATTTTCACCTTCCCAAGAGGCGCGCGTCCGGGGACGTTCCTTCACAGCTTATTCGAGGAAATTGAGTTTACTCAGCCAGCCACGACGGAAGAGAATACCCAAATCATTCTCGGTTTGATGGAAAGTGAGCAGTTGGATGAAGAGTGGCTGCCCATTTTACAACAGCTGATTGATACTGTGCTTGCCACGCCATTAGACGGAAAGTCGTTGCTGCTTAATCAAAAGGCACCATCGCAGCGTCTGGTGGAGATGGAGTTTCTGCTGCCGATTGAAGTGTTGTCCGCGCCGGCGCTGAACCGTGTGATTCAACGACATGATCCATTGTCTGCCAAAGCGGGAGATTTAGGTTTCCAAACGGTTCAAGGCATGCTCAAAGGCTTTATCGACTTGGTGTTTGAGCATCAAGGCAAGTACTACGTGCTGGACTGGAAATCGAACCACCTTGGCGACGATGTGACTCACTACCATGGTGAAGCACTAAAATCTGCCATGGCGGACCACCGTTACGATTTGCAGTATCAGATTTATGCTTTAGCACTGCATCGATTTTTGCGTAGTCGGCTGGCTAATTATCAATACGATCAGCACTTTGGTGGCGTGTATTACTTGTTCTTACGCGGCATGGATGGGCAAAGCGATCACGGTATTTTTTCCGCCAAACCAACGTTAGAATTTTTACAAGAGATGGATCGTTTGATTGATGGTCAAACACTGGAAACACGATCGACTCAGGCTGGGCAGATGGAGCTACTGTAATGACGACCAATAACAATCTTCCATCGTACCAAGAGAGCCTGCTGGGAACACTTGAACGTTTGGCACACAAAGGTGCGATTCGTCAGCTCGACTACCAATTTGCACGCTTTCTTTACGCTCAAACTGATGATGCGCAGAGTGAATCACAATCAGACGGTCAGGCACTGGCGTTTATCGGTGGTGTCGTCAGTAGTGAGCTTGGTAAAGGACATATCTGTTTGCCTCTCTTCGATGCGCAAGGTCAGCCGACTGATTTGGCCAGTAAGTTGGGGCTGTTTGGTGAGGCAGCGTTAACGCTCAATACTCAACTGCAAGGTATTAATTGGCAACAATTATTGGAAAATTCCAGTTTAGTTGGCGCACAGGGAGAAGCGCTGCCGCTAATGTTCGATGGTGAGCGTTTGTATTTACATCGTTACTGGTACTATGAAGTGACACTGGCGGAAAAGCTCAATCAACTGGGCGCGGCGGTTAGTTTGCAGCTACAAGAATTTACGCGATTATCTGAGCTGCTTAACCATCTGTTTGCGCGTCAATATCACTTTCTTTTTAACACGATTGCCAAAGCCACTGAAGCTGGGAGTAGCACCCAAGTTCTGCGTCAGCAATTGGTGTGTGACCACCTTGATGTGGTCGCAAGCGATGCATTGGATTGGCCTGCGATTGATGCACTTTTAAGCCACGCCAATAAAGTTCAGGACTTACAACCTCTGGATGACCTCGTGCCACTTTCTGCTTGTGTAAACTGGCAAAAAGTCGCGGCCGCAGTCGCGCTAACCCGTCGCTTTGCGGTGATTTCTGGTGGACCGGGAACCGGTAAAACGACTACGGTAACCAAATTGCTTGCCGCGCTGATAGAGCAGGCCGCACAAGAGAAGAATCTAACCATCAAGCTGGTGGCTCCGACGGGTAAAGCAGCTGCACGATTAACCGAGTCAATTGGCAAAGCAGTGCAAGAGTTACCGGTTTCTCCTGAGTTAAAAGCCAAAATCCCGACTGAATCGAGCACCTTGCACCGTTTGCTGGGCGCGATCCCTAATAGCGCAGAGTTCCGTCATAACAAACAGAATCCGCTGCATCTGGATATCTTAGTGATTGATGAAGCGTCGATGGTCGATTTACCCATGATGTACAAAGTGGTCGATGCATTGCCTAAGCATGCACGACTGATTCTGCTTGGTGATAAAGATCAGCTCGCCTCGGTAGAAGCGGGGGCAGTGTTGGGTGATATTTGCTCGTTCCACGCTTTGGGGTATGGCAAAGAGCAGGCTTCGGCCATCGCAAAGCTGACCGGTTTTGACACCTTGGCCCACAGTAGCAATAGTGCATCCAGCATTGCTGATAGTTTGTGTATGCTGCAAAAGAGTTACCGGTTTGATGCTCGCTCGGGGATTGGTCAATTAGCGAAAGCTGTGAACCTAGGTTCTGCAGCTAGTGTGGACAATGTCTGGGCGCGAGACTTTTCAGATATCGAACATTTTGCTCTGAGTAGCCAAAACTACAATCAGATGATGCAGACGTTAGTACAAGAATACGGTCGTTATCTGAAGCGTATTGGGCAGCAAGAACAGGATCCAAATACTGGAGAACCTGAAACGTTAACCCGAAAAGCCAAAGCGGTGTTAGACACATTTAACCAGTGCAGACTGCTTTGTGCGATCCGCGAAGGTGACTTTGGTGTGGCTGGGTTAAACCAGCGCATAGAGAAAGCACTTGCAGCGCGTAAGCTGATTAAGGTGCAGGATGAGATTTGGTATCACGGCAGACCTGTGATGGTTACGCGCAATGATCACGGTTTAGGTTTGTATAACGGTGATATTGGTATTTGTATGCGGGATGACAGCGAAGAAGAGCAGCGTTTGAAAGTCTTTTTCGAACTCCCTGATGGTAGTGTTAAGTCGGTACTGCCAAGCCGAGTGCCAGAGCACGAAACTGCCTACGCCATGACGATACATAAATCGCAGGGCAGTGAGTTTGATTACACCTTAATGATTCTGCCGCCAGATTTTAGCCCGATATTAACCCGTGAGCTGATTTACACAGGCATCACCCGAGCGAAGAAACGTTTAGCGCTTTACGCGGAGCTGAATGTGCTTAAACGAGGAATAAAGGTGAAAACAACGCGAGCTAGTGGATTGGTGCAGCGACTAGCCAACTAGAAACTAAAAGACCGAGTATGCACTCGGTCTTTTTAATCTTTATAAATCCAAAGCTAAGATTTTTGATTTGCGCTGGAAGTTGTATAAACCTTGCTTTGCTCCCGGTAAATAATCCACGCCCACTTCGTAAAAGCCTTGCTCTCTGAACCAGTGCAGGCTGTGGGTTGTGAGCACAAAGATCTGATTAATGTTTTCTGACTTTGAGCGGTGCTTCATGTAATTCAGTAATAACAATCCACGGTTACCATCGCGGTAATCTGGATGAATCGCTACGCAAGCCATCTCCGCTTTGCGCTCTTCGGCGTATGGGTACAACGCGGCGCAACCAATGATTAGCCCATCTTTTTCGATGATGGTGAATTTGCCAATTTCTTGTTCCAATTGCTCGCGTGAGCGTCTTACCAATATACCTTGTTCTTCCAGAGGACGGATTAAGTCTAAAATACCGCCGATGTCGTCGATGTTGGCTTGACGGACTTGCTCAGCACTGGCCATGACCACTTGCGTACCAATACCATCGAAAGAGAACAGTTCCTGAATTAAGGCACCGTCGACTTTATAACTGATCAAATGGCTGCGTGGTACGCCCGCACGACAAGCGGCAATCGAGCCTTTCAAGAAACGTAGTGTACCGGTGTAGTAGTCTGAATCTGGTGAGTTTTTTTCCGTTAAGGTTTTAATAACATGCTCTGCCTCGATAGGAAGTAGCTCAGCGACCGCATTGCCGTTGTCATCAATGACACCTTGTTCTGAACAGAAACCGATCAGTTTGTCCGCACCTAATTTAATCGCAAGCTGGGTGGCGACCTCTTCAGAAAGTAAGTTGAAACACTCACCCGTGACGGAGCTGGCAATTGGACCAAGCAGAACAATCGAACCTTGGTCCAGAGTGCGATTAATCGCGTCAGTATCGATGCGGCGAATCCGTCCGCTGTGGCAGTAGTCGACACCATCATCCACACCCAGTGGTTGAGCAATAATATAGTTCCCGGATACAACGCTTAGCTCTGTCCCAGCCATAGGTGTATTATTCAGGCTCATGGATAGGCGTGCAGTAATCGCCAGCTGTAGTTGACCTGCGGCTTGCATAACTACTGACAAAGCTTCTTCATCAGTAATTCGGATGTCTTTATGGTATGGCGTAGTAAGGTTTTGTTTTACCAATAATTGGTTGATTTGCGGACGAGCGCCATAAACCACCACCACTTTAATGCCAAGGCTATGCATTAATGCAATGTCATTGATAATGTTTCCAAAGTTGTTGTGGGCGACCGCTTCTCCACCGAGCATTATCACCATGGTTTTGCCACGGTGTGCATTTACATAGGGGGTTGATTGGCGGAACCCTTTAACGAGTGCGGTACTACGAATTTTCACTACAGCCATTCCTTGTGTTTATTTATGCTTAAATAATGTCTTTTTATTCATCCAATGGCAAGGTGAATTTTTTGGAATAAAGGACAAATATATGAAGAGTGGTCCTTTGGGGAATAATAGGATGAAGGATAAAATGCCTCAATCTTTCCGCTATCAGTGGTCATCACATCTTCAGCCCCAGAGAGGAATGCTACGATTACTACTCAGCCCCAATCTGACTCATCCAATAAATCCCAATTTCGAAAAGGCGTAGAGCGCTTTCTGATGCTTATCGCAGTGGTTGGTACAATTATCGCGGGCATGTTGTACAGTGACTGGATTTCTCGTTATATCAACCCGCCTGTTGAAAAATCAATTATTTATGGCAAATGGGTAGAGCAAGAGGTCGCACCATACGCTCGTGAGGTTTTTGAGTTAAGCGAAAGAGGTGTCACCGTTAATGGTTCTACAGTTGCGACCGATTTTGACTTCGATGGAGATGCTTTGTCTTATAAGTTTGGTTCGAGTGTTCGCCGGTTTAGGTTTATTGGCCAGCAACACACGGAAATGAAGTTGGATGCTAACGTGCATTATCTGCCAATTTTTCGATTGGAGAGAAGTTTCGACAGCACCCTGCGCTGAACGTGATATTCATTCCCGTTCCATTTTGGACAGCTCAAATAACGTATATTCAAACACTTTCTGGACAATTGCGTATTCGTCCCCCTGCTATCATGTTGTTAATTCGAAACTAATTGGATGGAATTACAGCATATTTAACAGTTGACCTAGTTTTGAAACACTTTGACGCGGCTTTTCAATTGCG
Source organism: Allocatenococcus thiocycli (assembly GCF_921292965.1). Taxonomy (NCBI): domain Bacteria; kingdom Pseudomonadati; phylum Pseudomonadota; class Gammaproteobacteria; order Vibrionales; family Vibrionaceae; genus Allocatenococcus; species Allocatenococcus thiocycli. Next base: position 102,599 of record NZ_CAKLCK010000045.1, read on the forward strand.
TTGCCTGTCTTTGTTTGCCATCCTTTTGCTATCTTTTATTACGGAATAATCACGTGCTAAAACAACTTCTTCCTATTGTTACTCTAGGCCTTCTGTTTGGTTGTGCTCAGAAAAACGATCTTGCCCATCAATACATCGATGGTGAGTTTCCTCAAATTCTCAATAAAGTGGACGTGGTTGAGTCGAACAAGCCTCGCGACTTTACCGAGTTCAACAAGCAAGTTGAGCAGGTTTTGATTAAATCTCCCTCTATGGCGAAGATGTACCAACCGCTGTATCACAGATTGAGTGAGTGGGCTCAGCAAAGTGGCGACACCAGTGTGCTTAGCGCTTACGGTATTCAAGCGGCGCAACTAGGTGGGGGCGACAAGAAAGGCAACGTGTTGTTTACGGGATATTTCTCTCCGGTGATGGAGTTGCGTCATCAGCCAAATAACATCTTTAGATACCCAGTTTATGGTAAGCCTAATTGTTCATCTGACTGCCCGACGCGTGCCGAGATTTACGATGGCGCCTTAGACGGTCAAGGTCTGGTGCTTGGCTATGCCCCAAACCGAATTGATCCTTTCATGATGGAAGTGCAGGGCAGTGGCTATGTGCATTTCGAAGACGATGACACGTTGGAGTACTTTGCCTATGCAGGAAAGAACAACAAAGCCTACGTGAGTATCGGGCGAATTTTGATTGAGCGCGGTGAAGTACCTCGTGAAGAAATGTCGATGAAAGCGATTAAAGATTGGGTGATGGCTAACGATGAAGCGACCGTTCGTGAGCTGCTTGAACAGAATCCATCTTACGTGTTCTTTGCCCCTAAATCAGAAGCGCCAGTGACCGGAGCCGCGGGTATTCCACTGTTACCAATGGCAGCAGTAGCGGGTGACCGTTCAATCTTGCCAATGGGGACGCCAGTTCTGGCTGAAGTACCATTACTTAATGCGGATGGAACGTGGAGCGGCGCACATCAATTACGCATTCTGCTTGTACTCGACACAGGTGGTGCAGTGAAACGTAACCACTTAGATCTGTATCATGGTATCGGTGCAAGAGCGGGAATCGAAGCGGGTCATTACAAACACTTTGGCCGTGTTTGGAAACTTGGCTTAGAGAACACGCCAACTCAAGCGCCTTGGGCTTTATCACCAGAAAAGATACAATAGTGGATTGATAAGAGAGAGGAACGTCCTCTTGTCTAGACATTTTCTCAAAGAGTGCGTATAAATCGCACTCTTTGTTTTTCTATCGATCATCTGGATTTCAATATGCGCGAACTCGATACTCCGGCATCTGACAACTACAATCAACGTTTTGGCGGCACTCGTCGTCTTTATGGTAACAGCGAAGTCGAAATTCTTCGTGCTGCGCATGTGTGTGTGATTGGTATCGGTGGCGTTGGTTCCTGGGCGGTAGAAGCGCTGGCGAGAACTGGAATTGGTGAGCTGACGTTGATCGATATGGATGATGTGTGTGTAACGAACATTAACCGTCAAATCCATGCTATGTCTGGAACGGTTGGCCAAAGCAAAATTGAAGTGATGGCCGAGCGCGTTAAGTTGATTAACCCAGAATGTAAGGTGAATCTGATTGATGATTTCATCACTCCAGACAACCAGCATGAATACTTGAGCAAAGAGTTCGATTACGTGTTGGATGCGATCGACAGTGTGAAAGCAAAAGCGTCTCTATTGGCTTACTGCCGTAGTAACAAGATCAAAGTGATCACGACGGGTGGCGCTGGTGGTCAGGTCGATCCAACACAAATTATGGTGGCGGATCTGACCAAGACGATTCAGGATCCACTGGCCAAAAAAATTAAAGACACCTTACGTCGTCATCATAACTTTCCGAAGAATCCTGCGCGTAAATTTGGCATTGACTGCGTATTCTCTACCGAGCAGCTAAAATACCCACAAGCGGACGGTTCGGTATGTGGCGTGAAGTCTACGGCAGAAGGACCTAAGCGAATGGACTGTGCAAGCGGATTTGGCGCGGCAACCGTTGTGACAGCAACGTTCGGCTTTGTTGCGGTTTCACGCATAGTAGAAAAGCTGATTCAAAAGTATAAGAAGTAATAACAAAGAGAAGTACGCACTATGACTGATTTTCCAGTTTCACCATTTGGTTCTGAGATAACAAGTGACGATATTGTCGCGACGATGCAGCAGTTTAAAGGCTGGGAAGATCGCTACCGCCAAGTTATCCAGTGGGGAAAGAAATTACCTCAAATGCCCGAAGCGCTGAAATCAGAACAAGTCACGGTGTCAGGCTGTGAAAGCTTAGTTTGGTTGGTTAGTCAGGAGCAGGGTGGTGTTTGGCATTTCTGTGCGGATTCTGATGCGCGTATTGTCCGTGGCTTGATCGCACTGGTGATGGCCGCGTTTGACGGAAAAACTGCTGAGCAGATCCAAGCGTTCGACATTGATGCGTATTTTGAGCAGCTCGGTTTGATTGCACACTTAAGTCCATCTCGTGGTAACGGCCTGAAAGCGATTGTTGAGCAGATCAAACACACCGCTAAATAACAGTTTCGTTGGTTCTGAAAGGCGCTGGGTAGCGAACGTTACTCGGCGCTTTTTTATTTGGGCAAAGGGGATGGAAGAAGGACTTAAAACCATTCCACTACGTCGGCGGTTTTGGCTTCAGTTATTGTTCGTTATTGATCTCATTTCTCGGCGCACAGTCCGGTTTTACCCCAATATTTGTAGTTACAATTTGTCTGCATTAGATGATAGATATATTCTTAAAGAGGTTTTTATTTTCCCGTTGTAGAAGGTTTATAGGCAATTGGGTTAGTTAGTACAAATACTAGGAACCTCTCTTTTATGCGATTCTCCTTGGAACATGCGCAAGACGTGTTATCCGGAATGCCAGACCCCACTTTTATACTGAGTGAAGATGGTCTTTATATTGATGTGTTTGGTGGTATAGATAGAAACGCTTATCACGATGGCAGTAGTTTGATTGGTGAAACTCTGCATAGTGTGCTTGAAAAAGAACAAGCAGACTGGTTTATTAAGCAGATTAATCGCTGTCTGACGGAAGACAGTATTATCACCATAGAATACAAGATGTCCGCCGACAACGTTCAGGGCATTGATCCCACCACAGGGCCAAACGGATTACTCTATTATGAGGGGAAAGTATGTCCTCTTGGTATAACGTACCAAGGTCGCAGAGTCGTGCTTATCCTTACCCGCAATATTTCTAACCGTCATCAAGTTGAAACTATTCTGCGTCACCAAAGCCAAATCGACGCTTTAACAAACATCTATAATCGCCGTGTTTTCTTCGAAAAAGTGTCCGAAGAAATCACCAAGTGCGAAGCTCAAAGTTATCAAGCCGCCTTACTGTTTTTTGATCTCGATTTCTTCAAATCTATTAATGATGAGCGAGGTCACGATGCCGGTGACTACGTCTTAGAAACGTTGGCGGAGTTAGTTTCTAGTCTTTTAACAAAAGATGAAACCTTCTCGAGAGTGGGAGGGGAAGAGTTTGCGATTATCCTGCCTGATGTTTCATTGTCTTCGGCAACAGAGATCGGCGAGGAAATTCGTTCAAATATTGAAAAAAATCAGTTTGAGTTTGAAAACGTTCAAATTCCTGTGACAGTCAGTGTTGGCGTGGTGAATATCATCGGTTATGAATCGACAAAACGATTGTATGCAAGGGCTGACAAAGCACTCTATGCGGCAAAACGTAATGGTAGAAACTGTGTGATAACGACAGAGAGCGAATCGTAGCAACCAAATCGGTTACTACGATTTCGTGGTTTGGTTAGAGCATATCGACGGCTTTTTCTACCGCGGCGATCAGCCTCTCAACGTCTTCTAAGGTGTTGTAAATTCCAAACGAGACACGCACTGTTCCTTTAACCTTCAGTGCATCCATTAGCGGGTGGGCACAATGGTGTCCGGCGCGTACTGCAATACCTTGCTGGTCGAGTAGTGTCGCAATGTCTTGGTGATGAACGCCGTCCATAACAAATGTCAGTACCGATGCATTAGGCTGGTAACTAAGAATGTGAATATCATCCAGCTGACTAAGCGCTTGATAGGCTTTGTTTTGTAAAGTGTGCAGGTGCGCTTCCACTTCTTGATGATCAAAACTCTGATACCAATCAATGGCTTTTGCGAGTGCGATAGCCCCAGCCACATTTGGTGTGCCTGCTTCGAATTTTCCGGGTAACGCTGAAAAGGTGGTTTTTTCAAACGATACTTTCTCGACCATTTTTCCGCCACCATGCCATGGCGGCATCGCTTCCAGTAAGGCTAACTTGCCATAAAGCACGCCAATCCCTGCTGGGGCATAGAGCTTATGTCCTGAGAATACATAAAAATCGATATCCAGCTCAGCAAGGTTTAACGGCTCATGCACGATACCTTGAGCACCATCCACCACGACAACGGCACCAAACTGATGTGCCAGTGTGGTGATTTCTTCGATAGGTTGACGTGAACCAGTGACATTAGTGATTTGTGCACACGCTACAATCTTACAGCGTTCAGACAACAGCGACTTAAATGCTTCCAAATCAAACTGACAGTTGGAAGTCATTGGCACTTTTACTACTTTTGCTCCGGTCTGCTCAGCAACAATTTGCCATGGCACGATGTTGGCGTGATGCTCCATCTCGCTGATCAATATCTCATCGCCTGCTTGTAAGTTGCTACGAGCATAGGTCTGAGCGATCAAATTGAGCGCTTCTGTCGCTCCACGAGTCCAGATGATTTCTTTTGAGCTGGCCGCGCCGATAAAACGGGTGACGGTTTCACGAGCCGCTTCGAACTGGCTGGTGGCATTGGCGGTTAAGCTGTGACTGCCACGATGCACGTTAGCATTTTGAGCACTGTAATAATGACTGATAACGTCAATCACACATTGAGGCTTTTGCGTGGTTGCAGCACTATCAAGGTAGACCAAAGGCGTGTCATTAATTGACTGATTTAAAGCGGGAAACTGCTTACGAACCGCATTGACGTCAAACATTACTCTTCACCAATTTTGTGATAGTGCAAAGTCGGAATAGTCACCATAGGTTCGGCGATAGTCCACGCATGTTTTTTGCCAGAGAGTTTGATGATCACTTCCATTGCAAATTCTAACGCAGTTCCCGGCCCCTGACTGGTGATCAGATTATGGTTAATATCGATAGTCACGCGTTTGCTACGCCAGTTTGCTTCAGGAATGTGTGACTGGAAACTTGGGTGACAGGTCATTAGGGCGTTAGGGAATAGATCATGATGTTGTAGCACCAACGCTGGGGCTGCACAGATAGCCGCAACCAGTTTTCCTTCGTAAATATGTTGTTTGAGGATTTCTATCATGACTGTGCTGTCGCGAAACACTTCCGAACCACCGACACCACCCGGCAGTGCAATGACATCAAACTCGTCATCGGCGATATCGACCAGTTTGCAATCTGCGGTTAGCGTGACGCCACGAGAAGCTTTCATCGTTAAAGCCCCATCGAATGCTGCACTGGCTACCGTCACGTCATATCCAGCTCGAACCATCATATCGATAATGGTCACGGCTTCCATTTCTTCGGTACCTGGAGCGATAGGTACTAAGATTTTTACACTCATTGTTCTGTCCAGCTTTTTTCTATCTGTTTAATGCGTTGGTAAAGACTGAGGTTCTCAGGCGTCTCGATATGGTGTTTCTCTGCAGTTTGCAATAAATAACCAGTAATAAAGTCGATTTCGGTGCGTCGCTGGTGGTAAACATCCTGTCTCATCGAAGAGTAATTCTCAGCGGTAGCATTGACGACTTGCATGATAACTCCCAACAAATTGTCGAACTCAGTATCGAGCCCTTCTTTATTCATTACCTCAATCAATTCGCGCGTAATGTTTCTCAGCGTATCCTGAAACGCCTGCTGTGCAAGCGCGCCATTTTTGCATTGATGGATAGCGGTTAATGGATTAATTGCACAGTTGATAGCGAGTTTAGTCCACAATGCTGCATTGATATTTGGGTTCCATCCCACTTCAGGTAGGGCGTGATGCATTACTTCTTGTAAAAACTGACACTGTTCGCCCAAATTATTGAAGCCGCCTAACTGCGTGTTGCCATGACCTGTATGCAACACTTTTTGTTTGCAAGGTTTATAGGCTCCGTGAGTCGTGGTCGCTAAAACGATAGGGTTGTTTTTAAGCGATTCTGAAACGCGTTGTGCGGTTCCCATGCCGTTATGCATCAGCATCACGATTGTGTCGGGGTGGATATGTCCAAGCAGAGGAGAAATGGCTTCTTCGACTTGCCACGCCTTGACGGTCACCACAATCAAGTCAGCACTTTTTACAGAAAGCAGGTGATTATTTAAGAAAGTGTCACCGACTGAGTCATCAAGTTGCAACGAAAGCTGAGTTTCTGAACTTCTGCTCCAAAGAGACACATGATGTCCTGCTTGCTTTAATTTTATTGCCCAGAGTGAGCCGATAGCTCCGGGACCTAAGATGACAATATTCACCAAACGCTCTCATTGAAAAGGTTTGCTGCAAGGATAATGAGGGGAAAAAGGAAAGCAAATAAAAAATGGCGCCAATGGGCGCCATTTCTGAAGAAACTTATTGGTTCTATTAGAACTTGTAAGTTACCGCTACGTAGTGACCAAAACCAGTAGAGTCTACGCCACTAACGTCTTTGATACCGTAGATGTTTTTGAAACCTTTCAGGCCGTAACCAACTGCAAAGCGGTCTGAGTGCCAGTATAGGCCGTTGAACATTGCGCCGCCGTAGCTAGAGCTTGCGTACTCATCTTTCATACCAAATTGCCAGTCGATGTAACCTTGGTAAGAGATGAATGAACCGTTCTCGAAGAAGTAGAATGGTTTGAACCAGTTGGTTGCAAAGTGGTAACCGTTCCAGTCTTTATCGTTGCCGCTGTAGGTTCCGTATAGGTTTACACCTACTTTGCCAAGCCATGGAACCATAACGTCAGAACCTAGACCGATTTTCTGATTGTTTACACCAGAGTTACCACCCCACTCGATAAGAGATGCAACGTAAAGCTCTTGAACTGGACCGAAAGAAAGATCTTTACCAGTTAGTGCGTCCAGAGACATACGTGGCGCGAACTTCATGAACATTTTTTCTGCGCCAGCTTTATCACTGCCTGGATCTGAAGTTAGGTTGAATACGTCAACGTAACCGTAAAGATCGAAAATACCAGAGCGACCGCCAAATTCCATTTCTAGGTAGTCATGGTTTGAGCCATCAGGGAAACCTGGAAGTTCGTTAAATGCACCCATCAGGTTGAACTGCATCCACTTGTAATCGTTTTTGTGGATATCGCCGTCAGAATAATCAGCCGCCATAACTGGAGCTGAAGTAGCCGCTAGAAGGCCAAGAGCTAAAAGTGATTTACGCATAAGGGGACTCTCTATGTTTGTAAGATTTTAGAATATGCAATCTAAGCTGCGTTTTCCAAGTGGCGGGAATAATAGCGATAATAATCCCAAAAGAAAGTGATAAAAGGTGCAAAACTAAACCTTTTTAGTGATCGATATCACAAATACGTTTTTATTTACGGAACTTTTTATTTATTGCATTTTATTGCAATAAATATGTGATTTAGATCGTTTGCGTGACGATTTTCGTGACTTTTTAAGCCAGTCGATTAACCAACAAAAACCGTTAGTGATCGGAGTGAACAGAGTTTCGTACTAGACGATGAACTAAAGAGGACTTATTGATGAACGAAGTTATGTTATTTCCACTTACTTCAGTTGTACTCCCTGAAGGAAAGATGAATCTGCGTATTTTTGAGCCTCGTTACATACGTATGGTGAAAGAGTGCAGTTCGAAAAATATGGGTTTTGGCGTCTGTCTGGTAGGTAACGACGGCGATCCGAAAGAAGTTGGAAACGTTTCTTCGATAGGTTCGTTAGTACGGATTGTTGATTTTGAAACATTAAGTGATGGGCTTCTTGGAATCACAGTGGTTGGTGAAAAACGCTTTAAGGTACTGCGCGTTAGAGCAGACTCCGATGGTTTAAGGCATGCCGAGGTTGAGTGGATGGACAACTGGGCTGTTCCGAAAGGGCTGTACAGCTTTGATTACTTAAGTCAACAGCTGGCTTACGTTTATGAGGAGTTCCCTCAGCTTGGGTCACTTTATGAGCACCGCTTTTATGACGACCCATCTTGGGTCACACAGCGTTGGCTTGAGCTACTGCCGTTGGAATGCCACCTGTTCGATAGGTTGGCAGGAGCAGAGGATTGTCTTCCAGCTTTGCATTTTCTACACCAAGCACTTGAAGCCCCTAAAAACAAAGAGGCACGGTTATGAAACTAACAGGTAAAGCGGTTCTGGTTTTAATGGGATCTCTGGGATTGGCTGCGTGTGGTTCAGACAGCGATACAATAGAGTTCTCCAATGTTCAGGCAGTGCATGCATCAGCAGATGCACCACTGGCGAATGTATGGATTAACGACAAAGCTACGCTAACTGGCGTCGATTATGGTGTTGGATCAGGGTACATGATGGTTCGTGAGGGCAGTAACGCAGTTCAGGTCGATGTGCAGTTGCCAGGCAGTGAGGTGGCAACAGTAGTGCCAAGAACGTTGCTCGATCTCGATTCAGACCTCAAGTACACCGTGTTTGTGGTCGGTGATGCCGACGGTAACCCAAATCCTGTTGAGCCACTAATCGTGACACGCAACGCGGAGTCGATGGCAGATGAAAGCTCTCTGGATGTACAAGTTGTGCACGCTGCTTCAGGCGTTCCAGCTGTAGATGTGTACGTGACAGAACCAGGGGCTGATTTATCGACAGTCATGCCTTTAACTAATCTTGCTTATAAAGCGGCGACAGACACGCTTAATATCCAGGCTGGTGATTATCAAGTCAGATTGGCGGTTGGGGATGATGTCGTGTTTGATTCTGGAACGCTTTCATTGGCGGGAAATGCTAACTTAACTATCGCTGCCATTAAAACCGGCGACTCCAGCAGCTCTTCTCCCGTTAAGTTGTTGGTTTTAGATGGTTCGGGATCTTCTATAATTCAGGATATGGGCAGCCAAGCTGAAGTTCGGGTTGGGCATGTCGTGGATGGTGCACCAGCTGTAGACGTGAATGTAAATGATGCTCCATTCGCTCCACTTGCTGATTTAGCCTTCAAAGAAATTCGTGGCTATTTGGATCTTGATCCTCAGTCTTATGACATCGATGTTTTCGTTGATGGTACCACCACAGACCCCATTTTCAGTATTGACGATTTATCTGTGGAAGCTGGGATGGATTACAGTATCTACGCTGTTGGCGTCGTGAGCCCTTCGGTCGCTGTGGAACCTTTGATTGTCGAGGACATGAGAAGAGCGGTGGCAACCAGTGCGACATTGAATATCACTCATGCAGCGGCAAATCCGGTTGCTGAGAACGTGGATATTTACCTCACTACCAGCGCTGGTATAGATGGTAGTGATCCAACCGTTTCTGATTTTACGTACAAAGAGAGTCTGAAAGGACTTTACGTTGAGGAAGGAACCTACTTTGTCACTGTTACTGCAGCAGGCGAGCCTACTACTGTTGCAATAGATTCTGCTCCTGTGGATTTGATGAACGGTGTGGTCTATCAAGTCGTAGCGATAGACGATGGCAATAGTGGTGGTTTCAACCTGTTAGTTAATGACATCACAGACTAGGACGGAGTGGGAGGGGGAGACTCCTCCCTACGATAAGGCCGATATGATGAGTGATAGCCGACAAAAACTGGGACGGCATGAATGGAACGCGTATATGGACAAAGTCAAAGCACGAGATCAAGACGCCTTTGCTTTTGTATTCCAATTTTATGCCCCCAAATTAAAACAGTTCGCTTATAAGCACGTAGGGAACGAGCAAGTCGCAATGGAAATGGTACAAGAAACCATGGCCACGGTTTGGCACAAAGCTCACTTGTACGATGGAAAGAAGAGTGCGTTATCTACTTGGATATACACCATCATCCGCAACTTGTGCTTTGACTTATTACGAAAGCAAAAGGGCAAAGAGCTACACATTCATGCGGATGACATCTGGCCTTCAGAATATTATCCACCAGATCTCGTCGATCACTACTCTCCCGAGCAAGACATGCTGAAAGAGCAGGTGGTGAAATTTTTAGATACATTGCCGAAAAATCAAAGAGACGTTTTGCAAGCGGTATATCTTGAAGAGTTGCCGCATCAGCAAGTGGCAGAACTGTTTGATATCCCACTTGGCACCGTTAAATCTCGTCTAAGACTTGCGGTAGAGAAATTAAGACATTCAATGCATACGGAGCAACTATGAACAATCATCCAGATAACAAATTGCTAGAAGCTTATGCTTTGGGCAGCATTGATGCGGTTTCTGGTCTTGTGGTCGCGACGCACTTAGAAACATGCTCCAAGTGCCGAGACTACGTCAATCGGGTAGAAGCAGAGCAAGCGAATGTCGTCAGTGACGTTCCTTGTGTTTACGTGCCTGAATTTGATGACATGTTTAATGCCATTGTTACGGCCCCTCCCATGCGAGACAGTGTCATTATTAGAGACTCAGCAAAAGTGTCCGTGGCAGGCAAAAGCTTTGAGTTGCCCAAAACTCTGAGCCGTTTCTCTGATTTGGTCGGCTCTTGGAGAAGTTATGGCGGCAAAGTATATAGTGCCCAAATTGATTTGGGCGAAGATGCCAGAGTAAACCTCATGTATATCAGTGAAGATGTGCAGATTCCTCAACATACGCACAAAGGAATAGAGTCAACCTTGGTCTTACATGGCGGATTTAGCGATGAGGATGGTGAGTACGAAGAGGGTGACCTGATGATTCGTGATGCGTCTGTTAAGCACAGCCCGTATACGAAAGCTGGAGAAGACTGTTTGTGTCTTACGGTCTTAACTGAGCCAATGATATTTACTCAGGGTGTGGCAAGAATCTTCAATATGTTTGGTAAGGGGCTTTACCCTTAAACGTCAGCAGCTTCCCACAATGCTGTTTTTAAAAGAACCACCGTTTTGCGGTGGTTCTTTGGTTTCCAGTGATTTAGTGTTTATGGCGTGCTTTTTCTAGCAGGTCATCAAAGTAGTGGCGTAGTGAATACAGCATGATCAAACTTGGTATCACCATAACCGCGGTAAGAATGAAGAAGGTACTCCAGTCATTAAGGTAATCTACTAACTCGCCACTGAACGAGGCCAGTGTGGTTCGTCCAAAATTCCCTAAAGACGCCAGCAATGCGTATTGTGTTGCTGAAAACGCTTGTCCGGTTAATAACGTTAAGAAAGAGACAAACGCCACGGTTGAGAATGCTGTAGTAAAGTTATCGACAATGATAGTGGCTAAGTACAGGTGTTCATTAGGACCGACTGAAGCAATCCAAGCAAACATCAGATTACTTGCGGACATGGCAATGCCACCGATCATCAGGCCGCGAACCAGGCCAAACCTCACATTGAACATACTGCCTACTAAGGTAAAGAATATTGTCGCACCCCAGCCGATTAGCTTGGAGTAGTAGCCAATTTGTTCGTTACTAAAGCCGATATCTTTATAGAATGCAATCGACATTCGGCCTAAGAAGGCTTCGCCAATTTTGAACAAGAATACGAAGAGCAATAAGGTTATCGCAACGCGCACCCCATTTCGGTTGAAGAAATCCAGGAAAGGCTCAACGACGGTTACTGTAAACCACGCAACGATTCTAGAACCTACCACTTCTTTGTGACGTTGTTCTGCTTCAGACTGTAACTGCTCACGTTGAGTTTTAGGTTCTCCGACTAAGAGTGTAAACACCATTAAAACTACAACGATAAACGCCATTCCGTAATAAACGCCATTCCAGCCGATGCTATCGGCATTAATAAACGCTAAATAGCCAGGCAGGGAGTAGCCAGTCCACCATCCGATGACTGCCATTGCCGACGCTTGTGGCAGTTTAGAGGCTTCAGATTTTGGGAAGGTATCAATACGAAAAGCGTCGATGGCGATATCTTGTGTTGCCGATGCCGTCGCAATACACAGGGCTAAAACTGATGCAAAAGCCAGGTTTTGTGCCGGGTCTACATCTGCAATTAGAATGGTGGCGACAAGCACGATGCTTTGACAAAAGAAAATCCAACTGCGTCGCTGCCCAAGAAGACGGTGCAACAGTGGGAGCTTTAGCCGGTCTACCAGTGGAGCCCAGAGGAAGTTAATCGCATACACGGCAAAGACGCTACCAAAATAACCAATCGCAGAAAGCGTTAAGCCTGCATCTTTAAGCCAGCCAGACATGTTAGAGCCGATCAATACCCATGGGAAGCCGCTTGAGCATCCCAGCATAAAGACCCATAACAAACGTTTATCGAGGTAACTTTTTACCGTTTCCAACCAAGTGATGGAAGGTAATGAAGACATAGATTAATCCAATAAAATGACGCCGTTGAAAGAGAAAACCCTTCGAATATTCAAAGGGTTTATGATGGCTATTTGAGTAATGTTGCTTTCGTGATGACGATTTGAGTTTCTGGTACATCACGCATTCGGCCAGATGAAGATGTTGGCTGTTTTGCCATGTTTTGGATGACATCAAAGCCTTCAGTTACCTGACCAAAGACTGCATAACCCGGTGGTCGAGCGCCGTAGTTAAGAAAATCGTTATCCACTAAATTAATGTAAAATTGGCGAGTCGCCGAGTCCGGCGCGTTGGTACGAGCCATCGCGATAGTCGCCTGGTCGTTATTTAGGCCGTTATTACCTTCATTTTTGATAGGCTCGTACGTATCAACCATTTGCATCTCTTGGTTGAAACCGCCACCTTGCGCCATAAAACCCGGTATTACACGGTGGAAAATGGTGCCTTCGTAGCTGCCATCCTCAACATATTTAAGGAAGTTCGCCACCGTTATTGGTGCTTTCTCTTCATTTAACTCAACGGTAAATGAGCCCAGTGTTGTTTCAAACGAGACCTTAGATCCAGCCCAAACGCTACAACTGAGTAGCGCCAGAGAAAGAATTGCTTTGCGTATCATTAGAATCGCTCCTGCATGTACTGACGAAGTTCTGGGTCGTTGGCGATTTCTTTCAGAGTTAGATCAACCACATCGTTTAATGTCTGTTCGATATCTGAGTCTGAAGCGCTGAACGTACCGGAGCGATTTGCACTACCCGTATACGTTTTGACTAATCGGCCTTGTGGGTTTTCTGCTGTGATTTCTAACACAACCTTAGCACTCATCTCTTTTTCCATGACCGAATGCTTTACGTTCACGAGCGCTTCCTGAACTTTAAGTTCAATCACATTATTACTGTTAAGGTCTGAGTGGAATCCTTGGGATGAGAACTGTTTCTCCAACGCTTGCTCTAGAGCAATACGTAAATTCTGCTTCGCGTGGATAGGAAGAATGTTAGAACGTCCATTATCCACCAACGCAACGTATTGAGCGGCACGTACATCTTTACTGATTAAGCTGTATGTTTTGCCTTGTACAATAGGATTGGTGCTAAGTGTGCTTTCAGGCATCAGGTTCAGTTGTACCTGTTGTGGGGCTGAACATGCAGCCAGCAAGGCAACTGAAGCCGCGATTACCAATTTTTTCATTTGATTATTCCTTGTAAACATTCTTCTCAGTAAGGAGCTTTTTTATTTTGCGTTTAATTTAGCAGGATTTTTTGTTGCCTGTAAAATCACGAACCTATTGTTAGACGCGACAAGATTCACATTGTTGGCACCAAACAGACGCTTGAGTTTAGCGTCGTAGCCAAGGTGTCGATTTCCTATGACAAGTAACCGACCGCCTTTGTTCAATACCTGCTTTGAATCACAGAACATTTGCCATGCGATATGGTCGGTGATGGCTTGCTGCTGATGGAAGGGTGGGTTGCACATGATAAGTGAGCAGCTATCGTGATCAAAACCATCTAAGCAGTTGTTCGCGATGCATTGTACTTCGCGCTCTTCACCTAAGTTATCCAGTAAATTCTGCTTAGCCGACTCCAGCGCCATAAAGCTTTCATCAACACAAGTCAGGCGAGCATTTGGGTTTAACTGCCCCGCTTTCACTGAGAGTACGCCGTTACCGCATCCAAGGTCGACAATATGAGTGATGGAAGCATCTTGAGGAATATGCTGCAACATAAATCGGGCACCCAAGTCTAAACTTTCGCCTGAGTATACATTTGGCAGATTTTTGAGCTGAATATTCTCGCCATCCACACTCCACGCTGTAATCGGGTCTACTTCGACAATAGGTTGAGCATTGGCTTGGGAGAAAACCAGTCGGTGCTTCTTCCAGGCAAGGGACGTTTTCGTTTCACCTAAATGCTTTTCAAAGAGTTTGAGCGTCGAAGTGTGGATCTCTTTGACCTTATTAACGCCAATAACCGGGCATGACTCAGGGAGCGCATTTCTAAGCTGGCTGAGTATCCAAGTCAGGTGACGATTGCTTTTTGGAAGTTGCAGCAAAACCAAGTCAGCATCTGCTGGAATGTCATCCATCGTGCTAAGAAATGTCACGTCTTTACATTGATTCGCTTCAAGGTTTACTTGAGTACCTTTATGAGAAATAAAAGAGTCACTCATAAACGTCACACGATGTTTTTCAGAGAACCAGCAAGCTAAAGCGCCAAAGCTATCATTGATAACCACAATATGTTGATTGTCGTTTAGCGCCAGCTCTTCAACATGATTAATCAAATACTCATCACCAGCGTCCCAAGCCTGCAGTGTTTCGTTGGAGCGCTTAGGGAAGCGGTGAAGCGTTAGGCTTCTGCCGTGAAGGTTCAGTTCGGTTTTCATAAGTAAACGTAGGTTGATTCAATAAACTAGGGAATATTGTCGCAAATGATGGCAAGTGTAGATACAAAAAGCTGTTAAATTTTGAGTTTACTTGCTTTTACGTTATTCAAAGGCTCAGACATGACTCAACTCTGAGTTTTAAACTATTGCGTTGATTGAGGTTAGGATTTAATTTTTAGACTTATACTTCAACAGCGAGAGCTGGATACTGCAAGTTACCGTGAGTTGGGTATATACTTATGAAATTCGAATCGATGAGGAACGAATATGATCCAAGAAATCATAGAGAAAAAGCTACATAGTGAGCTGCAACCTAGCTACTTAAAAGTGATCAATGAAAGCTATATGCATAATGTACCGCCAGGTTCAGAAAGCCACTTTAAAGTCATCGTTGTTAGCGACTCGTTTGCTGGACATAGACTGATTGGCAGACACCGACAGGTTCATCAAATTCTCGCAGATGAGTTGGATAATCACATTCACGCATTAGCGATTCATACTTACACCGATGAGGAATGGAAGAGCGAGCAAAATGGCGCGCCTGATAGCCCAATGTGTGTCGGTGGTGGTCGTTAACGCCATTAAAAATAGATTTTTGAAAGATGGTGGAAACCATCTTTTTTTTCGTTTTACCAAGCGTAACACCAAAGAATAGAGCTATCCCGGTTAAAGAAATTACGTTAACAGTGTTTCAACAAATGAATGAAAATCAAAGATTGTTTCAGCCGGTGAATGTTGCTTTACCATACGGTATGTGTGGAATATTGTATTTGTGCGATTGGTCAAAGTTATGAGTATTCTTTGACCTTTTAGACCTTATTCTACCTAAATATCCGCTCTATTCTTATGATTGGTCATGGCATCAAGTTCCTAAAAAATGCTAGAATATTGCACCTGAGAAATCTCGAGTATTTCTTGTAACGAGATTTTTAATAGGATGTTGCGATTTTAGTGTTTAAAACAACACTGAAACCGGACACTAATGTCGTGTCTAAAAGTTACGCAATCAAAAGAATCTTTTTCCCGATAAAAGTAGTGCAAGTGCGTATGATTACAATAAAGAAGGGCTTGGATCTTCCTATCGCAGGAACTCCATCCCAGGTGATTAATGATGGTAAGACCATCAAAAAAGTCGCCTTGCTTGGCGAAGAGTACGTTGGCATGCGTCCAACCATGCATGTCCGCGTTGGTGATGAAGTGAAAAAAGCGCAAGTTCTTTTTGAAGACAAGAAGAACCCTGGCGTGAGATTCACTGCACCGGCAGCCGGTAAAGTGATCGAAGTTAACCGTGGCGCTAAACGTGTCCTTCAATCAGTAGTGATTGAAGTGGCAGGTGAAGAGCAGGTGACATTCGATAAGTTCGAAGCCTCTCAACTTTCTGGTCTAGATCGTGAAGTGATCAAGACTCAATTGGTTGAATCTGGCCTATGGACCGCTTTACGTACTCGTCCGTTTAGCAAGGTTCCAGCAATCGAGTCTTCAACTAAGGCGATTTTTGTAACTGCAATGGATACTAATCCACTAGCAGCTAATCCTGAGTTGATAATTAACGAGCAACAAGAAGCATTCGTTGCTGGTCTAGACATTCTTTCAGCCCTGACAGAAGGCAAGGTTTACGTATGTAAATCTGGCACTAGCTTGCCACGCTCTTCACAGTCTAACATTGAAGAACACGTCTTCGATGGCCCTCACCCAGCAGGTCTTGCTGGCACCCACATGCATTTCCTATACCCAGTAAATGCTGAAAATGTGGCGTGGAGCATCAACTACCAAGACGTTATTGCGTTCGGTAAGTTGTTCCTAACTGGTGAACTTTACACTGACCGTGTTATCTCTCTGGCTGGTCCAGTAGTGAATAACCCTCGTCTAGTTCGTACGACGCTAGGTGCTAGCCTAGACGACGTGACAGACAACGAGTTAATGCCAGGTGAAGTTCGTGTGATTTCTGGTTCGGTACTAACAGGTACTCATGCAACTGGTCCTCACGCTTACCTAGGTCGTTACAACCTACAAGTGTCTGTTCTACGTGAAGGTTATGAAAAAGAGCTGTTCGGCTGGGCAATGCCTGGTAAGAACAAGTTCTCTGTAACTCGCTCATTCCTTGGTCACCTATTCAAAGGTCAGTTGTTCAACATGACAACGACGACTAATGGTAGTGACCGTTCAATGGTTCCAATTGGCAACTACGAACGCGTAATGCCACTAGATATGGAACCTACTCTGCTACTTCGTGATCTATGTGCAGGCGATACAGATAGTGCAGCAGCACTTGGCGCTCTGGAGCTAGACGAAGAAGACGTAGCATTGTGTACCTTTGTTTGTCCTGGTAAGTACGAGTACGGTCAGCTACTTCGTGAATGCCTAGATAAGATCGAGAAGGAAGGGTAATTTTCATGTCTCTTAAAAAATTTATTGAAGACATCGAGCATCACTTTGAGCCTGGTGGTAAACATGAGAAGTGGTTTGCCCTTTATGAAGCAGCAGCAACGCTGTTTTATACTCCGGGTCTTGTAACAAAGAGAAGCTCACACGTTCGTGATAGCGTTGACCTAAAACGTATCATGATCATGGTTTGGTTCGCGGTATTCCCAGCAATGTTCTGGGGTATGTACAACGCGGGTGGCCAAGCTATCGCAGCACTGACTCACATGCACGCTGGTGACCAACTAGCGACAGTAGTAGCAGGCAACTGGCATTACTGGCTAACCGAAATGTTTGGTGGAACCATCTCCGCTGATGCAGGGGTTGGCAGTAAGATGCTACTAGGTGCGACTTACTTCCTACCAATCTACGCAACAGTGTTTATTGTTGGTGGTTTCTGGGAAGTTCTGTTCTGTATGGTGCGTAAGCACGAAGTTAACGAAGGTTTCTTTGTAACTTCTATCCTGTTCGCACTTATCGTTCCGCCAACACTTCCTCTATGGCAAGCTGCACTAGGTATTACCTTCGGTGTTGTTGTTGCGAAAGAGATCTTCGGTGGTACAGGTCGTAACTTCCTAAACCCTGCACTAGCAGGCCGTGCATTCCTATTCTTCGCTTACCCTGCGCAAATCTCGGGTGACGTAGTATGGACTGCTGCTGACGGTTTCTCTGGTGCGACTGCTCTTAGCCAATGGGCTCAAGGTGGTAACGGTGCTCTAGTAAACACAGTTTCTGGTGCTCCTATCACTTGGATGGATGCTTTCATCGGTAACATCCCTGGCTCAATTGGTGAAGTATCGACTCTTGCTCTGATGATCGGTGCAGCGATGATCGTGTACATGCGAATCGCTTCATGGCGCATTATTGCGGGTGTAATGATCGGTATGATCGCGACAGCAACGCTGTTCAACGTTATCGGTTCTGATACTAACCCTATGTTCAACATGCCATGGCACTGGCACCTAGTTCTAGGTGGTTTTGCATTCGGTATGTTCTTTATGGCGACAGACCCTGTATCTGCTTCATTTACCAACAAAGGTAAATGGTGGTACGGCGCTCTAATCGGTGTAATGTGTGTTCTTATTCGTGTAGTTAACCCAGCGTACCCAGAAGGTATGATGCTGGCGATTCTATTCGCGAACCTGTTTGCACCTCTGTTCGACCACTTAGTTATTGAGAAGAACATCAAGCGGAGACAAGCACGCTATGGCAAGTAATAACGACAGCATTAAAAAGACGCTGGGTGTTGTTGTCGGGTTGAGCCTTGTTTGTTCAATCATCGTATCAACAGCAGCAGTAGGTCTACGCGATAAGCAAAAAGCTAACGCTGTACTAGATAAGCAATCTAAGATCGTTGAAGTTGCGGGCATTGATGCTTCAGGTAAAAAAGTACCTGAGCTATTTGCACAATACATTGAACCACGTCTGGTTGACTTTAATACTGGTGACTTTGTAGAAGGTAACGCTGCAACTTACGATCAGCGTAAAGCTGCAAAAGATCCTGCTGAGTCTATCAAGCTATCTGCTGAAGATGACAAAGCGAAGATCATTCGTCGTGCTAATACAGGTGTTGTATACCTAGTGAAAGACGGCGACGCAGTATCTAAAGTTATCATTCCGGTTCACGGTAATGGTCTTTGGTCTATGATGTACGCATTTGTTGCTGTTGAAACAGATGGCAACACAGTATCTGGTATCACTTACTACGAGCAGGGTGAAACTCCTGGACTTGGTGGTGAAGTTGAGAACCCAAGCTGGCGCGCACAATTCGTAGGCAAGAAACTGTTTGACGAAAACCACAAACCAGCTATCAAGGTTGTTAAAGGTGGTGCGCCAGCAGGTTCTGAGCACGGTGTTGACGGCCTGTCAGGTGCGACACTAACTAGTAACGGTGTTCAACACACATTTGACTTCTGGTTAGGTGACATGGGCTTTGGTCCATTCCTAGCAAAAGTTCGTGACGGAGGTCTGAACTAATGTCTAGTGCACAAAATGTTAAAAAGAGCATTCTAGCGCCAGTATTGGACAACAACCCAATCGCGCTACAGGTTCTTGGTGTATGTTCTGCTCTGGCAGTAACAACTAAACTAGAAACTGCGTTTGTTATGACGCTGGCAGTAACGTTTGTAACTGCTTTGTCTAACTTCTCGGTATCTCTAATCCGTAACCACATTCCTAACAGCGTACGTATCATCGTTCAGATGGCTATCATCGCATCGCTAGTAATCGTGGTAGACCAGGTGCTTAAAGCTTACCTTTACGATATCTCTAAACAGCTATCAGTATTCGTAGGTCTTATCATCACGAACTGTATCGTAATGGGTCGTGCTGAAGCATTCGCAATGAAATCTGCGCCAATCCCATCTCTTATCGATGGTATCGGTAACGGTCTTGGTTACGGTTTCGTTCTTATCACTGTTGGTTTCTTCCGTGAGCTATTCGGCTCGGGCAAACTATTTGGTATGGAAATCCTACCTCTAGTGAGCAACGGTGGTTGGTATCAGCCAAACGGCCTGATGCTTCTAGCGCCATCAGCATTCTTCCTAATCGGCTTCCTAATCTGGGCAATCCGTATTCTGAAACCAGAACAAGTAGAAGCGAAGGAGTAAGGACGTCATGGAACATTACATTAGTCTGTTAGTTAAATCGATTTTCATCGAAAACATGGCTTTGTCTTTCTTCTTAGGTATGTGTACGTTTCTTGCGGTATCTAAGAAAGTTAAGACCTCTTTTGGTCTAGGTGTTGCGGTTGTAGTAGTACTTACTATCGCTGTTCCAGTAAACAACCTTGTTTACAACCTAGTATTGAGAGAAAACGCTTTAGTTGAAGGTGTCGATCTTAGCTTCCTAAACTTCATCACCTTTATCGGTGTAATCGCTGCACTTGTACAGATCCTAGAAATGGTTCTAGACCGTTTCTTCCCACCTCTGTACAACGCGCTAGGCATCTTCCTACCGTTGATCACAGTAAACTGTGCGATCTTCGGTGGTGTATCTTTCATGGTACAACGTGACTACAACTTTGCTGAATCTGTTGTTTACGGTTTCGGTTCTGGTGTGGGCTGGATGCTAGCAATCGTTGCTCTTGCAGGTATCCGTGAGAAGATGAAGTACTCTGACGTACCTCCTGGTCTACGTGGTCTAGGTATCACGTTCATCACTGTAGGTCTAATGGCGTTAGGCTTTATGTCTTTCTCTGGTGTTCAACTGTAAGTCGGGTAAACCGCAACAATTAAGGAATAGTCAATGGACATTATTCTTGGTGTAGTGATGTTTACTCTGATCGTACTGGCTCTAGTACTAGTGATTCTTTTCGCTAAGTCTAAGCTTGTACCAACAGGTGACATTACAATTTCTGTGAACGACGACCCTAATCTGGCGATCGTTACACAACCAGGCGGTAAACTACTAGGCGCTCTTGCTGGCGCTGGTGTTTTCGTTTCTTCTGCCTGTGGTGGCGGTGGCTCATGTGGTCAGTGTCGCGTAAAAATTAAATCTGGTGGTGGTGATATCCTTCCTACCGAGCTTGACCACATTACTAAAGGTGAAGCACGTGAAGGTGAGCGTCTGGCATGTCAAGTTGCAATGAAAACAGACATGGACATCGAACTTCCAGAAGAAATCTTCGGCGTTAAGAAGTGGGAATGTACAGTTATCTCTAACGATAACAAAGCGACATTCATCAAAGAGCTTAAGCTACAAATTCCAGATGGCGAATCAGTACCTTTCCGTGCTGGTGGTTACATCCAGATTGAAGCGCCTGCTCACCACGTGAAATACGCTGACTTCGACGTACCAGATGAGTACCGTGAAGATTGGGACAAATTTAACCTGTTCCGTTACGAGTCTAAAGTAAACGAAGAGACAATCCGCGCTTACTCAATGGCTAACTACCCAGAAGAAGAAGGCATTATTATGCTAAACGTGCGTATCGCTACGCCGCCGCCTAATAATCCTGACGTACCACCTGGTATCATGTCTTCATACATTTGGTCTCTTAAAGCAGGTGACAAGTGTACGATTTCTGGTCCATTTGGTGAGTTCTTCGCGAAAGACACTGATGCTGAAATGGTATTCATTGGTGGTGGTGCTGGTATGGCTCCGATGCGTTCGCACATCTTTGACCAACTTAAGCGTCTAAACTCTACGCGTAAGATGTCTTTCTGGTACGGTGCACGTTCTAAGCGTGAAATGTTCTACGTAGAAGATTTCGACGGCCTACAAGCAGAAAACGACAACTTCGTATGGCACTGTGCTCTATCTGATCCAATGCCAGAAGATAACTGGGATGGTTACACTGGTTTCATCCACAACGTACTGTACGAAAACTACCTGAAGGATCACGAAGCTCCTGAAGATTGTGAATACTACATGTGTGGTCCACCGATGATGAACGCGGCTGTTATCGGCATGCTGAAAGATCTTGGTGTAGAAGATGAAAACATCCTTCTAGATGACTTCGGTGGTTAATCCATCTAAGTAATTGAAATTTGTGGCTGACTCTTACGGGTCAGCCATTGTTTTTTCTGAATATTTAATTGATATAGAAAATCGGTTTATATCGACACAACTTATTCTCTATATCCATTTCAATTTTCCATAGGAGTTAAACAAGTGAAAAAGTGGCTTGTTGCTTTTGCTTCTCTTTTAGTTCTTGCAGGTTGTGAACAGCCAGCAGAGCAAGTACATCTAACTGGCCCTACAATGGGGACGACTTACAACATTAAATACATTGCTGCGGAAGGTATTCCAGCTGCGGCTGAACTACAAAAAGAAGTCGACCGTTTACTCGAAGAAGTGAACGATCAAATGTCGACTTACCGTAAAGATTCAGAGCTGAGTCGTTTCAACCAGTACACCGAATCTGATGCATTTGAAGTATCACCTCAAACCGCGACCGTTGTAAAAGAAGCGATTCGATTGAACAAACTAACGATGGGTGCACTGGATGTGACCGTAGGGCCTCTGGTTAACTTATGGGGCTTTGGCCCGGAAGCTCGCCCTGAAGTCGTGCCAAGTGATGAAGAACTATCGGCGCGTCGCGCAATGACAGGTATCGAACACCTAGAAGTTGCAGGCAACACACTGAAGAAAGACATTCCAAACCTATACGTAGACTTGTCTACCATCGCGAAAGGGTGGGGCGTTGATGTTGTGGCAGATTACATTCAATCTCAAGGCATCATGAACTACATGGTGGAAGTCGGTGGTGAGATGCGCGTGAAAGGTATTAACCGTGAAGGTGTATCTTGGCGTATAGCGATTGAGAAGCCGTCTGTTGAAGAGCGAGCTATCCAAGAGATCATCGAGCCGGGTGAGATGGCTATTGCGACCTCTGGCGATTACCGTAACTATTTTGAACGTGATGGTATTCGTTACTCACACATCATTAATCCAGAAACAGGGAAACCGATCAACCACAAAGTGGTCTCAGTAACGGTACTGGACAAATCGTCGATGACTGCAGACGGTCTAGCGACTGGCCTGATGGTGATGGGCGAAGTAAAAGGGATGCAAGTAGCACAAGAAAACAATATTCCGGTGCTAATGATTGTTAAGACCGAAGATGGCTTTAAAGAGCTGGCATCAGATGCCTACAAGCCATACGTAAGCCAATAATTACATAAGTGAGCATGTCTTTATGAGTACATTTCTAATTACATTTGCCGTGTTTGTCGCTGTGATTGCGGCAATGTCGATCGGCTATATCATCCAGAAAAAAGTCGTAAAAGGTAGCTGCGGCGGCCTCGGTGCTGTAGGCATTGAAAAAGTATGTAACTGTCCGGAGCCTTGTGACGCTCGCAAAAAGCGCGAAGCTCGTGAAGCTGCCCGCGCAGAGAAGCTGGCGGCTTGGGAAAAAGACCGAATCGCATAACTCTGTAAAGAGTAATTATCAGACATTAATAACCCAGCTTTATGCTGGGTTATTTTTTATCGTCTGCCTGACAGGGTATATACTCTTGGTTAGTGATCCTGTTTGAGGAGGTAGATATGGAAATGCATCAACACGGAATGACCGAATTGTTTGAGCAGCTCGGTTTAGGTAGTTCACCAAGGGAAATTAAAGACTTTGTGAATAACCATCGACATAAACGTGATTCTGCGCCGATATATGAAGCGAGCTTTTGGACACGCTCACAGTCAGCTTTCTTGAAGCAGGCTATTGAGCAAGATGCGGATTGGGCAGAGTTGGTCGATCAACTGGACGTTATGTTGCGGGACTAACAGATGCAATAACCGCTCAGTCAATGGTTTATCGAACGTGATGGGCTTGGTGGTTAGTAAACCAGTTAAACTTTCATTTTCTTCAGGCATGAATTTAACTATACTGTATTTTTAAACAGTGTAATCTAGGTTATGTCAGAGCGAATCAGAAAAATTATTCATGTCGATATGGATTGTTTTTAAACTCTGATGTGTTAATTTGAGATAAAATTTGTAAGCGTTTTTATTGTATGCCACCATTTACTTAATGGTGGCATTTTTTTAAGGTAAAAATGTATGCAAAGAATAAATGATAAAACTCATAACCAGCATTGGATTTATCTTGATGATAACGATGTGCCACTTCTGTTACCTTGTCTTTATAATCGTTACACCACCTTGAATGGGCTTTCTGTTGTCCATGAGAAAGTAAAGAACCCTGAGACCGAACAGTATGACTTCCAATTCAAGGAGGTTGAAATTGGTGAAGATGCTCAATATGTCAGGGGTGAGAAATTGGGCGTTTTCCTTGAATGGTTAGAAGATTATGCCAAAGAATCAGATCACACCCTACTTACACTCGATAACCATACTGCTCTTCCCGCTGAATATATGAATACATTCATTAATGACCATCTAGTTCATACGATGGAAGCTAGTGAAGTTGTAGTTAATCGAGCGGTAATGTCATTAGAGAGTTATTACAACTGGCTTTCCTACTTCTTTGATATGCCATATAAAAAAATATTTATATATTCAGAAAATAGAGAATTAGTTCGCTCAAATAGCAAATCAAAACTCATCATAAAATACCTACTTCCAGCAACGAGAGAATTGCTTTACGCCAATACCGATACTCTTGTGGAGGAGATTGTTCTACGCAATGGTGGAGAGCTTGGTTGTCGAACCAGAGAGAACCAAGGGTTTTACTTGGAAGACTTTAAGGCTGATGGTTCTATTCAAAAAGGCTTATTGAGCCTTTTTAAAGATATGGTGGCTAACCCTGATAAAGAGGAATTCGAATACCACCTAGCTTCTTTTCATGCAAAATATGGTTCAAAGAGAAAGCTTTATATTGAACGTTCTCACCTTAATTTAATGAAGCGCTATTACGACCAAGAGCGCCCTAGAACTGAGAGCAATCAGTTATTGGTATCCAACTCTACCAATCACACTTTCGGTAAGCCCATAGGTGAGCAATACGGCACTCAGCTTTTTTCTAGGGTTTTAAAGAAAGTTCGCAAATTAATGCAAGAGAATCCAGAAGCTTACTCAGGCTATCAAGAGTTGGATGAAGCGCTGAGTTACCACCACTTAAGACACTCATTTGGCACTGATGTTTTTTATGAAGGTTGCCAAAAAGCAAAGAAATCATACGAATCGATTACCACGGAATCTGCGGTGTATATTGAAACCGCAAGACGCTGTCAGCGCCGATGTAAAAATGACCCACTAACGCCGATTTAAAATTGACCCACCTGAGTCAAACTATCCGTTCGTAACATGGACAAAGCGGCGGATTATGATCAATCAGGAGCAACTAGTGGAAATACACGTTTTACATCAGCAAGGGTGCAGCATCCGCCGTATCGCAAAGGAGCTGGGGATCTCAAGGAATACCGTTCGTACTTATCTGCGAGATAGAAGCAAAGCACCCGTGTACCCCGAGCGTCAATCCCGACCAACTAAACTTCAGCCCTACCATGACTACTTGTGTACGCGGATTGAAGCCGCAAAGCCTTATTGGATACCCGCAACCGTCTTACTACGTGAGTTAAAATCACTTGGTTATGAAGGCGGTATAACGATGCTTAAGGAGTACATCAAACAGTACAAACCAAGTACGCCTGTCGACCCTGTCGTTCGGTTCGAGACATTGCCAGGTGAGCAGATGCAAGTGGACTTTACGACCATCACCCATTACGGAGTCCGTGTTAAAGCCTTCGTGGCAACGCTTGGTTATAGCAGAGCGACGTTCGTTCGCTTTAGTGAACGAGAGCGCCAAGAAGACTGGATAGAAGGTCTTGAAGAAGCGTTTGAATACTTCGGTGGCGTCCCCAAAGAAGTTCTGTTCGATAATGCGAAAGCCATCATGATAGAGCGTGATGCATACGGTGAAGGTGAGCACCGCTGGAACCCTGCACTGCTCACCGCAGCCAAGAAGTACAATTTTAAACCGAGAGCCTGTCGTCCATATCGCGCAAAGACCAAAGGAAAAGTGGAGCGATTTAACTCCTACTTGAAGAATAGTTTCGTCACTCCTCTTGCGGCGACACTCAAGCAACACGGACTTAAAATCACCGTCGATGTTCTTAATGGACATATCGGCGCATGGCTAGAAACCGTCGCTCACCAACGAACTCATGGTACGACAGGTGCAAAGCCTCAGGTTCTCTTAGATGAAGAGCGCTTTACACTTCAGTCGCTACCATCGCCGACACGCCCAGTCACACCACTAACAATAAGCGATAGTGTGATGCCACTTGAGAGCTTCCAGCACCCACTCTCGACGTATGATGCGTTGTTGGAGGTACGACCATGAACCTTCAAATGAGTCGTATCGAGGCTGCCTGTGCAACGCTGAAGTTACAAGCTATCGGTCAGGAGTGGCCGAGACTGGCAGAAGCAGCCAACAGTCGTGAACTGAGTCTAGCCGATTACTTA
Source organism: Allocatenococcus thiocycli (assembly GCF_921292965.1). NCBI lineage: Bacteria > Pseudomonadati > Pseudomonadota > Gammaproteobacteria > Vibrionales > Vibrionaceae > Allocatenococcus > Allocatenococcus thiocycli. The sequence goes on from NZ_CAKLCK010000045.1 coordinate 128,623, forward strand.
GAGTCACTTCTGAACGCTGAACTGGAAGCGCGAGCAGAACGCACAAGAGCCACACTGACTAAGTTCGCCAGCTTCCCAATGGAAAAAACGTTCGATGACTATGACTTCAAGTTCGCAACGGGTGCCCCAAGAAAACAGCTCAAGGAGTTAACAGGGTTAGCCTTCATTGAGCGAAAGGAAAACGTGGTATTACTCGGCCCAAGTGGCGTTGGTAAGAGCCACCTTGCAGTGAGCCTTGGCCAAATAGCGGTTCAAAAGGGCCTAAAGACACGGTTCATCACCGCAGCAGACTTGATGCTTCAGCTATCTACAGCAAAAGCTCAGGGTAAGCTTGAAAGCTACTTGAGACGAAGTGTACTCGCACCTAAGCTACTTATCGTCGATGAAATCGGCTACTTACCGTTCGGCAGAGAAGAGGCCAACTTGTTCTTTAACGTCATCGCCAAACGTTATGAGCAAGGCAGCATTATCGTGACCAGTAATTTGCCGTTCTCTCAATGGTCAAATGCGTTCGCCGATGATACAACGTTGACGGCGGCATTACTCGATAGACTTCTTCATCACTCGCACATTGTACAAATCAGCGGTGAAAGCTATCGATTAAGAGGAAAGAAAGCGGCTGGAACCATACCAGCGGTTCTAGAAAGTCTATCTGAAGGCAAAAGTTAATTGTATGGGTGGGTCAATTTTACTTCGGCGATAACGTCGATAAGTGGGTCAATTTTAAACTGGCGTTGACAACGCTTAGGACACAAAGTAGATAGCAAGTACTCAAACCAAACCACCAAAGTGTACATTCATGCTTGTGGCCAGAGAGAGCAGTTACTAAAGGAGGTGGTTCATGGGTGATTTCGAGGGATTTTCTAGCGCTGAGATAGAAAAGGCGCTATCTAGTGAATTTAAGAAAAAGCAACCTATTACATCACTAGCGTTGCCTTTCTCTGTTAGGTCTATTTCTATCCCTAGGACTGCAAAGAATGCTGCGTATACTCTATTAATGACCGACACAAAGGACTCCGATAAAGCGATTATCTACAAGGCAATGATTGCGGCTTATAACTACACCTTTTTTGATAGAAGCGCTGCGCTTTCGGCAAAAGAAATATTTTCAACAGCAGTCAAGCCATTCATTGTATGGCTTAATACCCACAAAATTGAAAATCGATACGAAATACTAAAACTTTACGAAACCCACCGTATGGATGAGTTAGAGAATCATGGGGGGTCAAGCCCATTAATCAGCTTAAAGATTGTGTTGGGTTATACCATCGAGTCTGAATCATTAAGAAAAGAGTTAAGTAGTGATGAGTATGCGTATCTTATTGAGCTTCGCAAAACAAAACATACCCCTAACCTGAATAAGTCTCAAAAATCTATAGCCAGTTATTTTGGTGCGTTAGATTGGTTGAGAAGAGACGACATTGGTATTGGAAGTGAGCTTTATTCCGCTCTCGCTTCCCCAAATCTGTCGGTGCATTCATTAAGCCTAACCGCAGCCACTATTATTCTTGAAATGAAAGTTTATAAAGATGAACTACATACGCTGATTAAGAATATAGGACCTCAGTTAAGCCATTGGTTATCTATTGAGTCAAAGGATCGTAGGTCTGAGAAGTGTAAAGCAGTCGGTAATATCATTTATTTGATGCTGTCTGCTTACCACAAGCAAGATAATCCAACGAATGCACTTAAAGCGGCGCTAGAGACTTTCATTCTTTCTAATGCAAATAGTTTAGCTGCCTACAGTACTATTTCTTCTGCATTAAAGAGTCAGGATGAGTGTGATAGCCTTTTTCTGAATAAAGAACGTGACAAAGTGAAAGTTAATGTGGATTTCACAATGTTGCATTCTTCTGCATTTCTAGATGGCTCTCTTCTCTCTATCGAATGGATAAAGAGGGTCTTAAAGGATGACTCATCAAAAGCAATGACTAATGTAGAGCGGTTAATGTTTGCTTGGTTAATGGCAAGCTTAACGGTGCAACCGACTGACATACCTAAACTAAGGCACTCTGACTTTAGATTGATGAAAGTTGGCGGGAGAGTCACTAATATTGAATGTGAGTATTTTAAAGGTCGGGCTAAAGTGTTTCATACAACGCGTTCTCTATCCGCTCGAGCACCAGAAGGTAAGGCGCTTTTAAAGTTGCTTGAACAACAAGATGAAGGCTTACCATTCTTTATTAAGCAAGACTTGACGATTAGTAACAAAATTAACTCATTTTTAGGTGTCTTTAATGCGCTACTTCAAATAAGCGATTTGTCTGAAAAACTTGAAGCTGCACACGAAAAAAAGCAGATGCCCAATTTAATGCCTCAAGCAATTTGCGGCCTGATTTCCCGTGGTATCCATCCTGCGAATGTAATTGAAAACCCTAAAAAAATAACGATAGAGGAGAGGCGAAAATTAGTCGCTCAATCGCCATCGCCTTGTCAGAGATATATTTTTGGTCTTCAAGCTATTAAAAATAGTGCGGTTCATGCATTTAGTGACTCATATACCTTGAATTACCTGATTAATCGAAACTCTCACTCAAACCAAACCGAGAAAGTAAGCTACTTAACCCAAGAGAATGAAGAGTGGATGAATAGTTCTGGTCGAATCACTCGTGAGGTGATGCTGGATTTAATTCAGAATGTTTTTAACTTGAATTTTGACCAAGACAATGAAAAACAAGTCGCAGCATTTAATAGTGAATTCATGGCAGTCACAGATTTAATTGCATACAAACATGAGGAAATGAATGCAAGGCTTAGAGTTGTCACAGGGCAAGAAAAAGGGCGTGTTAATGAGGTGGGCGTGATGGCGTTGAGTGACCAAAAAGAAAACGAAGCGTTATCGCCTATTTATGTTTCAGATAGTCCTATTACAGTTTTAAAAATGCACAATTATCTCCATGAATTCAAAAAGAATTACAAGAAGCTTCTTTCTCATAGCCCTGACCACTTATTTAAAACCGTGATACCGACTGTGGAATGGCTAGAAGATACCTTGCCGAAGGTGAGTAAAGCTTCACAGCGTAAAGGTCGGGAGCAGTTTGACTTAATGATAAAAAATGGCGTGGTAATGAGCGTCTTTCACTCGATATAAAGGGGAGCTATGGCACTAACCGTATTAAAAAATCCAATTGATAGTTTTTGGCATGATCAGAATTTAAAGCTGACCGCTAACCCATTTTTCATGAGTAATAAAGGCGATATTTATTCTGACACTTGGCACTTTAAAGTTAAACAAAATGGTAGCGTCACAACGTTAGATTTCTCATGGTTTGATTTACCTGCTTTTAACCATGAATCCATAGCAACCTATTTAAAGGATGGTCATGACCTCCCTTTAAATGCGAGGGAATATGCAAAGTTAGTTTGTCTGAATGTTACCAGCCCTACGAGTGCTCATAATGTTCTTTTCGCTTATCAAATGATGCTGCACCTTTTTGCTTTCCTTAAAGAAAGTAGTGCAACAAGCCTTACTGTATCGTCATTGGAGTCTTTTTGGACCTCGTTCATGGGAAGAACGGTCAACCAGTATGGATTTGTGAACCGCATATCTACGCCTTCTTATCTAGGGGCAATTCAACCAGTTCCATTCCATAAAATAAGAAACAACCTCAAAGCTCTTGGTGTGGTTGGTGTTATTGATTCCTCTCTAACACAAAAGAAAATTGAAAAGAGCTTAGATGACGTCTGTCAATCACAATACAGCACCACGCTTGCTGAATTTAAAAAAGGCGGTAGCTTTAACTTTCTTGGACTTGAATTGGGGCAGTATTACGTTGACTATCTTAATCCGGTTTATCAAAACGACTTTCTGTATGCCTCCGTATGTAGGCTGGTATTGGAGAGTATCGACACTAAATATGGGATGAAGAGTTTAGATGTCAATCCATCTAGAGCCCTTCATGAAGTCATGCTTACAGCGGTATTGAGGGGTGTAGAGTACAAGCGTGCTGCCCACAGGGTAGGGATTAATTTAAATGCTCTTGCAGTGGAAGTGAAAGATGCGCTTTTTAAGGAATACTCGAAGCGATTTGAGTTGGTAACGTCTTTAAAAGACCAATCCATTGAAGCGTTAGTTATTGAGTTAGGCTTATCTTCTCGAAGTGATTCAGTGGAATTAATTCGAATATTAATGCTGCAAAAATACTTAGGTTTGGAGGGGCATAAGACATCGGATGAGGTATGGAAAGGCTACTTGCTTTCCTTAGATAAAACCTTTTTAGAGGCTGAGTCTTTAAGCCAATTATCCGTAGATGATGTGTACGAAAAAATGCAAACAATTGTCTCTAAGCAAAGATTGGGGAGGGAGCAGTTTCTTGCTGATATTGGCGCTTGGGCAAATAAACAATTGTCTCACTCAGAGCTCAAAACGTATCAAACCTTTAAAGCAATTCTGAATATTCCACTTCATGCGATGACTAGCCTTGTAGTGGCGTGGACAGGCTACCGACAATCTGAATTTGGTTTTCCATTGAGTGCGATACAGTCTGAACCAAACTTGGACATTCTCGATAATGCTCACGTTCCATTTCGCTTCAAGCTTAAGTGGCTTGTCCCTAAAACGGGCGGCGCGACCAAAATTAATCGAGAAATTACTTCTCAATGTTATCAAGTTGCTGCGCAATTAAATGAGGTGTTTGGGCATGAAGGTAATGAGCCATGCCTGTATTCTTACGTAGGAAATGCTAAAAAAGAGAACATTAATCAATCTGAAAGATACATTGGTACTAGAGTTAAAGCGAACTGGGAAGGCTTTGTTAGAGCGTACCAGCCTTTTAATGATGTGATTAAGCTCGATACCTTAAATAACAAGCACACTACGCAATTGACGATTGATGAACAAAAAGAATTAGAAGCTCTATTAGCTAAATTGTACTAATTCAGACCTGATCTGACAGTTACCCGTTTTTCGACTTGGTGCCTGTCAGATTATATCTGGGCTAGATTCTTTTTAGCCCAGATTGATTTTCCATCCTCTAATGTTTCTATCGGCGTTCTGCCACAGCACATTTTTCCTTGATGAGTACGGTGATTGTTGTAGTAGTCCATCCATTCGTCCAGATCTTTCTGCAACTCTTCGATAGAACCATACAGTTTCTTTCTGAATGTCACTTGGTAGAACTCATTCAATATGGTCTTGTGGAAGCGTTCGCAGATACCATTTGTTTGTGGTGACATCGCTTTAGTTTTCGTGTGGTCGATATCATTAATGGCTAGGTAGAGCTGGTAATCGTGCTGCTCAACACGACCACAGTATTCAGTGCCTCGGTCAGTCAAGATTCGCAACATTGGCAGCTCATGAGTCTCGAAGAACGGCAGAACCTTATCATTCAACATATCTGCTGCGGTGATTGGTGTTTTTGTCGTGTAGAGCTTAGCGAAGGCAACTTTGCTGTAGGTATCAACGAACGTCTGCTGATAGATGCGTCCAACACCTTTAAGGTTGCCAACATAAAACGTGTCTTGAGAGCCAAGATAACCTGGGTGCGCTGTTTCTATCTCACCACAAGCTTCGTCATCATGCTTTTTGCGCTCAAGGGCAGCAACTTGCTCGTCTGTTAGGATAATACCGCTCTCTGCGACCTGTTTCTCCAGTGCGATAAGACGTTTCTTGAAGTTCTCTAGGTCATTGCGAAGCCAGATTGAGCGTACGCCACTTGGAGAGATAAATACCCCCAGTTTACGTAATTCATTACTCGTTCTAACTTGTCCATGAGCTGGGAAGTCGATGGCGTATTTGATAACGGCTTGCTCAGTTTCACTATCAACACGGTTCTTTAAGTTCGGTGCTCTTCGGCTCTGGTTAATCAGAGCATCAATACCCCCCGTCTCAACCAACTCTTGATAACGGTAGAAAGTATCTCTTGATACCCCCATAACCTTACAGGCTCTAGATACATTACCGAGTTCTTCTGCAAGATTGAGAAGGCCCGCTTTGTGTTTGATGATTGGATTGCTAGTATGAAGCATGAGAGTTACCTCTTTTTGTCTTTGATTAGTGATTAAGCACCTTTAATCAAAGTGGGTAACTCTCTTCTTTTCAAATTGAAGTGTCAGATCTAGTCGGAACTAATACAAATTAGCTATCTACAATATTGTTCGAAAACACTTCATGGCGGGCACTTGTGATTACCAAGGGAGCCTGACACGAATCTGCCCCATTGTTTGTCAGCCAAAGAATGAGAACGCTTCTTTCTGGCGTTGTATAGCCCTAGTTTTTCTAATCTAAGCGATGATAGTTTGGGCCTTCTTGAAAGTGAAACCTGTTGGGTTCTTCTTACTAGATTTGTTTTACTGATTAGTGTCAGGACTCTTGAATTGAACCATAACTCTTGGGATCTTTTAACTTCAATATCCCATTAATTGAGTTGGCTAGAACTTGTCTGAATGCACAGGTACTTAATATCTTGACAAGACATTAGAAGTCGCTAATAGCAAAAAATACCAGTGATGCGATGCAGGCTTAAGTTTCAATATAATCAGGCAGTGAGAAGAAAGCTGGTGCACCAGAAATACCGTTGTCGACAATTTTTTTACACATCAATTGCAATACTAACCCTACCTCAGAATTGTGAAAGTCTATTCCATTTTATTCACTAGTTCTGAAATAACTAAATTCCTATGCCCATAAGAAATATTACCAGGTTTATCATTGATGATGTTAATAAAAAAATTGCCTACGTATCGTATTCCGATGCATATGACAACACTCGTTATATTGTGTGCTGTATATTTTGGTACTGTGATGAATTATCCCGTACTGAAAACTATTTTTAATCTGAGTTCAGACGTTTCCAATCCTGTCTTCCCTTATACCGCGCCGGTGTTACTGAGCTGTGCATTTATTATTATTTTCTCAGCATTTGCTTGGTCTTATATTTTTAAGCCGTTTATGTTTTTTGTGGTACTGACCTCTGCTGGGGCATTGTACGCGGCGGTAAATTTTCAGACCATGTTTGATTCCACTATGATGGAAAGTGTGTTTGAAACTAACTCATCTGAAGCCTTTTTCTACCTAAATTATACGACAGTCTTTTATTTATTCGCTTTTGGTGTCGTACCTTGTGTCTTCATAGCCGCCGTTCGTATAACACCGTTTCAAAATTGGAAATATGCTCTTCTCTCCAGAGTTGGTCTTGTTCTAGTCGCTGTTGTTGGTATTGGTCTTATTGCGGAGACTTGTTACAAAGATTACGCCTCAGTAGGCCGTAATAATAGTTACTTAAACAAAATGATTAACCCTGCGCACATCTACAATGGCGCAAAATACCTTAAGAAAACCTATTTCGAAACTAAACTGGCTTACCAAACATTAGGTACAGATGCGAAGGTGGTTGAAGTTCCTAACGGAAAACCAACGTTGATGGTCGTCGTCTTAGGTGAGACTGCACGAGCTATGAACTTTGCTTACAACGGATATGAGCGAAATACCAATCCGTACACGAGAGATATGGACTTAATTGCCTTTCAGGATGTCTCATCGTGTGGCACTTACACAGCTTTGTCCGTTCCGTGTATGTTCTCCAATATGACTCGCAATTCTTACAGCAAACCCCGCGCAGCTGCTCAGGACAATGTACTCAATGTACTTCAACACGCAGGAGTTGATGTCATGTGGATTGATAATGACGGAGGCGATAAAGGTGTCGCTCAAAATCTAACTTACATTTCCATCGATGCATCGCTTAAAAATGACGATTGCAACGGTTCAACTTGTTTTGATGTTGCGATGCTTAAAGATGCCAAACAGTTTATCGATGATGGCTCTCGTAACAAGTTGTTGGTTTTGCATACGATAGGTAGCCATGGCCCGACTTACTGGCAGCGTTACCCTGATGCTCAAGCGCCGTTCCAACCTGCATGTAATCGTAGCGACATTGAAAACTGTAACGACAAGCAAATCGTTAATGTTTACGACAATACACTGGTGTATACCGACTATGTATTATCCCAAGTGATTGATGAACTGAAAAGCGTGTCGAACGACTATAACGTCATGATGACCTATATCTCTGATCATGGTGAATCACTGGGTGAAGGTGGGCTGTACTTGCACGGTACACCTTATGCGATAGCACCGAAGGAGCAAACACAAGTGCCTTGGTTAATGTGGATGCCAGAAGAGTATGCTCAGCAAAAAGGGCTAAGTACTCAATGTCTTAAAGAAAAAGCACAGAAACACACATTATCACACGATAACTTATTTCATAGCTTGCTTGGAGTGTATGGTGTTCACTCAGAGGTTCAAGATTCAGAACTGGATATCACATACAGCTGCCGCTTAGATGCATAACCATTTTATAAAGTACCGTAAACATGCAACAAGAGATCATCATTAAACGTGAAGGTATTCATCGTATTATGTATACCTTTGTCCATAGCTATAACGGCTTCAAATGGCTCTGTAAAAACGAAGCTGCCTTCCAACAAGAACTAATGCTATTTGTACCGCTATCCGCTTTTGCATTTTGGCTGGATTTACCGGCTATGCATACCTTATTAGTTATGTTGGGCATGGTGTCAGTGCTGTTTGCCGAAATGGTGAATACCGCAATTGAGGCTGTGGTTGACCGAGTAGGATTGGAGTATCACACGTTATCTGGCGTAGCTAAGAATATCGGCTCCGCTCTAGTACTATTGAGCATGATTTGTTCTCTGGCTATTTGGGGAACGGTTCTGTGGTTGCGCTAATTTCAACGCAGAGCAATGACGATTCAAGAGTAAAAATGGGCACTTTACTGCCGGTGCTGTGCTTTGCTTTGATTGATTTAATATTATTGAGTGCTTCGCGATTAATGCTTTCGTTATGGCAGAGTGAGCGTGCGTTTGCCTCTGTTGACTATGGCCAAATTTTTCTCGGTGGTTTTCGCATTGATATTTCGGCAGTGTGTTATTTGCTAGTACCAGCATTGTTGCTGATAATGCTGGCAACATTGCTAAAAGCGAATCACTACCTTCGCCTACCTCTAAAAGTTTACTTAGTGGGTGGCAGCATGTTGTTTTTGTTCTTTGAACTGATTACTCCCACGTTCATTATTGAATATGACTTGCGTCCAAACCGATTGTTTATCGATTATCTGGTCTATCCAAAAGAAGTCTTTTCGATGCTGATTTCGGGTTACAAAATCGAAATTTTAGTCACCGTAGCAGGGCTATTCATCGCAGCCAGATTGTTGAGTAAAGTGTTCGATATTGTTTGGCCTAAAAAAACCAAAGGGGCGCTCTTACAGCAAGTAGCAATGCAACTTGCTGTTGTTTGCCTTCTTATTCTGGGTGCTCGTGGTACGTTAGAGCATCGACCGATAAACCCGGCATTAGTGGCATTTTCAACGGATCACTTGTTAAATGATCTCAGCTTAAATTCTGCTTATTCAGTCGCATTTGCGTGGAAACAAGCAAAGAATGAAATGTCGAGTGCTGAATTTTATGGCGCTCTGGAGCAAGATGCTCTGCTTGCTCAAGTTCGCAGTACTTTACAAAATCCACATGCTGAATTCTCTGATCCTCTTATTCCAACAAAAACGATGCATACCTCTAGTTTTCCTAGTCGTAAGAAGAATTTAGTTATTTTGCTGCAAGAGAGCTTGGGGGCGAGATACGTAGGAAAATTGGGAGGATTGCCACTGACTCCTAATCTCGACAAAATCATGGATGAGGGATGGAACTTTACCCGCTTATACGCGACCGGTACGCGTTCTGTCAGAGGGATTGAAGCTGTTGTGACTGGTTTTACCCCAACCCCAGCACGCTCTGTTGTTAAGTTGGGTAAATCTCAGCAAAACTTTTTTACTTTAGCCAGTTTTCTTGGTGAGCAGGGATATCACACACAGTTCATTTACGGTGGTGAAGCGCATTTCGATAATATGAAGACATTCTTCTTAGGTAATGGTTTTCAAGATATTGTTCAAGGCAGTGATTTCGAGAAAATAGATTTTAACGGTTCTTGGGGCGCATCTGACGAAGATTTATATGATCAAGCGGATAAAGAGTTCGCCGAGCTACATAAACAAGGTAAGCCATTCTTTAGCCTTGTATTTACTTCGTCGAATCACTCTCCGTACGATTATCCAGATGGCAAAATTTCACAGTACGACAGTCAAAAACAAACTCGTAATAATGCCGCTAAATATTCTGATTATGCTTTGGGACAATTTGTTGAAAAAGCAAAACAATCGGAATACTGGAAAGATACGATATTCGTGGTCGTTGCTGATCATGATTCCCGTGTGTCTGGCGCGAGTTTAGTCCCTGTTGGGCACTTCCATATCCCTGCTGTTATTTTTGGCAACGATGTGGGGCATAGAGAGGATGCTCGGCTAGCAAGCCAGATTGATCTTGCCCCAACACTTCTGTCACTGATAGGCGCTTCCGGTGAGCACCCAATGCTTGGTAACGACTTCACTAAGCCATTAGATGATTCTCAATTGAGGGCAATGCTGCAATATGATAAGAACTTTGCGTATATTAAAAATGGCAAGGCGGTAATTTTTCAACCCGATAAAACACCAAAAACTTTCTTGGTAGATGGCAAACAACTTATCGAGACTCAGCTTGATCAAGCCCTGACCAAGGAAGCGCATGCCTATGCTAATTTTGGTAGTATGGCTTATCAAAAAGGATGGTATTCCCATGTCGATAAATAAACGTGATTGTTTGTTTATTTGAAAAGGGAGGGGCTCTATAAGGTTGTAACTTGTACAACCTGACAAACTCAATCTTTTGACCAGACCATTTTATGAGAATAGTTTCGGGAGGAGCAATAAGACGTTCTTCCCGATGTTCGTTCTTGTATGGCTACCCTGTTCAAGAGTGGTTTGGTTATTTAATACAATATGTTAGCTGGAGTAAACAAGCGGCTAAAGCCAATGAATGTGCCCACCATTGTAAGTATAAGAAAAAGAAAGATTTTATATGAAAAGAATATTAATAGTTGAGGATAACAAGGAAATTGCCGGGATCTTGTTTGACTACTTTGCGAGTGAAGAGGTTGAGCTTGATTATGCCGACAATGGAGAATTAGCTCTAAAACTTGCGTTAGAATCAGGTTTTGACGCCATCATTCTTGATCTTATGCTACCACGTATGGATGGCTTGACGGTTTGTGAGAAGCTTAGAGAGGCTGGGAACGGAACTCCCGTGCTGATGTTAACCGCATTGGACAGCCGAAATGATATGTTAAATGGTTTCAACTATGGGGCTGACGATTATTTAACTAAGCCAGTAGACCTTGAAATTTTAGATGCACGTTTACGCGCACTGATAAAACGTTATCGACGAGCGGTTACAGATTCGTCCCTGGAGTTTGGTAGCTTACTCATCGATCAAAAAACACATCAGGCTTATCGTAATGGAGTTCGGCTCCTTCTGAACCCCACAACTTATTCAATTCTAGAGTTACTCTGCCAACGCGCACCTGAAATTGTAACGCGCACTGATATCATCAATATGCTTTGGCAAGACAATGAACCTAGTAATGACGTATTGCGCAGTCATATCTATCAACTGCGAACCCAGTTAGATAAACCGTTCGCTTCATCTATGTTGATTACGGTTCCTAAGGTTGGTTTTCGATTGGAGAACGTGAATGAAAAAAACTAACTTTGCCAGCACTCGTACCTTAACAAGCCAACTAGCGATATTTTTTACGATAGTCGCCCTCGTGATGGGTTTAGTCAGCTATATGATTTTTTTTGCAGCCTTACACTGGTCTGAAGATAAAGTCGGGGAACGCCGTATAGAAATAGATAAAAATGAAGCAATACAGAGGTTTATTGATGGAGAAAATGGTGAAATATCCATAGATGTTCTCACTCATGCATATAACGATATCAGCTTGGTCCCATTAAAGTATCATAAGTACTTCAAAGGCAGAGACTCTTATGTCGGTGAAGTTGGCTACGGGAATGAATCATTGATGCTCTACTTTGGTTACTACACAAACAATGGAGAAAGGAACCCCGTTATATTGCTATCTGATATCAATCAAATTGAATTTGGTGAATATGAAATAGTGTATGCCAGTCTAATAGTGATCACTAGTATTGCGGGGCTATTGCTTGTCTTTGGACTACTGTTGAATCGTTTAACACAACGCCTGATAACTCCCATTAATCATTTGATAGAGCAATTAACCGAACAAAGCGGTAATAGCACCCATGTGTTTGATATTCCACCAGGTGGTGCCAGTGAATTTCAGATTTTAGCGGATCAGCTCAATCAATACCGTCATGATATTCACAATTTGTTAAAGCGTGAACAGGCATTCGCCCGTTATGCTAGCCATGAACTAAGAACACCGTTAACCATTGTGAAAGGCGCAAGTAAACTTTTAGAACGAAAGGTATCTGACGATTTTCAAAAAAGACAGGTCGTCCGTATAAATGAAGCTACATTACAGATGACCACGATGGTTGATGCATTACTAGGGCTTGTGCGTTATGAACGCAGTGAAGATGACACTGTTGAAAGAATGGTAAGCAAAGACGAATTTGAGAACATCATTGAACTCAATAGTGCTCAGGCAAAAGACAAAAATATCGACGTTGAACTAATTTTTCATCAGAGACCATCGGTTAAAGCCGCGCCAGCAGTGCTGAATATGGTGATAGGAAACTTATTGAGAAACGCGATTGCAGCGACTTCTCAAGGCGTCGTAACTTTAGAAGTATCCACAGACTCATTAGCTATTAGGGATAATGGGCCGGGCTTAAGTCAGTCTCCTAATCAGGATGGACATGGTTTGGGCTTGCTAATCGTTGATGATTTATGTCGCAGATATCATTGGAGTTTTTCTATTAAGAACCGACCTACTATTGGATGTGAAGCATTAATAACGTTTCAGTGAGCGAGAGTTTAAGTCTTAGTATTTTTGCGTTTAGGAAGCATATTCCGTAAGTATGACCGTCCTGTTATGCGGCTCATGATAATAACGGCGCATATATGGAGGCAGACACAAAGAAAGGATACATTCACCGCCCCATGATGAACCAGTTTTATCCAATCTTCTCCCCAATATTGATCAGTTTCCATCATGAAGCCTGATGTACCGGCGACAAGAACACTTCCCCACATACTCCAAATCATAACAGCTCCTGCCGGGTTATGGCCTTGATAATCATCGGTGCTTGTCTCTATTACCTCTTTAAGGTGGCTAACTGCGTTAGGTATAGAAGGCAAAAATGATGTAAGTCTTGCAGGAGGTGGTGCTATACAACCCCAAGCCAGTCGGATAACAATGATGCCGACTAAGCTATAACCAATGTACTGATGGACGTCACTACCTGCCTTAGTTAAGAAAAAGTTCAACGGAAATAGACTTGCTACTGCCCAGTGAGTCACTTTTACTACGGGATCCCAATGCGTTGATTTAGTCTTCATTATTCTCATAAACTATTGATATGACTGCTGAGCAGTCATAGGTTTGTGTTGGCGTACCATCGAAGCCGCTGAAGTTTTTAATGTTCCGCGCCATTTTTTAATTTTATCTCTGTAGCTTCTCTATTTATTCCCTAGCTTTTCGACATCCCCTATTAAATCAGATATATGCAATCCGATGTTAGTGCTGATTACTTAAGACACGCTTAAGAAAAGTGGTCAGATTAAAACTCAGCAAGTGTCAGCTTAAAGTAGGAGTGCTTCAAAAGCGGTTTTCCGGACTCTCCTTAATGAGTCTATCGAAAGCTGTAATGAAAATTTGTATCTAACTGGGTGGTAAGCCCATTTTTTGGTAAAAAATCAACCTTTTTTAATCGCTGTCAACTTCATGAAATCATGTTAATGAGGTTTACATTTTTAACAAAAATACACATTATATGAGAAAAATTTTAGTGATTAATTATGAAGTACTTAGTGACTGGAGCTGCTGGTTTTATAGGAAGTGCAACGGTTAGAAAGCTCAATGCTCAGGGACATGAAGTGGTTGGTGTGGATAATCTTAACGATTACTACGATGTAGCGCTCAAACATGCAAGATTGCATTTCTCCGCACACCCATTATTTCGATTTTATCCTTTTGATATTTCGAGTAAAGAAGCAATTGATACGTTGTTTAAGAAAGAGAAGTTTGAGCGGGTTATTCATCTTGCTGCGCAAGCAGGTGTACGATACTCAATAGATAACCCCCATTGTTACGTTGAATCTAATTTGACCGGTTATTTAAATATATTAGAAGCTTGCCGCCAGAATAGAATTCAACACTTAGTTTATGCTTCTTCCAGTTCCGTTTATGGGCTAAGTAGTAAAGTCCCGTTCTCTACGTCAGATCGCGTTGATCATCCTGTTTCCCTTTATGCAGCGACAAAAAAATCTAATGAGTTAATGGCGCATTGCTATTCGCATCTCTATCAAATTCCTACCACTGGACTACGCTTCTTTACCGTTTATGGCTCATGGGGACGTCCCGATATGGCGCCTTTTCTCTTTACTAAGAAGATACTAGAAGGAGATACCATCGATATTAACAACAATGGGGATATGTGGAGGGACTTTACACATATTAACGACATTGTTGAGGGTATCGTACGGATTGCAGATGTCATTCCTAGCCCAAATAAGCATTGGAAGGTTGAGGACGGCTCACCCGCGAGTAGCTCTGCTCCTTTTGCGGTTTACAATATCGGACATGGTTCTCCTATAAATCTTATGGATTTTATAAAGGGGATAGAAAACCAACTAGGTATTGAGGCGAAAAAGAACTTCAGAGAGATGCAACCGGGCGATGTCTACCGTACATACGCCGATACTGAAGATCTTTTACAGGTAACCGGGTACAAGCCAAAGGTATCTATACAAGAAGGTATCGCTGAGTTTGTGTCATGGTACCGAGAATTTTATAACAAATAAGAAAAATGATTTTCTGTAGGTTTTTATTTACAGATAGCTTAAACAAGGTTAGAGCTCATGTTGCCGAGTATATCAGTCGTTATTCCAGCTAAAAATGAACAAGGGAATATAGGGAAGTTAGTTAAAGAAATTCATGACAGCTTGAAGGTTTATCCTCAATTTGAAATTGTCATCACTGATGATGGCAGTACCGATAATACCGTGCAGGAAGCGCTTGATGCTGCACAAGAGTGTGGTTGCGACTTGCAGATTGTGAGTCATGAGAAAAGTTGCGGACAAAGTACCGCTGTTTTAACCGCAGTTAAACATGCGAAAGGTGAGTGGATCATTACATCAGATGCCGATGGTCAGAATGATCCGTCAGACATGCCAAGTATGTTAGAGCTCGCCGCTCAAGTGAAAAAAACACATTTCTGTATTGCAGGCTACAGGGCTAAACGCTTAGATACTGCTTGGATTCGTTTCCAATCTAAAGTCGCCAATACAATACGACATGCTCTGTTAGGTGATGGCGTACCAGACTCCGGTTGTGGCTTAAAAGTCATTCCTAAAGCTACCTATCTTCGATTGCCATTCTTTGACCATATGCACCGTTTTTTACCCGCGTTGATCAAATCCTTAGATGGTGAAATTGTGGTTCATCAAGTGGCACATAGAGACAGAGAAGCCGGCACTTCAAATTACAACGCTTGGAATAGGGCTTGGGTCGGCATCGTAGATTTACTTGGTGTCATTTGGTTACAACGACGTACTAAAAATCCAATGGTCAAAGCTGTAAGTAGTGTGAATAGCAAATAATGAAGTGGATTAAGCTTTTATTTCTCATTGTTGTTGGGGTACTGATTGCCAATCAGCTTGATAATCCTGTTATGGTTCATTTGACAGATAAGAACTGGCTTGTCGGTTACATCCAACAAAATGGTACGACAGGGAAAATGGTGGTATTCCTTTTCAGTGTCATCTTTTTATCTTTTAGCGGGCCAAAGCAAGCAATTGCATTGGTGTTTGGGTATTTATTCAGTATCAACTTAGGCGTTACATTAACATTGTTCGCTTGTATTTTTGCAGCGGCACTAAATTATTACTGCGCTCGGTTTATATTCGCAAACTGGTTATATCGACGCTTCCCGAACAAAATGATTAAGTTCAATTCCTTTGCCAGTCGTAAGCCGTTTTACAAAATATTGCTGTTACGGCTATTTCCTATTGGGAACAACGTTGTGACTAACGTCTTATCAGGTAGTGTCCGAGTACCTTTTTTCGCATTTCTTACTGCAAGTATACTCGGTTATCTCCCGCAAATTATTATCTTTGCACTTGTGGGGGCAGGAATTCAGTCTTCAAGTAACACAATGATATACCTTAGCATTTTCTTTGGTGTCATGAGCGCTATCCTCACAGGGTTTCTTTACAGAGATCATATTAAGAGCCGTGTTGAACTATTAAAAATGGAAGAGGAATTATGAAACCCGTTTTCACAAAGTCTAGGTTAGCTTGTTCAGATACTTGCTAGGTCAGAACTAGAAAGCGTGGATCTGCGAAGACACGGGACGATGGGCTAATTCTTTAATCCCAGTAAGACTATCAAATAAGAAATTAAATGGATTTATTATCTTTATTATGATGTGAGTAACAATTCTATGTTAACAAATAACCCTAACCCTAACCCTATTAGTGTCTCTAGTAAGCAATATTGGCTGCTAACATTTATCACTGCGCTGGTCTTTATAGCGGTAAATGTTAGTTTTAGGCCTATCTTACCTATAGATGAAACCCGTTATATATCTGTCGCGTGGGAAATGTGGCTAGATAAAAACTGGTTAGTACCACACATAAACGGAAGCCCCTATGACCATAAACCACCATTTATGTTCTGGTTGTTTAACATCGTTTGGTCTGCATTCGGAACTTCAGAAACAGTGTCGCGTTTGGTGGTGCCAGTTTTTTCTTTGTTAAATCTTTTTCTCGTTAATCTACTGGCTCGGAAAGTTTACCCCGATTCAAAACAGGCACAAGTCTTGTCCCCACTCATTTTGTTTAGCTTCTTAGGGTGGTTTTTGTATTCGGGCATGATAATGTTTGATTTAATACTCACGGTATTCTATTTGCTGGCAATATTGAGTCTGTGGAAATACTCGGAGTCGAACCGACCAGTATGGATTTGGTTAACCGGAACTGCAATCGGGTTTGCGCTGCTTACTAAAGGTCCTGTTATTTTTGTGCATTTTTTGCCATTTGTAATGTTAGTTCGTATTTGGCACCCTTCGCCGTCCAATATTAATAAAGCCTTTTTCAAAGCAGTACTTTGGGCTGTTCTTATCTCTGTCGCTATTATCTTAATGTGGGCAATCCCTGCCGCCATATCCGGAGGTGAAGAATACGCTAGAGCAATATTTTGGGGGCAATCTGTTGATCGAATGCAAAATTCTTTTGCTCATGCAAGACCATTTTATTGGTACGTGCTTCTACTACCTGCTCTTTTATTTCCCTGGTTGTTCTTAAGTGGTTTCTGGCGTAGCCACCCATGGGTGGTAACTGAACGCGGAGATACCTTATGTCTTGCCTTATTCGCGATTATACTTGTAATTTTTAGCTGTTTTAGCGGTAAACAGATTCATTACTTATTCCCCACTTTTCCTTTTGTCGCTGTTTGGATTGCTAAGCAAGTTGATTTAAGAAAATTCAAAACAGAGTTCGCTGTTGTTGGTATTCTCAGCCTGATTGTTATTGTAATTTTTGGTTCACAATTTTGGGTTTCAAAAGCGTTTCGAAGCGCAGAGATTACTGATTTGTATCAAAGTTGGGGAATTCTTCCTCTACTACTTATCGGTTTACTTTTGTGGAAAAAAACACTTCCTATCGATCGTTTGGCATTGAACATTGGAGCTCTACTATTAAGTTTATCTGCGCTATTCGCCAGTTTGTCTCCTGTACTCAAGAATGTTTACGACGTAACTGAGCCAGGTCAACGTATCCATCAACTGCAATCTGAAGGGAATCAAGTCTCATTTATAGGGAAATACCACAATACTTTTGGATACGCGGGAAAATTGGAGATACCGCTACATCTAGTACCATCCAACCAAGCAGAGCGTGATGCATTTTTGAGAACAGAGCCTGGTTATACTGTCTGGATTCAACGTCATGAATCGAAAGCGCTAGAAGAAAACGCGATATACACGACCCCTTTCCGTGGACAGAGGCTGTACGTTATCGAAAATAAAGAGCTCGAAAAAGTATTACAAGCATCTAAGTAAGCAGTGTAACTCAGTAAGGCAAGTTAGTGATGGATGATTGGGAGTTAAAGGTAATCTTTAACACGATGGATAACTATAAAATAGAGTTGGGTTCGTACAAAGATCTGCAATCAAACATACTGGCTGAGTGGCTGCTTGCAGGGTACACAAAATAGTTTAGCCGTTTTTCTCTTGTTATGTATGACGATGACGGAATGTTTTTGAACTCTAAATTGCTTTCGCATGAAGCGTTTAACCAGCTAATTATCAAATGCTACATTGATAATTAGCTGGTTAACTTGACCATTTTGCCACGTCACTTTTAATGTATGGTTATACGTATACAAACCTAACGATTACTTCTGAAGTATCAGAATTTTTAGGTGAGAAGATATCCTGAACATCAAAAGACGAACAGAGTTCATTCTTCAATAACTAACAGCTAACATCAGGTTAACTTTCCCATACCTGACTTAATCCGTATTTTGCTAAATTAAGTAGAAACTCTAACGAACTTCTGTCCAGAGACGTGCCAGAACGATCACTGCTAGATTTGTGATTACTGCTAGATTACCTAAACAGCAAATAACTCTTAATCTGCAAACAGAGCCGGTGTTACCATTGGAACCGCTTAACGAGCTTTCGAACTGCTATCTTCACTCGATTCATCAATCAATCGAGCTGTCATCTCAAGAACCTTCTGCTTATCCGTTTCAGATAGCTTATTCAGGTTCATAGCTAGTTCAGCAGAAATCTCATCTTCACAAAAAAAGTAGCTCAAAGGCACACCCAGTTCATCTGCTAATGCCTTAAGTGTCCCTATATCGGGTGTATGCTTGCCCTTTTCGTACTGATTCATTCTTGGGCTTGCAGAGCTCTCATCCATACCTATACGCACTCCCAAGGCTTTTTGGGAGAGCTTTGCTTTTTTACGCGCTTCTTTGAGGCGCTCTGGGATTGGGCTAATGAACGACACTGACTATTCATACATACGATCTCAAGGTAACTAAGATTTTCTTAGTTTTACCAATTTCTGTATACTAAGCAATCCTTAGTTTTTGGTGAGTATGATTTTAGAAAATGAGACGTTCTCGAAGAATCAGTGCGATCATGCACAAGTTATTGATTGAACATGGGTTAGATGGGTTCACCGTGCTAGAAGCTAGAGATCTGTGGTTATCACTCGAAGATAGTGGTTCTGACTCTACTGAAGCTCGAAAAAAGGTGTATCGAGCAATTTTTAACTTTGAACAGAAAAACTGGTTACGATATGAGGGCACAGGGCGAAACAAACGTTACTTTCAAACGGAACAATTTAAAGAACAATCTGACTATAGAGTGTTAAATCATCAATCAGGAATAAACCACGAAACTACTGACCAAGATTATTCCATTCTGCTCAACGAGCGTAATGAGTATAAAGGCGAACTTGAAATCGTACTTGGAGAGATGGATGAGTACCAGTCGATAGTATCTCGATTCCCTAACCTAGAAAAAAGACTCGCTCCGATTCATCAGCAAGCTAAGGAACGGGCTGCTTTATTGCTCGGTAAAATAAATGCTTTGACAACCGTTCTGAATACTCTGAGTACAGGTAGTGGGCCATGCTAAGAAAATGGCAAAGTGAATGCTCAGACAAAGCTTTAGAAAAATACACAATGAATCACTCCCACTTCTTTTGCCAAGCCACTCCTGGCGCTGGTAAAACAGTTCTTGCCGCGAATATCGCATCAAGGCTACTGCAAAACGATATGGTAGATCTTATATTATGTTTCTCGCCATCTTTGACGGTGTCTGATGGTATTAAAAAAACATTTTCTTCAATCCTTGGTTGTACGTTTAACGGTGGTATGGGATCAATTGGGCAATCCCTAACTTACCAGTCTATCCAGTTCCTTAATGTAGAGTTTTGGCAAACATTGAGAAGCCATAGGGTCTTTGTCGTATTTGATGAGATTCATCACTGCTCTGGTTCTGAGGTTGAAAATGCGAACATCTGGGGTCAACAAGTTCTCACAAAGATACAAGGGCTTGCTACTTTTACACTCGCGCTTTCAGGAACACCGTGGCGCTCAGACTCTTTACCGATTGTATTGGGTGAATACAGCGATCCAGACGGGCAACTCCTTGTTGACTATCAATACACTCTAAAACAAGCTATCGATGATGGTGTTTGTAGAGCACCTAAAATCGTATTGATCGATAATGAACACTTGTCTGTTAGTAGCAGTGAGAAGATGGAATCCTTTTCATCAATCTTAGAGATGCTGAAGCAAACGAAAGTGTCTTACCAGAGTGTTATACATAACCAAGAGGCCATGGAGTATCTACTTGGTTTAGGGGGTGAACGGTTAGCCCAAATACGACTTGACTCATCTAGTGCCGGTGGATTAGTTGTTGCAGCTTCAGTTCAACACGCGCAAGCAATTAAAGAAATTCTCTCTCAAAAATTCGGCCAAACCGTTTCAATTGTTACCTATCGACATGAAGAGCCTTTAGCTGAAATAGAACGTTATCGACAAAGTGATGCCCAATGGATTGTAAGTGTTGGTATGATCAGCGAAGGGACTGATATTCCGCGCTTTCAAGTATGTTGCCACATGAGTTCGGTCAAAACTGAGCTGTACTTCCGGCAGGTGTTAGGACGTATTCTTCGGATCAACTCTTCAACGCCTCAGCAAGCTTGGCTATTTACGTTTGCAGAGCAAAGCCTCATCCAGTTTGCAGAGAGAATTGAGGATGATATTCCTGAGTCTTGTCTGTACGCGCATATGGGGAAACCAATAGAGTCTGAGCTATCATATCAACGAAATCATTTGAATGATGAGAGGTTGTTGCTTGAATCGCAAAGCACCCAAAGTACAAATGTATCTTGGGGAAGTGGCACAGGCGGTATAAGCAATCAATACGCGGCTTTAGCGGCGTTTGATGAGCTGCGACTTGGAGCGTTTAAGCAGAGAGTGATTTCAGCATTTTCATCAACGTAGTTGAATAAGATCAAAAAATTTTTAGGTCTGTGTAGGTTTTTCTTGCACCGCTACCAGCAGTTTCAATTGGTTGTCCTTTGCTGATGTTGAAAGTGTTTCAGGTGATTTCATGACAAACCGAGGCTCTAGAACGGATGCTGAACCTAAACCTTTGGATACGGAGCCTGTAAGCTGCCACACAACTAGTAGGGCACACAACTAGTAGGGCAGCGCAACTCAAACCTGCCCTTTATCATTTGGATCTACTGTTCATCACAGCTTCATAAGTCTGTGTTTGACCTAGTTTTCATAATGAATCAATATGTGCCTATTCTATTAGTTTGGACTCCCCAATTGCCAATTGAGGCGTGTCTACTGATTTGGCGGCTATTCTGTCAATTAAAATGAGGTACTATGTTTTCAGAATTGGAAAAAATATCTGAATTGAATAAGAGTTCACTTGTTTTATACGCTCGTCTTTGGCAACTTGAGAGATGGTTGAGGGAGATGGTGTATGTTGAATTAAAATCTAAGAAAGGTAGAAACTGGTTTAATTTCCGGATAACTAAAAACACCTATGAAACAGATAAAGCTGTTACCCATATACCAACAGCCGATGATAATCCTTTAAGCTTCAGTACATTTCCAGAGCTAGTTAAACTAATTCAAAATAACTGGGATCTATTTTCGGAGTATTTACCTCCGAAGCATATATGGCAAGTCAAGCTAGATGAAATTATACATATAAGGAATAGAGTAGCTCATTTCAGAGCTGGGCATTCCGATGATATCGAACGACTACTGCAACTTATGAGGGATATTGACAAAGGGTTCTGGAAATTTTGTACGGATTATAATAATCCCCAGCCAATATTACCTCCAGAAAGGGATCCAGTTTCTAAAAAGTATATTCATCTCGACCCATTTTCGTTTAAAGAAATTGCGCCAAATAAATGGGCGAAAATAGGAACCGCTCCCACTGGCCTGAGATATATAGTATCTATTAATTATCTTCGGCGGCGCTGGGCTGAAAAATCTGAGGTAATTGACGGTACATCTGGCTATATCTATGACGTTTCTATCCATTTGCGAGAGAACAAGCAGTTTGAATATTCAAAGTTTTTAGCGGAAACAAGTCAATTTAAAGCAGACATAATTCATATCTGCTTAGATACATTTTCAAGTAGTATTCGAGTGACCATTCCTGCTCTAATTGGTAGTGAAAAAGTTTGTAAGCTAATTGATTGTTTGATTCAGATAACTGAAAATTCAATGACACTTCATCGAACGATCAACGTTGATGATCAAACTGTACAGAAATTATCTGAAGAATGGCCAGAGTATGTCGTAGGCCCTAGAAACCCTTTAACGTTTCTTAGTCCTGATATGCCATGCTCATTTTTTAACGTTATCAAAAACTGAGCGGCACCATCAAAACTGGACACTGAGTTAAACGACTTTTCATACTTGTATTTATTTATGAATTGCTCATTTAGTAAAGGCGTTGACAAATTTTTGTCGAGAGGCGTGCTGCCGATATCATTGGTGGCATTTTTCCCCTTATTTCTATAGTTATATTCGGTTTTAGATGAACCATTCAGGGTATTTTTCTTTCAAGAAATCGGCGAGCCAATCCAAGCTCTCATTACAATCATGCAGCGTTTCTTTGAGATCTTTTATAACATCACTATTTTTTAAATCTAAAGTGCGGTCAGTAAATGGGGTTTCGATATAAACGAGTAAATTATCAGTAACAGTTATTACGTTATCACGCTGATATATTATCATCATGGTATTCTCCTGATTTAGTTGTTTATTTTTATTGTCAGTCTAGCACTCAGGAGCTTAATTTTTAGGTCAACTCATCTTTGCCCTTTCGTTTTCGGTGTCTGCAAGAAGTAAGTACTGGGCTGGCAAACTTGCTTCTGCCCCATTGTGTGCCAGCGTCAATTGAGCCTGTTCCCTGATGCTCTGTCATATGACTTAGTTTTTGCTAATACGTTTAACGTGGCTACATAAGCGGCTACTTCGTTGAGTCACGATGATTATTCAGTGACTTTGGTAATTGTTGTTCAGTTGCCTTTAGGACAGCTATAATTTTCAGCTACTACTTGGTCGTTATTTGGTACTGGCTAACATCCAAGTAATGATTAATCTTATCAGCGACAGGAGTTCACAATGAAAGTTTATGGACAAAAAACGATAGAGGTCGTTGTTGATCGACATTGTGATATTTGTGGTGTTAGCGTGATGGTCGATTCAAATGGCGTTCAGTTAGAAGAGGTTGGTGAACTGACTGCCAACTGGGGTTTTGGGTCAAAAATGGACGGCATTACTCACCACCTTGATATGTGTGAAAGTTGTTTTCAAGTTGCGTTATCTGCTCTAAAGGAGCATCGTCGAAGCATTGTAATGTTCGATGATGAGCAAGACCTTCCAGATGAAAACTTTGGTGTAGATCGCTCTCATAGCACTAACTAGCAATACGGATTTCTCGGCAGTTGGACTGTTGCAATAACTTCCATCTGGCCAAATTGTGCAACAGCCTATTGCACAAATTACTTCTGCACAAATTAGCCTGAATCAAAAATGCCCCAAAGTGAGTTGCGACCAAAATCTAAGTGGACGAAACATACTAATTAACTTCCTGCTAACAAAAAGTCCGTCATTGCAAAAAATTGTTCTGATTTTCTGTATCTCCAAGCTAAATTGAATATTAAAACAGGCCCAGATAGATGGCTCACTTTAAATTTTCTAGTCGTTATTCATGTCTTTGACGTTAAATATTGCGTTATCACTTCCGCCTTTTCTCAAAAGATTACCGTCCTTTAAGTATAAATTATAAGTAATAGATTGTTTATATTGTGACTGGAAATTGCTCTAACTTATTTTTTTATGTAAGAGATTGTTATGGGCTTTAATTAATTCACTAACAAATAATAAGACGTTACGGCTAGTAAATGAAAAAATCGACTCAAGAAACTATACAGAAAATAAAGGAAAGTTATATCAACTATCGGAGTGTATTTATTCCAGGAACACAATTATTAAATATTTTGGTAGAGCTTGGGGCAAATCCAGCTCATGTGGAGGAAATGAAAGTAATTAGTGAGCAGCTATTTAATGATCCAACGTTGGCATTTAGACGTTCAAGAAATGGAAGGTTTTGCTATAACTTGGAAAAGCAATGTTGTTATCGAACAGAGTTTCAACCATTTGTTCTATCTTTTGATGAGGACTTTGTTCGCCATGATTCGGGGGATATTAGACATTTTCGAGGCTTAAATGACCGACTACAACATAATTCTATCTTCCAATCTTTACTCTTATTTAAGCACCTTGTTTGCCATGATGTCGCAACGGCTCCACGAAAGTATTTGAACTACGATTCTCCAAATTGGGTGTCGACAGTTTTCCATCTGCGTACAGTTACTTCTCCAAGCTTGGTCGGTGAGCCTGCTCTAGAGGGAGTACATACTGATGGTGTTGACCACACAATGACAACATTATTGGGGCACAAAAATATGACAGACCATAGCGCCAAAACCTTTATTCATCATATGAAAGAAAAAAACGCATTAAAATGGCACGAAGCTGATCCGACATTTATATTGGATGAGAAACAACATTTGAACTTCCTTGATACTTTGTTGATTTGCGATAATGAGAGAAAACATAGCTTGACGGCAGTAGAAGCATCCAATCCTGCTAAAGATGCAACAAGAGATATGTTGATTTTTTTCACTCGGAAACCAGCATTGGAGGGGCACGTCTCATTTCCTTATGATTCTTTAAAAGCGCATCCAGACTACCCGATAAGCTTTAATCTTAACGTTTAAGCTGATGAGTTTGATTATGAATAAGTTAGCTCCTTTCCTATTTCTTTTTATCTGGAGTAGTGGTGCGGTGGTGGTTAAGTTCGGGCTTCAATACGCATCAGTTTGGAGCTTCCTAGCAGCCCGATCTTTGGTTTCCATGTGTTGCTTAATAATGTTGTTTTGGTTTTACTCTTACCGTAAACCATCATTGATTCGTAGCCCTTCAAAAACTGAGCTACGAAGAATTTTGGTGGTAGGGGCACTTCTTCAAGTTTGTTATCTGTCATTTTATTTTTTGGCGATTGATACCGGAATTTCTCCGGGGTTGGTGACACTAATTCTGGGCTTACAACCGCTGCTAACCCCATTTTTATGTAAGCAACAAGTCAGTCGTCGTCAGTTGGCACTTTTGCTGTTGGGTTTTCTCGGGTTAGTGATTTCGATTTATGGCGCGAAAGACCTCACGCAATTAGCGGCATATGGAGTGGTATTTGGCATTGCTGCTCTTTTTTCTATAACGTTTGGTACGGTGTTGCAAGCGAGTATTGTCAGTCATGTGTTATTGAGTGCAATGTGCCAGAGTGTACTAGCTACCCCCATTCTTATGGGGATCAACGTTCTGGTTGGGGGGAGTATTATTTGGACGCCAGAATTTTTGATATCACTTGTTTGGATGTCTGTGGGGGTTTCAGTAGGGGCATTGTTGTTGCTGATGCACATGACCAAGCAAGATGGGGCATCATCAGTTAGCGTGTTATTTTATGCGATACCGTTATTGGCATATTTTTTTGATTATGCGCTATTTGGCACTCAAATCAGTCTGCTCACTATAGTCGGGATGTTTGTTGTTGCGTTGGCCATTGTCTTCTATCGTCGTTTTCCTGCTGAAAAAGTTCAACGCTTGGCACGATAATGTTTCGGTGATTGAGAAAAATGATTACTGAAGCAACGGGTGAATGAAGACTGACAAGTGAAGCCCACTTTCTCTGAAATTATTGATATTGGCAGGTCAGTATTGTTGAGCAATACTCTAGCATTCTCCATGCGTAATTTCGTAAGATACTTGAAAGGCGTCTGCCCCATATTTTTTCGAAAAACCACTTTGAATTGTGTGTGGCTTAAGCATGCTACTGCCGACAAGTCTTCAATAGAGTAGTTCTTGGATAAATCTTGATTGATATACTGGATGACTTTTTTGATCCGATAATCGATTTTATTCCCGAGATCTTGTTTAGCGAGGATCGCGAATAGTAGTGACAAAATAGATTCTTCTAATTCTTCGATAGAATCCACCTCAAGTTGCTTTTCAACATATCGAACAAACGTATTGGCTGACTCATCAAGCCGGATAACGGTACTTTGAATGTGACTTAGAAAGTCGGGAAGTTCATAAATATCGATGACTAGAAATCGGAAATCTTCTCGTGCTTTAAATTCATGGTAGCAACCGGATCTAATGATTATGCAGTCACCATAAGCGATAGTGCAAACTTCTCCATCTAAGATTAAATCAATGTACCCTTTGGTAGGGAGCACGATTTGATGATATTTGTGAGAATGTCCTTTCGAGTACTTGTTATAAGTTCTCATGGTTATTTTTGAACTCATTATTTTCCTTAAATAACATATGGATAGGGCTTGTTGGCGTTGTTTTTAGTATATGATAATAGCAATAACTCTTTGATCTGAAGAGATTGGGTGCTTTATGGACTGTAACTCAGTATTGCCCCAAGACGAGTTAGAATATTTTTAGTAACTCATCAAGCTGGATAATTTGGCTTACTTTTTCTAAGCAATAGGAGGTAAGTATCTCTAATTTCACAACGTACTCTTAGCGTTCATGCACTTAACATATTGATTTGTAGCTTCAATCACTGACCGTTTACTACTTAATCTGTACAATAGCTGAAATCATAATTCATTAAATACAAAGCATGGAATCTATAGAAGAAATTAACATTAATGATATTTGGCAGAACAATGTCATCCTATTGATTGGCTCTAGTGCTTCATATGGGCTTTTACCGACTCTGGCTACATCAATGAAAGGAGAGTTGAAAAAGTGGTAGAGGTGGCTTTTTTTATTCTATTTGTTTTGGTTTTTTCAATGTCAACATACGCCTACTTCATATCTTCTAAACTGAGAGGCGAACTGGGTCTTAAAATTACAACGTTGCAGATTGTATATATAGTGCAAAATGAAATTTTATCAGGTAATTCGGTGATTGAGTTCAAAACGGATAAGTCAATTTATCTATATAGAAAAGTTAAAACTGTATTACGTTTAACGTATTTACTTATATTTTTGGGGATTTTAGCAATGATTCCTTTTGCATAGGTAAAGTCAAAGAGTTTGTCGAACTAAAATCAATGAAATTGGACTTGCACCATAACTTGAAACCAAACCCGCTTACGGAATATCTAGATTACGACTACGGCAGTTTATTGATAAACGAGCCTCAGCGTTCAAGCGGCAGTTAGAATATATAAAGGCAAAGGACAACACACACCTTAATAAGCCTAAATAGCCCTTAATTAATAAAGGCGATGGTTGCTTCTATCCAACGTCTTTCCGATTAGGTCTATCAAACTGAGGCGCTGTTCTTCAATTTGGGATACGAAAAGTTATTCAGGGATAGCTAAATTAGAAATCTCGCTGACTCAGAATTGTCCAAAAGCTTCCTAGAGAGATTGATCAAGCTTTGTGATCAAGCTTTATTGGCACTTCTACAGTGTTTCGGTTAGCAATGCGCCCCAAAAATGCTCAAACTTTACCTTTTAATCGCCTAAGAGGTGTTTGAAAGGCACTTTTCCGATCAAACTTTATTGTCTTCCGATACTAGTTTTGATGAAGCTGATTTTTGTTAGAATAAGATTGGTGTCAGCTCTCCGACCAAAGATACGCTGCTACCAACGTTATGCATTAATGTATATCGTTTATGCCGATGTCTCTGATCAATGAAATTGGGTCATCGGCAGCTTCTTCATCCAGTAAGCACTTCATGGCTAAAGCCACCTTTATCGCACTTGGCGACACGCCCAAAATCTTCGCTTTCGCATTGATAAAATAGAGCAATTCTTCTTGCATACAAATCCTCCTTTGTGATGGGTACGCTATGATAGTATACTGTATAAATACACATGTTCGACGGTGGTTTTTTGAGCAATTAAATCTGTCAGTGATGGCATCGCCTTACTAAACATTTCAGGGGTATAGTGAACTTTCACTAATGAAAAAGATAATCCATATAGATCTCGACAGTTACTATGTCTCTGTAGAAGCAAGGGACAACCCCTCTTTACGTGGAATCCCTCTAGCTGTTGGAGGGAAAGATGGTCGCGGCGTTATTGCAACTTGTAGCTATGAGGCGAGAGCTTTTGGTGTGCGTTCGGCTATGTCTACAGCAAAAGCGTTACAACTTTGCCCAAGCTTAACGGTAGTGTCTGGAAATATGGAAAAGTATAAGGCGGTATCTAGGCAAATCCATGAAATATTTAGACGGTATACGGATGTAATAGAGCCACTATCGTTAGACGAGGCGTATTTAGATGTTACAGGTTCTAAGCTGTTTCAAGGTTCAGCAACTTTAATTGCAGAAGACATACGTAAATCTATTCAAACTGAATTGAATTTAACGGCTTCGGCAGGAGTTTCCCCATTAAAGTTTGTTTCTAAAGTCGCTTCAGATGTGAATAAACCAAATGGTATTTGCGTTGTTACGCCTGATGAAATTCAATCATTTATTGATAATTTGGACTTAGGTCAGATCAATGGTGTGGGCAGGGTTACTTTAGAAAAACTTAATAAGCTTGGTTTGTTTAAAGGTAAAGATGTCAAAGAGGCCGATAGGAATATTCTGATTAGTCAATTTGGTAAATTCGGTAACACTCTCTGGGATAGGTGTCACGGAATAGATGATAGACCTGTTGTTGTTGAGAGGGTAAGAAAATCAGTAGGGGTCGAAAGAACTTACTTCAGTGATATTGATAACTTAGAGCAATGCCTTTTAGCAATTGATCCCTTGTTTTTAGAATTGGAAAAAAGATTGGAGAAAGCGCTTGAAGGAAAGTTTATTTCAAAGCTTGGCGTGAAGATTAAGTTTAATGACTTTCAGCAAACAACAGTTGAACATAGGCATGATGCTTTTGATAAGCAGTTTTTTATTAGGTTATGTGAAGAAGCATTTAACAGAAGACAGGGGAGAAGGGTTCGTTTGATTGGTTTAAATGTTGGTGTTGAGCCCAAAGTATCTACAGACCAGTTAAACCTCCCTTTGTGATTTTTGTAAGTGAATTTTTAACGAAATGCCCATTTTTTACATAAATTTCTCGGATTTTTTTGTAAGGGGTTTTTGTAAGTTAAAACTTGTATCTAAACCTAAGTTATAAAAGCGTTCTCACTCACTCACTCACTCACTCACTCACTCACTCAGTCAAACTTACATTTTTCACCTACGAGTTAACCGTCGCTGCCGTAGAGATGAGAGATAACCCAAACTACCGAAACATTGCACTTGCTGTGGGCGGACATGAGAAACAGCGTGGGGTGATTAGTACCTGTAATTATGAAGCCCGCAAGTATGGCGTGCGCAGTGCGATGCCGACTGCAAGGGCGTTACAGCTGTGCCCTAACCTTGTGGTTGTACCGGGCCGTATGCATATTTACAAACAGGTTTCTCAGCAGATTAGAGCGATTTTTGAACGTTATACCCCCATTATTGAACCCCTATCTTTAGATGAAGCCTATTTGGACGTGACTGATGCCACAGCATGCCACGGTTCCGCGACACTTATCGCTGAAGCCATTCGAAAAGATATCTGGAATGAGCTTAGTTTGACGGCTTCTGCAGGGGTCGCACCAATCAAGTTTCTCGCCAAAGTCGCGTCAGATATGAACAAGCCCAACGGTCAGTTTGTGATTACTCCAGACAAAGTTCAGCAAGTCGTGGACAAATTACCATTGGAGAAAATTCCGGGTGTGGGCAAAGTCAGTTTGGAAAAACTGCATCAAGCGGGTTTCTACCTTTGTGAAGACATTAAAAACAGTGATTACCGAGAGTTGCTGCGTCAGTTTGGCCGCCAAGGTGCGTCGTTATGGAAACGGAGTCAGGGAATTGATGACAGAGAAGTGGTCGTTGAACGAGAGAGAAAGTCTGTCGGTGTGGAGCGCACGTTTAGCCAGAATATCTCCACTTACGACGAATGTTGGCAGGTAATAGAAAGCAAGCTTTATCCTGAGCTTGAGAAACGATTAGAGCGCGCTAGCCCTGATAAGTCGATCATCAAGCAAGGCATAAAAGTGAAGTTCGCCGATTTTCAGCTCACGACGATTGAGCACATCCATCCACAGCTTGAGTTAAATGACTTCAAAACTCTGCTTAAAGATATTCTCAAGCGTCAGCAGGGACGAGAAATCCGCCTTTTAGGCCTGAGTGTGATGCTCAAGCCGGAAACGCAAGCTCGCCAGCTCAGCTTCTTCTAAGCGCGGCTTTTATTAACTAACTGTTTCCTTTAAGCGCGGGCGTCATTCACGAGCTCGATGACTTTATCGAAGGATACATTGGCCATCGCGCCATATCCGGATTTTTTTGTCGCTTTAAGTTGGCTGATAAGCGGTGTGCTAATCCCACATAGGAACCGGGCAACTGCCTCATTGCTGATGGTGGTCGGAGACAATTGTACAAACTCCTTCACCCAGGATACGACCTGTTCATGTTCTGGTGGTTCATTTGACTGAGCCGGAAACACCGCGACTTGACCACGGCAAACAGAGCAATGACCGCACTCTGTAGGCGCGTTGTGATCAGCAAAATAGTGTGCCAACTGATAGCTTAAGCACTCTGATGATTGAAATAAGCCCAACATCGTATGAATACGCTCGATATCTTTGCGCTCTTTAGATTGAAACAGCTCGTAAAGATGTTGTTCCAGCGTCTCTGAGCTTTGTTGAGTCGGAAGAACCGCGTACACATCGGTTAACTGTTTGCTCTCCAGTTCAATCCATCCGTTTTGATGGAAATAATCCAGTGCCGCGACCACACGGCTTCGTTCTGATTGATAGTGCATCCAGAGTGCGTCTAAATCTACCTGACACCATACTTTGGCTTTTGTTGAGCAAGTGAAAATGGCTTCTACAAACTGGCGTCGTTCCCCTTGAAACTGATTAAGAATAAATTGCTGATTTTGGAGAAACTTGAAGCGATATTCAGCAAAGTAGCTGTATTTGGCCTCGATAACTTTTTCTAATTCCAGATACACCAAGAGTGTTTTTAGCGGTAACTGGCGTATATTGCTGTCGCGAGACAGGCGCAGTGGCACGACTTCCCACTGAGGAGTGTGTTCACGCGCTTGCTCTAATACATAGCTGATGGAGGTACGTTCAGGGGTGTCACCATAGACAAAGTTCTCCAGTACCGTCAGACCAGATGTATTACCAAGTAAAATACATTCAGAGCGTTGACCATCACGTCCGGCTCGACCAATTTCCTGTGCGTAGTTCTCGATTGATTTCGGCAGGTCGAAGTGAATCACACGGCGGATATCCGATTTGTCCACGCCCATACCAAAGGCAATCGTTGCGACAATACAGTCGATTTGGCTATCCATAAACTGCTGCTGAATTTTTTCCCGGACGTCACTCTTCATTCCAGCATGATAAGCATGGGCGTTAATGCCTATGTGAATTAGCGATTTTGCCACCTGCTCAGCTGTTTGTTGTTGAGTCACATAGACAATGGTTGGCAAGGTAGGCTGGGTGGCCACGATAGTATTTAGCTGAGTCTGTTTTTCTGATTCATGGCATGGCACCACTGAAATATCTAAGTTGGGACGATAGAAGCCCGTAACGGTAATATGTTCACTGGCGATATTGAATTTCTGCTGCATATCGTCAATAACGGCGGGTGTTGCTGTAGCGGTAAGCAGCAAGGATTGGGAAATGTTCAGTTCTCGCTGATATTGCGGCAATTTCAGGTAATCAGGGCGAAAGTTATGCCCCCATTCGGAAATACAGTGTGCTTCGTCTACCACCATTAATGATATTGGGATCTGACGGATAAACTCACGGAAGCGTTCATTCTTGAGTCGCTCCACTGAAATCATCAGAATTTTTATCTGGCCGTTTTTCACGCCGGCCATGACTTGCTGAGACTCTTCCCGACTTTGGCTACTATCAATGGATGCTGCCGAAATGCCTCTACTTTGTAAAAAGCTAAGTTGGTCTTTCATTAGGGCAAGTAGGGGAGAGATCACCAAAGTAAGGTTTGGCAGCTGAGTTGCGGGTAGCTGATAACAAAGTGATTTACCGGAACCTGTCGGAAAGATTGCCGCTGCTGAGTTACCATTCATCACGGCTTCAATGACAGGTTGTTGGCCTGAGCGTAATGAGTCAAAACCAAACACAGATTGAAGTGTTTGCTGCAACGGAATACTTTGCATAATAGGTAAACCTTCCTTTGATGATAAACTAGGGCACAATACCATAATCTTTGTGCTAAAAGTGCGTCTTAAAAGTATGAACAAAGCAGAGTTAGTCCAAATAATCATTCAAAAGCTGGAAGAAAAACTTCAGGTTGCACACGCTTCTACTCAGAGAGCTATTGATGCCGCGACGGATGAAGAAACGGTACCAGAACACAAGTACGACACTTTGGCGTTGGAGGCTTCCTATCTTGCTCATGGTCAGGCAATGCGAGTTCAGGAGAGTGAAGAAGAATTGCGCCAGTACCGTTCGCTAGTGGTTAAAGACTTTACAGACGCACCGATTGGCGTCGGAGCTGTCGTCTTACTGGAAGACGATGACTTGACTGAAAAGTGCTTTTTCATCGGCCCTTGCTCAGGTGGGTTAACCGTTGAGTGGCAAGGTAAACAAGTTTTTGTCTTAACGGCGAAGTCCCCGCTAGGTCGAGCACTCATGGGGAAAGAAGAGGGCGATGATGTCAATATTAAAATTGCCGACAAAACAATTAGTTATGCTGTGGTGACGGTTTTCTGACATCAAATCTATAACCCAGTGTTATGTTTAACAGTAGTAAAGTTGGATAAAAGAGAAAGACATGAAGAAACTGCTTACACTTTCATTGCTGGTAGTGAGTGCTTCTGGCTACTCAGCGCAGTGTCGTGTGGACATCAATAATGAAGTTCGCCTGGATGGACAGAGTTTG
Source organism: Allocatenococcus thiocycli (assembly GCF_921292965.1). NCBI lineage: Bacteria > Pseudomonadati > Pseudomonadota > Gammaproteobacteria > Vibrionales > Vibrionaceae > Allocatenococcus > Allocatenococcus thiocycli. The sequence goes on from NZ_CAKLCK010000045.1 coordinate 161,643, forward strand.
GAAATTCATCAGACTACTGGTGATAGTGCAGTTGTCGATGAAGATAACAACCTGTTTATTAAAGGGGAGCAAGTCGAACTTGATTCTGACCAGAAAGCCGCGCTTGAAGGTTATCGAGAGAAAATGAACGCTTACATCCCTCAGGCTAAACAATTGGCGAGTGATGGTTTAGAGCTGGCGAATGCCATCATCGATGATGTCGCGGCGAGTCTGGATGCACCTGACGCTTTTGACAACGTAAAAGCATCGGTCAAAACATTTTTTGAAGACGTAGAATCGCGCTACTACAAAGACGGTGACTTTATTTTGCCTGCTGAAAGTTTTGAATCGATGACTCAAAGCTGGACGGACGATTTTGCTAAAGCTCAGGAAATCTTCAACAAAGAGTTTTTGGGAAGTGCGTTTGAAGCGTTGTCGAAAAAGATGCAAGAAGAAGACGGGCTTAATCTGACGGCGCTGTCAGAAAGTATGACGGAGTTAAGTGCAAAAGTTGAACAACGTATCAATGAGCACTCGCAAGGTATAGAGCAGAAAGCGGAAGAGTTGTGTGACTCACTCGATGATATGGCCGCTCAGGAGGATAACGTCCTGAAGAAAATCCCAGAGCTGAAAGATTACCGAGTCTTTACGATTTAGCCTCTGAACATAACCAAAGAGAGCGACATTGTGCGCTCTTTTGCTATATGGGCATTTAAACCATCACATAGCTGACGTTTTATTGAACGTTCTGCTAGGTGATCTCTGAGCATCAAATGCCTCACTACGACAAACTTTGGGATGTACGTAATATTTTACAAACTGAATTTCTTCTGATCGTTCTTGTTGTCGAGTATTTAACCTACTTGCTCTTGCTGATTAGTTGATATTTCTATAATGTACTAGCCAACTAGTTCATTGATGTATTGTGTGAGTGGTATGACACAACAAAATTCTTCTCAGCCTCGTGAGCATTTTGGCTCTCGTCTCGGATTCATTTTAGCTGCAGCAGGTGCGGCCGTGGGTCTGGGCAATATTTGGGGCTTTCCAACGCAGGCTGCCAGCAATGGTGGTGGTGCATTCTTGTTAGTTTACTTGGTGATGATTCTAATCGTCGCTTTCCCGATGCTTGTGGTTGAAATGGCGATTGGTCGTCATGGTCAGGCAAACCCAGTCGATAGCATGCGTGCGTTGACTCATAACCCTGTCGCTAAGAAATTTGGTGGTCTGGTTGGTTGGATCGGTCTGAGTGTACCAAGCGCGGTATTAGCGTTTTACTCCATTGTTGGCGGTTGGTTGATCTGCTTTTTACTTGGTGCGATCACTGACATCATGGGCTTGGTAGAAGTGACTGCTTGGTTCAAAGGATTCAGTGTAGAGCGCAACCTGTTCGGTACGATTACTTTTTATGTTCTCACCGTTTTGATCGTACAGGGTGGCGTTAAAGAAGGTATCGAAAAATGGTCAACGCGTTTGATGCCTGCACTGTTTGTGCTGTTTGGCTTGCTGTTTGTGTACATCATGACACAAAACGGTGCAATGGAAGGCCTTAAGCATTACCTGGTACCGGACTTTGAAAAAGTTTGGGACAGAAAGCTTATCTTGGCTGCAATGGGGCAGGGTTTCTTCTCACTGACCATTGGTGGCTGTTCGATGCTGATTTACGGTTCTTACTTAAGCAAAAAAGAGAACCTGCCTAAAATGGCGATGAACGTGACTCTAGTAGATACCGCCGTAGCATTTATCGCTGGTCTGGTCGTTATGCCTGCGATGTTCGTAGCGATGCAGAAAGGTGTTCAGATTTACGCGGATGATGGCTCGTTGCTTAGCTCGGATACCTTGGTATTTACGGTATTACCATTGATGTTTGATAGCTTGGGCCTCCTTGGCCAGTTGTTCTCAATCGTGTTCTTCTTATTGCTGACAATTGCTGCGCTGACATCATCTATTTCTATGCTTGAGTGTCCGGTAGCGCTGGTCAGTGAACGCTTTAATACCAAACGCAGCGGAACCAGCTGGGTTCTTGGCGGCTTGATTGCTCTTTTCAGTGTCGTGATTGTTTATAACTTCGGCGCTATGTTTGGCTTGGTAGCAACCGTGGCGACTCAGTACTTACAACCAACGGCGGCGTTACTGTTCTGTCTGTTTGGTGGCTGGGTATGGAGCCGTAACTCGAAGATTAAAGAGCTTGAACAAGGCTTCCCAGAGTTTACTATAGGCTGGTTTGGTAAAGTATGGCCAGCTTACGTGAAGTTTGTTTGTCCAGTGCTTGTGGCTACCGTTATCTGGGCTTCATTCGGATAATCGACTGATTCAGAGATAAAAGAAAAGGGCTTGATGATTGTTCATCAAGCCCTTTTTGTATTCTTTCGGTTAGCTAACGTATTAACGGAACTGACCAGCTTCCGGAAGGAAATCAAAACCTGCAGTTGCCAGCTTTGCTTCCAGCGCTGTACGGTCTATATCAAAGAAAGCCACTAGCTTATCCAAATCGCCGCCAAAGTCATCACGTAGCTTCATGTTGACGATGCTCATCAGCATCACAGGATCCATAGACTCAAAATTCGCTAGATTCATTACTTATCCTCAAAATCAGAAATCAGTAAGTTTGCCGCGGCAAATGCTGCAGCTTCACGAGTTTCTTGCGGTAATGACTCGTTTGCAGCAACGTCATTCAACGCTTTTACTGCACAAGAAATTGCTTGTGGCACATAAGCTTGATCGCCACTGCCGATTTGAGCGTAAAGCTCACGAACTAGTTCACAACAGCCGTATACTTGCATTACATAATCCTTAAAAGTGATAACTGCTCTCAAATATACACATAGCCGATTTGAAACTCAAAGCAGAGACTTGTCTTGCCTCAATTAGTTGTTCGCATTGAGCATGGATTAATCAAAGGTGGTTCATGGGGGGCTATAGGTATAAAAAAGGGCAGACCGAAGCCAACCCTTTCTAACAACAAGATTTGTTTAGAACTTATTGTAGTTGAGCTTTAATGTGCTCAACAATATCAGCCATTGCTACGGCTATTTTCTCACCACTACGACGATTCTTGTACTCGAAGTTGCCTTCTTTCATTGAACGATCGCCAATGATGATCGTGTGCGGTACGCCTAGTAGCTCCATATCAGAGAACATTACGCCCGGACGCTCTTTACGGTCATCAAACAGTACTTCAACACCCATAGCGGTCAGTTCTGCGTACAGCTTCTCAGCCGCTTCTTTCACTTCTTCTGACTTGTGCATGTTCATTGGTACGATTGCTACCTGGAACGGCGCAAGCGCGTCTGGCCAGATGATACCGTACTTATCGTGGTTCTGTTCAATAGCAGCAGCAACTACGCGAGTAACACCAATGCCGTAACAGCCCATCTCCAGAATAACGTTTTTACCGTCTGGACCAAGCACGCCACAGTTCATCTTCTCAGAGTAGTTCTTGCCTAGCTGGAAGATGTGGCCAACTTCGATACCACGTTTAAGCTGTAGAGTACCTTTACCACATGGGCTTGGGTCACCTTCAACCACGTTACGTAGATCTTCAACTTGGCCAAGCTCAACGTCACGACCCCAGTTAATACCGAAGTAGTGTTTATCGTCGATGTTAGCACCGCCAGCGAAGTCACTCATTACCGCTACGCTGCGATCAACGATGAATGGCAGTTTAAGGCCAACCGGACCAAGTGAACCTGGACCTGCGCCAACAAGAGCACGAATCTCTTCTTCTGTTGCCATTTCTAATGGAGCAGCAACTTGTGGAAGGTTTTCTGCTTTTACCTCGTTAAGTTCGTGGTCACCACGTACGAGTAGGGCAATGATCGGTGCATCAACTTCATCAGACGCTTTAACGAATAGTGTCTTGATGGTTTTTTCGATCGCAAGACCGTGTTGTTCTACCAGCTGTGCGATGGTTTTCGCATCTGGTGTGTCTACCAGTGTCATTTCTTGAGTTGGCGCTGGCGCTGAGTCCGCAGGTGCCAAAGCTTCTGCTTTTTCAAGGTTCGCTGCGTAGTCTGACTCAGTAGAGAAGGCGATAAGGTCTTCACCACTTTCAGCCAGTACGTGGAACTCTTGAGAGCCGCTACCACCAATTGCACCGCTATCTGCAAGTACAGGACGGTAATCCAGACCCATACGGTCAAAGGCTTTACAGTAAGCATCGTGCATTGCGTCGTATGACTTTTGCAGACCTTCTTTGTCGATGTCGAAGCTGTAGGCATCCATCATAGAGAATTCACGAGAACGCATTACGCCAAAGCGTGGGCGTCGTTCATCACGGAATTTAGTCTGGATTTGGTACAGGTTCAAAGGAAGCTGCTTGTATGAGCTTACTTCGTTACGTACCAAGCTGGTGATCACTTCTTCAGCGGTCGGGCTAAGAACAAACGGACGTTCATGGCGGTCAGTAAAGCGAAGCAGTTCAGGACCCATTTTCTCGCTGCGGCCTGTCTCTTCCCAAAGTTCAAACGGCTGAACAACGGGCATCAAAGTTTCGATTGCACCTGCATTGTCGATTTCTTGACGAACGATGTTTTCGACTTTACGCATTACACGTAGACCAGTAGGTAGCCAGGTGTATAGACCTGAAGCCAGCTTACGGATCATACCTGCACGTAGCATGAGCTGGTGGCTCACTACTTCTGCGTCGTTTGGAGTCTCCTTCAGAGTAGAAAGAAGATAATTACTGGTACGCATTAAATTTATCCGTTTATTTAAGTTAATTACTCATGTCAGTGCTGACGAGAGTATGGAAGTCCCACAATGGGAAATTTGTTAGCCCCCTATAATATCAGCCAATTGGCTTTGTCAAAAGCTTTCGATCGCGGTAACCGTTATTAAGTTGTCCTTAACCGTAAACTTGACGTTTAAATCGAACAAATTTACCGCATATTCTTTGCTGTCTGGCTTGTTTTTCTTGTACGCCGGACGAGGATCCTGCGCTAAGACTTGTTCGATCACTGACAGTACATTATCGCTATTGGATTGCTTTTTCACCATTGCTAACGCTTGTGATGAGAGAGCTTGCGAAGAAAAAGTAACAGGCAATTTTTCTGGTTCTTCTCCCGCATAACCACCTTGCGCATCTGGAATTGAATCCGAGTAGGGGATATAGGGCTTAATGTCGATAATCGGTGTGCCATCAACTAAATCAACACTGCCTAGCTCCAGGTAGATTTGGTCACCTTGCTTGATCACGCCTTTTACTTCCACGGCTGACATACCGATGCCATTTGGTCGAAAAGTCGATCGAGAAGCAAACACGCCCACTCTTTCGTTGCCGCCTAGACGTGGTGGTCTGACTGTCGGTTTCCAGCCTGCCTCTAAATTTTGATCGAAGAGAAACAGCAACCACACATGAGAAAACTGCTCCAATCCTCTGACCGCTTCTGGGCTATTTGCGTCGCCTAATAGTTTTACTCTTGCTTTTGCGGCGGGAACCAAACGTGGCTGGCGAGGAACCGCGAATTTTTCTTTATATGGAGTTTCAATGATGCCGATTGGCTCAATGGAATACATAGTGGACATCTTTAAGTATCTTCACGCAAAAACTATTAATGCAGAAAGTACCACAAATTTCTCTTGCATTTCTTTTTGAGAATAGTTATTAATTAAAATGTTATAACATAACATTAAATCTCAAAAGGAAAACACGATGAAACCAGGTATCCACCCTGAATATCGCCCAGTGGTATTCCACGACACCAGCGTAGATAAATATTTTGTTGTTGGTTCAACCCTTAAAACTGACCGAACCATCGAATGGGAAGACGGTAAAACGTACCCGTACATGACTTTGGATGTGTCGTCAGCATCTCATCCGTATTACACGGGCAAACAGCGTGTGGTTCAGGCTGAAGGACGTATTGCTAACTTCAATCGTCGTTTTGGGCAATTTACTAAAGAATAAGGAGAAAAACATGAAAGTGGTTAAATCATTAAAGAGTGCGAAAAGCCGTCATCCAGATTGCCAAATAGTGAAACGAAGAGGGCGTCTGTACGTTATTTGTAAAACGAACCCTAGATTCAAGGCCGTACAGAAGTAGCAATATATTATCTCGGTTGATTATGGTTTTGTTTAATTGATAGTGTTGAGTTATCTGTTTTATATGGATGAAATATCTGCATTTTTAATATTAAGTGGTCAAATGTTTGTCTATTAGTTACACTTTGTAACGTTTTTGACTTTGAATTGACTCTTTACTCAAGTACCCTTCGCTCGCTTTTTGACAACTTTGTCACATTTGCATAGGAATAAAAACAAGGAGGGAACAGATGAGTTCATCTGCTTCAATTAAACAAAACACGCCTAAAAAGCCGCTGTTTACGCGCTTTTTGGATACTGTCGAATATTTGGGGAACCTTTTACCCCACCCGATTACACTATTTGCCATTTTCTGTTTAGCCATTTTGGTGATGTCGGGCATAGCTGGTTACTTCGAAGTTTCAGTTATGGACCCTCGTCCAGAGGGTGCAAGTGGTCGTTCCGCAGACGGTATGATTCACGTTGTCAGCTTACTTAACGCTGATGGTCTACAACTTATCGTTACTAACCTAGTGAAAAACTTTGTTGGTTTCGCACCGTTAGGTACAGTACTTGTAGCAATGCTTGGCGTTGCAATTGCAGAATACTCAGGCCTACTTTCAGCAGCGATGCGTGGTCTTGTAATGGGCGCTTCTCAGCGCATGGTTACAGTAACGGTCGTTTTTGCTGGTATCATTTCTAACACAGCATCAGAGCTTGGCTACGTGGTACTGATTCCACTGGCTGCAATGCTTTTCCACTCATTAGGTCGTCATCCTCTTGCTGGTCTTGCTGCTGCATTTGCTGGTGTATCCGGTGGTTACTCTGCAAACCTACTTATCGGTACGGTCGATCCACTGCTTTCAGGTATCACTGAAACTGCAGCTCAAATGATCGATCCAAACTACACAGTAGGCCCAGAAGTAAACTGGTACTTCATGTTTGTCTCTACTTTCTTTATTGCAGGCATGGGTGCATTTGTTACTGAGAAAATCGTTGAGCCAAAACTTGGCAAATACAACGAAGAAGAAGCCTCAGAAGATCTGTCTAAAGACAAAATGGGTGGCCTGACAGACCTAGAAAAGAAAGGTCTGAAACTGGCAGGTATTGCAATTCTGGCAGTATCAGCACTATTGGCTTGGACAATCGTTCCAGAAGACGGCGTTCTACGCTCTGACGCAGGTACTATTGCTGGTTCACCATTCCTGAAAAGTATCGTTGCTTTCATCTTTGTATTCTTTGCTATCCCTGGCTTTGTATACGGTAAAGTTGTAGGCACGATGAAAACTGACCGCGATGTTATCGATGCGATGTCTAAATCTATGTCTTCTATGGGCATGTACATCGTACTGGTATTCTTTGCAGCGCAGTTTGTTGCTTTCTTTAAATGGACGAACTTTGGTCAGGTATTCGCAGTTGCGGGTGCAGACTTCCTGCAAAGCATCGGTCTGACTGGTCCAATGTTGTTCTTCGCATTCATTCTAATGTGTGGCTTCATCAACCTGATGATCGGTTCTGCATCGGCACAGTGGGCTGTAACAGCGCCAATCTTCGTACCAATGCTTATGCTAGTGGGTTACGCACCTGAAACTATTCAGGCTGCTTACCGTATCGGTGACTCGACAACCAACATCATCACACCAATGATGAGTTACTTTGGTTTGATTCTAGCGGTTGCAACTCGCTACATGAAGAATCTAGGTATCGGTACGTTAATCGCGACCATGCTACCTTACTCAATCTGCTTTATCGTAGGTTGGAGTGTGCTGTTCTACCTATGGGTATTCGTATTTGGTCTACCAGTAGGTCCAGGCGCGGCAACTTACTACACGCCGTAATAAAAAGCACCTCACACAGCTCCAAAAAAAGCCTGCGAACTTCGCAGGCTTTCTTCGTTTTGGACGTTTGGTTAACGCTTGGCGAGAATTCTATCTAAGTGATTGGCAAATTCTCGGCGTTCAGTTTGTGACAGTGAAGCGGGACCACCGGTTTGGATACCACTAGAACGCATGGTGTCCATAAAATCACGAATGTTGAGGCGTGCTTTAATGGTGTCTTTGGTGTAAAGCTCTCCACGAGAACTCAATGCCAGTGCGCCCTTGGTTATCACTTCATCGGCGAGTGGGATATCGGAGGTGATCACCAAATCATTGGCTTCCACTCGTCTCACAATTTCGTTGTCGGCAATATCAAAGCCTGCCGGTACTTGAAGCGAATGAATATTTGCTCTTTTCGGAACCGGAACAATGTGGTTAGCGACAAAAGTGCATTCAACACCAGTGCGTTCTGCTGCGCGAACAATGGTCTCTCGAATGACCTTTGGGCAAGCATCTGCGTCTACCCAAAGCTTCATGATTTTTTCTCGCCTAGTTTGTTTTCTAGCGCTTCAATACGTGCCGTCAATTGTGCGATTGTATTTTCAAGCGTAGTCAGACGTTCTTCTTCCGATGTTTTTTGTGCGGCGATTTCAATTTTTGGAACACGATTAGCGCTCTTCCAGCTCTTAAGCGCAGTGATGAGTGCAGGCATAGGGACTGGCGTTTTCATGCGTGCTTTAACTAGAGCCACACTCGGTTCTTTGCCCTCTTGTTGGAGCTGTTCCATTACCGTTTCCAGTTCTTTAGTGACGTCTTGGGTTAACATTTTCAATCCTTAACAACGATATTGTTATCATCATACGTCGAGCGGCTACATTTAGCGAATGGCAATTTGGATCGCATCTTGTGAGAGATCTCTTACAAGCGGTGTGAGAGAAAACGATTTCTTTAGCAGATAAACAGAAAGACCTTGTTGTAATGCATTGATATATTTGATTTTAACTTTTATTTAACAATTGAGTTCTGAAAAAATGTTAGTGGGCATGATTGTGATTGCAAAAGAAAAGAGTAAATTAAACCTTGTCAGCAGGATGCAGACACGGAACAGGAAAGCAACACGGATTGGTTGTCGTCAGGAAGACGTTTTGGTCACTTGGGATGAGTGAACAAGCACGGAGCACTGGACATTGTACGGACACAATCATCAATAGGATGTTGATGACTAAGGATAGACAATGGACCCCTCATAGGATTGAGGCAGGACAGCATCAGGACGATGCAATGGACACCGCTCAAGGAACAAGTGAAGTGCGCTAACGGGGAATGTTGGCTATCAGGATTGATAAGGACACCGCTAGGACGGCGACGAAGGACAGGACTGATGGATTCAGTCACTATTATGGATGATGCATGGAGCATTATTTAGTAGCCGGACTGCTGCGAGTAAGATCATGACCCCGATACTTTTGTGTCGGGGTTTTTCTTGTTTAAAGTAAATGCTTTAAATTTGGTCAGTTTGACGTCATTGGTGAGAAGAGGCGATTAATTGCGCTCGAATGGCTGATACAACCAAAAATAAGGAAGTCGTTAAGAACTGACAACATTGTCAGACGATTCCTACATGGCATTTAGTGACTTTAATAAAATTATTATCATAAGATAAGAACAATATAATAATAAATTGCAATTCAACATGTTGTTAATTAAGCAATTATCGAATAGTGCCCATTCCAATCAGTTGGTTTACTTTTGGCTTTTCTACAAAGTTTTATGCCCCGCAGGTGATGAATCGTATCTTTAGAATACGCGATATGCGGGTATTTTTGGTTTGTTGCAATCAAGGAAATGATGTGGCCATAGTGACCAGAAGAATGCTTCTTCTACCCTACGATGAGTCGTTACAACTCGAGTTTGTAATGCTTAACTGCTGCGCAAAAAACCGCGCCGAAATGAACGGTCCGCATACTGTAGCGTCTGCTAAACAACTATTTGAAAAAATACTGGATGATAGAAATATTTATAGTCTGGCTGTACTCGAAAGTTCCAGCCGTGATTATATGGGGCATATCTTTATTTCTCAGCTCGACTCTGAGCCAGAGCTAGGATTTATCTTTGATAAAGCTTACTGGGGGAAAGGGTTAGCGACAGAAGCGCTGAAGGCTTTCTTCCCGAAAGCTTGTCGAGAGTTAGGCCTGCACAAAGTTACCGCAAATGTTAATAGTGGCCATCACGCTTCATTGGCTGTTTTGGAAAAACTTGGTTTTGTTGTCACCCGCGAAAGTAAGGACTTATACGGTCCTTACTTTGAAATGACCTTTACAAGCGATGAGGCGGTAGGTGAAAGCTCTGCGGCCTGAAACCAACCATAGTCAATTCCCCTTGGTAGCAGTCATCGCCAAGGGATGAAAACTCAAATTGATACACAGTATGCCAACGCCAGAGTCCACCTGGCGTTTTTAGTTTATGCGCACCAAAAGCGATGCTCACCAATTGGAGATCCAACTGATCACATTTCCGTGTTATTGCTGCTTTTGCCAGTTCAGATTGACGGCGCTGTTGCCAAAATAGAAAACAGAAAAAGCACAGTCCTAATATTGCCAGTAGATCTCCTATCATCCCTAATCCTTTATTAACCCTTTGTCGCTTGCTGTAAATTGACGAGCGCACGCGTCAACTCTTCGGATGGACTGGAATGCAGCAATGGCAGAAATACCATTCTCAGTTCTGGCAGCATAACTAAATCAGCAAACAGTTGATTAAAAAGGGTTTGATTGCCAGTTTGAGCAAGACGTAGTAAGAATTGTTCTGCGATTTCTGCGTCGGCTAGCAAATGCCAAGTACGTCCTGCAATACCAATCAGTACTTCTTGGTGGCTGAGACGAGGGCTTTGCAGAATCGCTTTTAATACAGGAAGAGCTATGTTTGTAGGTGCTCCTGCTAATGCTCGAATGAGTGCAGACAGCAAGAATAGATCGGGTTCGTTGCTCTCTATTTCTTTGTGTGCTTTTTCAGCGATACGCTCTGCAAGACGCTCTTGAAGGTCTACGTGTTCTAGTGCCCCTAACAGTGCATACAAAGGCTCGTTTGGTAGATGGTGAATGGCTTTGCGCAGGGCTACGGCATTTTGTTCTTTGCCTAAGCGAGCAGCCATGTCGGTAATACCTTGCAGGCCGACAGTTTGCCAGTTTTCCCAGCCAAGACCACCAGAGAAATAGTGCTGTGTATGTTCGTAATACTGGCTGGTTGGCAGATCCAAACTAGAGCGAATTAAGCTATGGAATACCGCCATTTTGTCTTCAGAAGGCTTGAAGGTGTATGGGTTATTGGACAGCTTTTGTTGCTGATCTTCAGACATATCGTCACTCAGACGCGTCCCCATCGCTTCAACCACGTATTTTATGAAGTTACCAATATCAGACTGCTTCAATAGGCCGCGTTCATCGAGCTCGAACTTAAGAAACCAAATCCAAGGTTGCTTTTGCTCATTCCAGTAAGCGATGGCCAGATGTGCTTTGCGCTGCATCGGGAAAGGGTACGGGCACTGTCCTTTTTCCACATCGGCAAAGACTTGTGGCTCAATGGCCTTGATGCGACGACCAAGGTCGAAGATTTGATAATCACAGTTGCTGTTGTGCAGCAATTGAGTGAGGGTCTGAATGTTTTCCATTAAATACGACGTCCTAACGTTCTTTTCACAAGAGATGGTATCATTCTCGGCTAATTCAAGGTTCGATATGTAAAAGTTAATGACTACAAGCACAAAATTGGCGGAATTACTTCACCAACTTGAAGGGCAACTGCACAAGCACCAACTTTGGCAACAAACGATGCCATCGCCACAAGCATTACAAAGTGTAGAGCCGTTTGCGATAGATACCCTTCATCCACATGAATGGTTACAGTGGATATTTATTGCCCGAATGCGCGTTTTGGTTGAAAGTAACCAGCCTTTGCCACGTGGTTTTTCAATTGAACCCTATTTTTCAGAGGTGTGGAAACAAGAGCCGCAATACGCTGAGCTATTGGTCACCATCCGAACTATCGACGAACTATGTAAGTAACCTCAATGTCAGAACAAGAAACATCACAAGCCGTTTCTCCAGTAGAATTGGAGATTGTTTTTCAAGATGAATACTTTGTAGCGGTGAACAAGCCTGCCGGTATGCTGGTACATCGTAGTTGGTTAGACAAACACGAAACCCAGTTCGTCATGCAAACGTTGCGTGATCAAATTGGCCAGCACGTTTTTCCTCTGCACCGTTTAGATCGACCAACGTCTGGAGTACTAGTGTTCGCACTTTCCAGTGAGATCGCATCTCAAGTGATGCCGATGTTTGCTGAGCATAAAATGGAAAAAACCTATCATGCCATCGTGCGCGGCTGGATTGAGGAAGAGGGCGTTTTAGATTATGCGCTTAAAGTCGAATTGGATAAAATTGCGGACAAGTTCGCTTCTCAGGAAAAAGAAGCGCAAGAAGCTGTCACAGCTTATAAACCTCTGGCAAAAGTTGAAGTGCCGTACTCTACCGGGAAGTTTCCAACCACGCGCTATTGTCTAGTGGAAATGAAACCCAAAACGGGACGTAAGCACCAGCTTCGTCGTCATATGGCCCACTTACGTCATCCGATAGTGGGTGACACTTCTCATGGTGATGGTAAGCACAACAAACTGTATCGAACTGAATTTGATTCTCACCGTTTGTTATTGCATGCATCAGAGCTTCGTTTTGTTCATCCGTTTACCAATGAAGAGATCGTGATGAAAGCGAATATCGATGAGACATGGCAGCAGTTATTTGCTCGATTTGAATGGGATGAAGGGCTTGTTAGTCCAAAGAGCTAACGGACTCGTTCATTCTTAAAAAACGAAAGAAAAAGGGGTTGGTGAACTTACCAACCCCTTTATTATTTTTATGTATTTCAATCGTTACTTGAGTTTTTCTAGATCCGCTTCGATCTCTGCGATCTTGCTTGATACGACTTTTTCTAAATGGCGAAGATCAGACAAGATTTTCTCTTTGACGTCGACTTCAGCCACTTTGGTTGGTTTAGTGATTTTATTCAGTTCGTCAATAACTAAAGTAAGGTTGCGATTGATTTCGGTGACTTCTTTGTATTGATGACTGCCACTGTCTACAAGTACATTTTTGATTTGGCGTGGGTATTTAAATTTGACACTTTTGGCGAAGAGCTCGCCTTTTTGTTTTTGGAAGTAGATTTTCAGCACATCTTTATGTGCCTCTTGACGAAGGGAATAACGTTCAATCTGTTTTGGGTCTTGAATGCCCAAACCAGTGAGGTGTGGAAACATAGGCTACCTCTATATACGGAAATGATACCAGTTTTACTTTAGCAGCCTATGTACGTGCTAGATAGCTGATAATTAGTTAAATTGCTCAACTTGTGGGCAAGATCGCTATCACTCTTGCCCACGTTATTCGAGTTCCTTTACTTAATCGGTGACCGCCTCAGAAAGTGTCTCAATGAGCTGCTCTCGCAACGCATTTTGTTGCTCTTCACTGAGTCTTCCGCCTGTACCGCTGGTGAGAATGAATAAGTCTTCCGCTCGTTCTCCGATAGTCGTAATTTTTGCGCCGTGAATATTAATATTCAAATCCGCAAAAGTACGCCCGACTTTGGCTAGTAAGCCCGGGGTATCTAACGCAACAAATTCCATTAAGGTGTGTTTCTTACCTCTGGTTGGTAAGAAATCCACTTTGGTTTTGACATTAAAGTGTTGGAGTTTATGCGGGGTGCGACGGGTCTTAATCTTTGTTGGCCTGCCGTCTTCTAACACATGAGTTAAGTGTTTGATCACCGCCGCATGGCGAGACTCATCGATTGCTTCACCGTGTTGGTCTAGAACAATGAAGGTATCGATGACATGTCCGTCTTTACTCGTCATGATCTGCGCGTCATGCACGTTGAAGTTACGTCTGTCCAGCTCAGCTACGACGGTCGCAAATAACGCTGGTTGGTCTTTGCTGTAAACGAAAACTTCAGTACCACCACGAGTGGCTTTTTTACTGATCAGCACTAATGGTTTGGTTAGATCGTCCATACGCAGTAAGTGCGCACAGTGCCACGCAATCTGAGTATGGGTGTGACGCAGGAAGTAATCGGCCTTGAAGCGTTGCCACAACACTTCTATCTCACGCGCTGAGAACCCTTCCTTGCGTAACATCGCTGATGCCATTTGTTGATTGTGGCGAATGCGTTCACGCACATCAACCGGGTTTTCCAGGCCTCGACGCAGAGCACGCTGTGTAGAGTAAAATAGCTCCGCAAGTAGGGTACGTTTCCAGGCGTTCCAGAGTTCTGGATTGGTCGCACTGATATCCGCGACTGTCAGACAAACCAAATATTCCAGTGACTCTTCATCACGAACCTTTTTGGCGAATTCAGTAATCACGTCCGGATCGTAGATGTCGCGTCGTTGAGCGGTAACGGACATTAGCAAGTGGTGTCTTACCAGCCAGCTGACGAGTTTCGCTTCTGGTTTAGAAAGCCCATGCTCTATACAGAAATCATACGCTTCTCCCTCACCAATCACCGAGTGATCGCCACCTCTTCCTTTACCAATGTCATGGAAAATTGCTGCAATGATCAGCAGCTCTTTCTTTTGCATGCGAGGGTAGATATCGCAACAAATTGGATGCTTCTCGTGATTCGCTGGGTCGTTAAACGTATGAATGTGCTTCAATAAACGGATGCTGTGCTCGTCAACGGTATAAGCGTGGAAAAGGTCAAACTGCATCTGGCCAACAATTTGGCTCCACTGCGGCAGATAAGCGGCCATGACGCCAAGTCGGTGCATCAAACTAAATGCTTTGTGCAATGCATTTGGGTGGCGGCACAACGCGATGAACTTTTCACGCGCAGCGGGGATGGTATGCAGGAACTTATTCAAGCGGCGGCGAGCGGTTCGCAACTGACGTAAAGTAGGGGGGCTGACCCCTTCAATAGTGGAGTCATTCGCGATGTGCAAGAACATATCGAGTATGGTTTCTGGTCGAGCCTGAAACAAAGCTGGCTTGCGGGCTTCAATCAATGAGCCGCGTCGCTGAAAATCGCCATCTAATATTTCAGCATTTTCAGTGATGCCACCATTGATGATCGCTTGGTCAAACAGCTTGAGCAACATTTTGTTCAGCTCTGCAACACGACGAAGGGTACGATAAAACTCCTTCATCATCATTTCGACCCCACGATTGCCCTCGCCAACGTAGCCAAGGCTCTCTGCAACTTGAGCTTGATGAGCGAAAGTCAGACGGTTGTCGTAGCGGCGTAATTCTAAGTGCAAAGCGAAACGAACACGCCACAAGAAATCCTGACACTCGACCAGCTCGCGGTACTCAGCATCGGTTAAAAAGCCGTAACGACTCATCTCGAGCAAAGAGGTAGCACCAAAGTGTCGGCGAGCAACCCAGCTAAGCGTATGAATATCGCGCAGGCCACCAGGTGTTGACTTGATATCAGGCTCTAGGTTGTAAGTGGTGTCGTGATAACGAGCGTGACGCTCTCTCTGTTCTTGTATTTTGGCACGATAAAAGGTTTCACTTGGCCAAAATGAGTCGGATAACACGACTTTTTTTAGCGCCTGGAAGGTGTCTTCGCTGCCGCACAGCAGCCTAGCTTCCTGAAGGTTGGTGGCGACAGTAAGGTCATGTCGACCAATTTCCGCACAGTCACTAACAGTTCGAACGGAGTGACCCACTTCCAGTTTGAGGTCCCATAAAAGCGTAATGAACTCGCTGATTTTTGCTTCTAGTGAAGTCGGTAATTTTTTATTTGAAAGAATCAGGATATCAATGTCAGATAATGGATGAAGCTCTCCGCGACCATAACCACCTACGGCGACCAAAGAGATATTGTAAATATCGTTGAAGCCAAAGTGTTGCCACAATCGCTTTAGAAGCAAATCCATGTACTCCGCTCGGGCGAGAACCAAGCTCGTAACTGGATGGTGATTAAGAAATTCTTGTTTTTGTTCTGAGCCAAATCTCTCTAGCTCTTGTTTTAGTTCCCCGATATTGATTTGTTCATCGGTAAACGTAAGAGGGGACTGAAGTGACATATTTGCTATCCGTGCAAGCTAAAACTATTAGCAATCTAACAAATTTGATGCAGATAAAAAATATCCCCGCGAGGGCGGGGATATGATTGAGTGAAATTATTACGCGTTTTTCATCAGGCGAGGAATGGTATCGTCGCTGCGAAGTGTCAGGACTTCACAACCTTCTTTCGTTACCACAATCGTGTGCTCGTATTGCGCTGAGTTTTTGCCATCACCTGTGTATACCGTCCAGTCATCTTGTGCATCGACACTACAACCAAACTTACCGGCGTTAATCATCGGCTCGATAGTGAAACACATGCCTTCTTTTAGGACACGACGATCTTTGTTCTTGTAGTGAACCACTTGTGGCTCTTCATGGAACTCATCACCAATGCCGTGACCACAGAAATCCTTCACAATAGAGAACTTGTTGCGAGGGTTGTTCTTATTGTTTTCTTTAATGTACTTTTCGATGGCCGTACCGATATCACCAACCGTAGCACCTGGCTTAACCTGACGCATGCCCACGTAAAGCGCTTCTTGCGTTACCATGCACAGACGTTTATTAGCAGGCGATACTTCACCAACCAGGAACATCTTCGACGTGTCACCGTGGTAACCTTGAGGGCGAACGCTCAGGTCTGCGTTTTCATCGTTAGGAACGATAACCGTAATGTCGACGTTAATAATGTCGCCATCTTTTAGTACTGCAGGTTTAAGTTGCCCGTTGCTGCCAACCTCATCTTGCTCGGCTGGAATGCCGTGACAGACGATGTGGTTGATAGACGTACAAATCGATTTAGGGAATCCATGGTAATCAAGTGGTGCCGAGTACGCGCCTTTTTCTAGTGCGTATTCATGACAAATTTTGTTGAGTTCTTCTGTCGTCACGCCGACCTTAATGTGCGGTTCGATCATCTCTAGAACGTCAGCGGCAAGCTTGCCCGCAATGCGCATGCGTTCGATTTCTTCAGCAGTTTTAATCTTGATTGACATTGGCTTTCTCTACTTATTCGTAAGCACGTAAACGTGCGAATGGCCGCATTCTAACAGACATCGGGCGATGAACCCAAGCCAGTTAAGAATATGAGTCATTCTTACTTGAAGTGTAGTAAGAGAATTAAGGCTGAGTAGGGAGGTATCGTGCCTAAAGTGAAAAGTATAAGAAACAATTTTTACTAGCCATCTTGAGCTAAAATATGATATAAAGCGCGCCGGAATAGAGGTCTGTTCTCTTTGCTTAGTCAAAGCTAAAGCAACGAAGCTGGTTTCATCCGACAAACTTTTATCTTTAAATCACACACATTCCGTCACATATTCCGGGGTGCTGAGCAGAAGCTTGGTCGGAGTTATGGGGGATGTGGAGGCCTAACCCCATAGAGGATTTTAAAATGGCAACTGTATCAATGCGCGATATGCTGAAAGCTGGTGTTCACTTCGGTCACCAAACTCGTTACTGGAACCCAAAAATGAAGCCATTCATCTTTGGCGCTCGTAACCGCGTTCACATCATCAACCTAGAAAAAACTGTACCAATGTTCAACGACGCTCTAGCTGAAATTGCTAAAGTTGGCGAGAAAAAAGGTAAAGTTCTTTTCGTAGGTACTAAGCGCGCTGCATCTGAAGCTGTTAAAGAAGCTGCTATCGCAAGCAACCAGTACTACGTGAACAACCGTTGGTTGGGCGGTATGCTAACTAACTACAAAACTGTTCGTCAGTCTATCAAGCGTCTAAAAGACCTAGAGACTCAGTCTCAAGACGGTACTTTCGACAAGCTAACTAAGAAAGAAGCTCTAATGCGCACTCGTGAAATGGAGAAGCTAGAGAAATCTCTTGGTGGTATCAAAGATATGGGCGGCCTACCAGACGCTCTATTCGTAATCGACGCTGATCACGAGCACATTGCAATTAAAGAAGCTAACAACCTAGGTATTCCAGTATACGCTGTGGTAGATACTAACTCTAACCCAGACGGCGTTGACTACGTTATCCCAGGTAACGACGACGCGATCCGCGCAGTACAGCTATACCTAAACGCTGCTGCTTCAGCAGTAACTGAAGGTCGTAACAAAGACGTTGCTGTAGTTGCTGAAAAAGACGGTTTCGTAGAAGCTGAATAATAGCGGCTCTAGCCACACTTGGTCTATGTGAAACCTTTGTGTAGCATAAACTAAGTTATAGTTAGTAATGGGGGCCAACAATGTTAGGCCCCTGTTTTTTACCTTATTTCGAATCAAACGAGGAATACAGAATGGCAACTGTAACTGCTGCTCTAGTTAAAGAACTTCGCGAGCGCACAGGCGCTGGCATGATGGAATGTAAGAAAGCGCTTGTAGAAGCAAACGCAGACATCGAACTAGCAATTGAAAACATGCGTAAATCAGGCGCAGCGAAAGCAGCTAAGAAAGCTGGTAACGTTGCTGCTGAAGGCGCAATCATCATCAAAGAAGAAAACGGCGTTGCTGTTCTTCTTGAAGTTAACTGCCAAACTGACTTCGTTGCTAAAGACGGTAACTTCACTGCATTCGCAGACGAAGTTGCAGCTGCAGCTCTAGCTTCAAAAGCTTCAGTTGAAGAACTACAAGCTCAATTCGAAGAAACTCGCGTAGCTCTAGTAGCTAAAATCGGTGAGAACATCAACATCCGTCGCGTACAGTACGTTGAAGGTGCTGCAATCGCTTCTTACCGTCACGGTGAGAAAATCGGTGTTGTTGTTGCTGGTGAAGGCGACGCAGAAACTCTTAAGCACGTTGCAATGCACGTTGCAGCTTCTAAGCCAGAGTACGTTAACCCAGAAGACGTACCAGCTGACGTAGTAGCTAAAGAGAAAGAAGTTCAAGTTGAAATCGCTATGAACGAAGGCAAGCCTGCTGAGATCGCAGAGAAGATGGTTGTTGGCCGCATGAAGAAATTCACTGGCGAAATCTCTCTAACTGGTCAAGCATTCATTATGGAACCTAAGAAAACTGTAGGTGAAATTCTGAAAGAAAAAGGCGCTTCAGTTGCTACATTCGTTCGCCTAGAAGTAGGTGAAGGTATCGAGAAAGCAGCAGAAATGAGCTTTGCTGAAGAAGTTGCTGCGGCTCAAAAAGGTTAATCCTTAGAGACTGCATAAAAATTAGACCGTAGCCTTGGCTGCGGTCTTTTTATGAGCAGTAGACGATTTGCCGTGATGAATAGCTATAAGCAAGCTTGTGGCTATCCATGACTGTTAATCAACAACTCTCTTTGGAAGGTAAACTCCATGACTACGAACCCTAAACCAGCGTATCAACGTATTCTATTAAAACTGAGTGGTGAAGCTCTTCAAGGTGAAGACGGTTTTGGTATTGATCCAGCGATCCTTGATCGTATGGCGCAAGAAGTTAAAGAACTTGTTGAACTAGGTGTTCAGGTTGGTGTAGTTATCGGTGGCGGTAACCTGTTCCGTGGTGCTGGTCTTGCAGAAGCTGGCATGAACCGTGTAGTGGGCGACCACATGGGTATGCTTGCTACAGTAATGAACGGCCTTGCAATGCGTGACGCTCTGCACCGTGCATACGTAAACGCGCGTGTAATGTCTGCAATTCCTCTTAAAGGCGTATGTGACGACTATAATTGGGCTGATGCGATTCGTGAACTTCGTCAAGGCCGCGTTGTTATCTTCTCTGCAGGTACAGGTAACCCATTCTTTACAACGGATTCAGCAGCGTGTCTACGTGGTATCGAAATTGAAGCAGACGTAGTTCTAAAAGCGACAAAAGTTGATGGTGTATTTACTGCTGACCCAGTAGCAAACCCAGACGCAGAGCTGTATGATAAGCTATCTTACGCAGAAGTTCTGGATAAAGAGCTTAAAGTAATGGATTTGGCTGCGTTCACACTTGCTCGTGACCACAAAATGCCTATCCGCGTATTTAACATGAACAAGCCAGGCGCACTACGTCGCGTGGTGATGGGTGAAGAAGAAGGCACGCTGATCAACTCTGACGCATAATTCTAGACGCCATCCAAGAAGTGTTGGATGGCGTATCGCTTTGCTCAACCCTTTTAAGCTTTCTTCAGGAAAGATGATATTTTTAAGGTGAAACCGTGATTAACGAAATCAAAAAAGACGCTCAAGAGCGCATGGACAAAAGCGTTGAAGCGCTAAAGAACAACCTTTCTAAAGTTCGTACTGGTCGTGCACACCCAAGCCTACTATCTGGTATCTCTGTTGAGTACTACGGTGCTGCTACTCCTCTTAACCAAATTGCGAACGTTGTAGCTGAAGACGCACGTACTCTAGCAATCACAGTTTTCGACAAAGAGCTAACTCAAAAAGTTGAAAAAGCGATCATGATGTCTGACCTTGGTCTAAACCCAATGTCTGCTGGTACTATCATTCGCGTTCCACTTCCACCGCTAACAGAAGAGCGTCGTAAAGACCTTGTTAAGATCGTTCGTGGTGAAGCTGAAGGTGGTCGTGTTGCAGTACGTAACATCCGTCGTGACGCAAACAACGATCTTAAAGCGCTTCTAAAAGACAAAGAAATCTCTGAAGACGAAGATCGTAAAGCACAAGACGAGATCCAAAAACTGACTGACGTAGCAGTTAAGAAGATCGACGAAGTTCTTGCTGCAAAAGAAAAAGAGTTGATGGAAGTTTAATACTCCCACTTACATCACTGTTGGAAAACGCTGTGCTCACAGCTCAGCGTTTTTTTATGTTAGTCTGTCCAACTGATGGAACTCAATTAACTCCTTATGCAAAATTCTCAAGCCTTCTCTGACTCCCTTCCTAAACATATTGCCATCATAATGGACGGTAATGGTCGTTGGGCTAAGTCCAAAGGAAAACCTCGTGTATTCGGCCACAAAAAAGGCGTAAGTGCGGTTCGTAAGACGGTCGCAGCGGCTTCTCGGCTTGGTATAAAATCCATGACGTTATTTGCTTTCAGCAGCGAAAACTGGCGTCGTCCCGAGGAAGAAGTTGGCCTATTGATGGAGCTGTTTATCTCAGTTCTGTCCAGTGAAGTAAAAAAATTACATAAAAACAACTTACAGTTGCGAGTGATCGGTGATACCAGCCGGTTTAGCGAGCGCCTGCAAAAGAAGATTATCGAAGCAGAAAAGCTAACGGCAGAAAACACTGGTATGGTGATCAACATTGCAGCCAATTATGGCGGCAAATGGGATATCACACAGGCAACCAAAGCGTTAGCACAAAAAGCACGTAATGGTGAAATACGTGTAGAGGATATAAATGAGCAATTAATCACCGAGCATTTGACCATGGCAGACTTACCTGAGGTGGATCTTCTTATCCGCACCAGTGGTGAGTGCCGCATTAGCAACTTCATGTTGTGGCAAATGGCATATGCTGAGATGTACTTTACACCAGAATACTGGCCAGAATTCGATGAAGACAGTCTGGTCGAAGCAGTAACCTGGTTTATTAACCGAGAGCGCCGTTTTGGCTGCACTGGTGAACAAGTAAAGGCATTGATGGCAGCTCAATAAGGACTAATTAGTTTGAAACAGAGAATAATAACGGCACTAATTTTAGCTCCCCTGGTTATTTTAGGCATTTTTAAGTTACCCCTGATGGGTTTTATCATCGCATTGACAGCGATAACCTTGTTAGGATTTTGGGAGTGGACCCAGTTTACAGGCAGTCGTTCTAGAATTGCAGCGCTTATTCCGGCTGCAATTGTTACCGGACTCAGTTTTTTTTACATCTCACCTGAGGCAAATAGTCTCAATCACTTATCAACGCCGCACTATGTTATGCTTGGACTTGGTTTCGTATGGTGGATTATTGCCAGCTTAATGGCGATCACCTACCCAAAAACCACTAAAACTTGGCAGAGTAGCCTTGTTCTAAGGCACATTTTTGGCTTCCTGACGTTAATTCCTTTTCTTTGGAGCGTCATTATCCTGAGAGCTTCCGATATCACGGTAGATCCATACCACGGCGCAAAGCTGGTTCTTTTCGTTTGTTTCTTGGTATGGGCTGCAGACAGCGGAGCTTACTTTGCTGGTAAAAGTATGGGTAAGCGCAAAATGGCGCCAAATGTTAGTCCAAATAAGACCATCGAGGGCTTAATTGGAGGCATCATTGCTGCTCTGCTCGTTGGTTGGTTATTCGCTGACTGGTTTGATATTCATTTCACGAGTTCAGTTCATATGGTGATCATCACGCTTATCACGGTTGTCATTTCCGTGCTTGGCGACTTGGTTGAAAGTATGTTCAAACGCGTCTCAGGCATTAAAGACAGCAGTAATATAATTCCAGGACACGGCGGCGTGCTTGATCGCATCGATAGCCTAACCGCTGCATTTCCCGTCTTTGCTCTTCTTTACTACGTATTCTAATTTATCGGGAGCGGCTTTACGCTCCTGAGTTTTTATAACGGTCTTACAACATGCAAAAGTTAACGATTCTTGGTGCAACAGGTTCTATAGGTGCAAGCACACTTAAAGTGGTCGAACAGAATCCAGAGCTATTTTCTGTCGTAGCACTTGCAGCCGGTACTAACGTTGAAAAGATGGTGGCACTTTGTCGTATATGGCAGCCTAAATACGCTGTTATGGCGGATAAGTCTGCGGCCACTGCGCTGAAGTCTGAACTCGATTCTTTAGCTCCGGGTACAGAGGTACTTGGTGGTGTTGACGCTCTTTGTCATGTTGCTTCATTAGATGAAGTCGATAGCGTAATGGCGGCGATTGTCGGTGCTGCTGGTTTATTGCCTACGATGGCCGCGGTAAAAGCAGGTAAACGAGTATTACTGGCGAACAAAGAAGCATTGGTCATGTCAGGGCAGCTATTCATTGATGCGGTTGAGCAGTATGGTGCAGAGTTGCTGCCTGTCGATAGCGAGCACAATGCTATTTTCCAGTGTCTTCCAGAGCAAGTTCAAACCAGTTTAGGTCGATGTCATCTAGATGAGCATGGAATTTCTCATATTTTACTGACAGGCTCTGGTGGGCCATTCCGTTATACTGACATTGCTGAGTTAGAAAAAGTCACGCCAGCACAGGCTATTGCACACCCTAATTGGTCAATGGGGCCAAAAATCTCGGTTGACTCTGCGACAATGATGAACAAAGGCTTAGAGTACATCGAAGCGAAATGGCTATTTAACGCATCACGCGAGCAGTTAAAAGTAATTATTCATCCGCAGTCAGTGATTCATTCTATGGTGCAGTATCGCGATGGCTCTGTTTTGGCTCAAATGGGTGAGCCAGATATGGCAACGCCAATTGCGCTGACCATGTCTTACCCGTCTCGCGTTCATGCAGGGGTTAAACCGCTGGATTTCACTCAGGTGGGTGAGCTGACTTTCTTGCAGCCTGACTTTGCGCGATACCCATGTTTGAAACTGGCGATTGATGCGTGTTACGAAGGTCAACATGCGACGACGGCACTTAATGCAGCGAATGAAGTCGCTGTTGATGCATTTCTAAATAATCGCCTTGGTTTTACTGACATAGCTCGCATCAATGGGTCTGTGTTGAATAAAATCAGTGCAAGCTGCAAAGCTGAGAATGTGAATAGCTTGGAAAGCTTGTTAGAGCTAGATAGAATGGCTAGAACTATCGCCCTTGAATTGATACGCGAGCGTGGCTAATGACTGGTATTTTGTGGAATCTCGTTTCTTTTATCGTTGCACTTGGCATTCTTGTGGCTGTGCACGAGTTTGGTCACTTTTGGGTTGCGCGTCGTTGCGGCGTTAAAGTTGAAAAGTTTTCAATCGGTTTTGGTAAGTCAATCTGGAAAAAGATGGGCAAAGACGGAACCGAATACAGCATCTCTATGATCCCTCTTGGCGGCTATGTCAAAATGGTGGATAGCCGTGTTGATGACGTTCCCCAACATGAAAAGCACTTAGCTTTTGATCAAAAGCCGCTTTGGAAGCGCACCTCGATTGTGGCTGCTGGCCCCATCTTTAACTTCTTATTTGCTATCTTTGCTTATTGGCTGGTTTTCCTCATTGGTGTACCCGCAGTTAAGCCTGTAGTGGGTGATGTTACGCCCAATTCGATTGTTGCTGAGGCAGGAATTGAATCTGGGATGGAACTAAAAGCAATCTCTGGTATCAAAACTCCGGACTGGGAATCAGTAAATATGGGATTGATTTCTCATATTGGTGATGATTTGATGACAGTTACCGTGGAAGCAAATGATGAAATCGGCTCTGAGGTGACAAAGACGCTCGACCTTCGTGATTGGCAATTTGATCCGGAAACAGAGTCTGCGATGCACTCTCTAGGTTTTGAACCGTATACACCGGAGATTTATACGACGATCCAGCAAGTTACAGAAGGTGGTGCTGCGGAGCTAGCCGGAGTAATGCCAGGAGACGAAATTGTTTCGATTGCTGGTAAGACGGTGGCCGTTTGGGATGATGTGGTAGAAGCAGTTCGCTCTAACCCAAACACACCAATCGAGTTGACCGTTCTACGTGACGGTTATCATCAGACATTAACGTTGACCCCGGGCAGTCGTGAGCTGGCTAACAAAGACGTCATTGGCTTCGCGGGCATTGCCCCTGAAGTCGCAGAATGGCCCGAAAGTTATCGCTTCGATTTACAGTTTGGTGTATTCGAATCAATTGGCAAAGCGATTGATAAAACGGGTCAAGTTGTCGGGCTGACTGTCAGTATGCTTAAAAAACTGATTGTCGGCGACGTTGGCCTGAATAATCTGAGTGGCCCTATTTCAATTGCGAAAGGGGCCGGGGCGACGGCAGACTATGGTCTGGTCTATTTTTTAGGTTTTCTCGCTCTAATTAGTGTTAACCTAGGTATTATTAACCTCGTACCTTTACCAATGTTGGATGGCGGTCACTTGTTGTTTTTTGCAATTGAAGCGGTTATTCGACGCCCAGTTCCAGAAAGAATACAGGAAATGGGATACCGAATTGGTGGTGCGATCATCTTCTCGCTCATGGCGTTAGCGCTATTTAATGATTTTACTCGTCTGTGAGAGTTCAGAGACAAAGCAGTAGCAAGGAATAATTAGAACAAGTATGGCGATTAAGCGAATTCTATTTGCAAGTTTACTGGCGACCAGTGTGTCTGCAAATGGAGCAGAGAACTTCGTAGTTCAAGATATTGAAATCGATGGATTGCAGCGTGTTGCACTAGGTGCTGCGTTGCTGAAAATGCCTGTCCGCGTCGGTGATACCATTGGCCAAGGCGATGTTGCAGAAATTATCCGCGCACTGTACGCATCTGGTAACTTTGAAGATGTGAGAGTACTGCGTGATGGTGAGGTGCTTGTTGTTCAAGTAAAAGAGCGTCCGACCATTGCTAGCATCTCATTTTCAGGTAACAAAGCAATCAAGGACGAGCAGCTACAAGAAAACCTGAACGCATCAGGTATTCGTGAAGGTGAAGCGCTTGACCGTACAACGCTAAGCAATATCGAAAAAGGCTTGGAAGATTTTTACTACAGCGTGGGTAAATATAACGCGACAGTAAAAGCGGTCGTTACTCCATTGCCTCGTAACCGTTCCGATCTGAAGTTTGTCTTCACCGAAGGTGTATCGGCAAAAATTCAGCAAATCAACTTTATTGGTAATGAAGTCTTTTCTGACGAAGAACTATTGTCCCGTTTCAACTTGAATGTTGACGTGCCTTGGTGGAATTTCCTAGCTGATGAAAAATACCAAAAGCAGGTACTTGCTGGTGATATCGAAGCGCTGAAGTCTTTCTATCTTGATCGTGGTTACCTGAAATTTAACGTTGATTCAACACAGGTAGCAATCTCTCCTGACAAGAAAGGGGTATACATTACTCTTGGCTTGGAAGAGGGAGAGGTTTACACCGTTAAGGACGTAAAATTCCGCGGTGACCTTGTAGGTGAACAAGATGCGTTCGAAAGCATGGTGCCATTTGAAAGCAACGAAACTTACAATGGTTCACTTGTCACTTCGATGGAAGAAGGCGTTAAGCGCGTTCTAGGTGAGTCTGGTTATGCGTATCCGCAGGTAAATACCATTCCTGAATTTGACGATGAAAACAAAGAAGTTTCATTGGTTGTAAACGTTGACCCGGGTAACCGAATTTATGTTCGTGATATTCGCTTTACGGGTAACAACGCGACAAAAGATGAAGTGCTTCGTCGTGAAATGCGTCAGATGGAAGGCAGCTGGTTAAATTCTAAGTCGATTGAAACGGGTAAAACTCGTCTTAACCGTCTTGGCTACTTTGAAAATGTTGAAGTACAAACCGTTCGTGTTCCAGGAAGTGATGATCAGGTAGATCTTGTTTACTCAGTGAAAGAAGCGAACTCAGGTAGTGTCAACTTTGGTGTTGGCTACGGTACTGAATCTGGTGTCAGCTTCCAGGTTGGTCTACAGCAGGACAACTTCTTAGGCAGTGGTAATCGCGTTGGTATTAATGCCATGATGAACGATTACCAAAAGAACATCAGCTTAGATTACCGCGACCCATACTGGAACCTCGATGGGGTAAGTTTGGGTGGTAAGATCTTCTACGATGAGTTTGAAGCCTCTGAAGCGGGTATCGTTGACTACACCAACCAAAGTTACGGTGGTAGCCTGACATGGGGTTTCCCATTCGATGAGCTAAACCGCTTTGAGTTTGGTGTTGGCTACACGCACAACAAGATCGGTAACTTATCACCTTACTTACAGGTAGAGCAGTTCTTGCGTGCGCAAGCGGACAATATTGATTCAGATGGTTCATTGAACACTAACGATTTTGACATCAATATCTCCTGGACACGCAATAACCTGAACCGTGGTTACTTCCCGACGGCAGGTAATCACCAACGCGCGTTTTACAAAATGACGGTACCTGGCTCTGATGTTCAGTACTTCAAAATGCAGTACGATGTTCGTCAATACATGCCTTTGACCGAAAAACACGAGTTCACGCTCTTGTTCCGTGGTCGCCTAGGTTATGGTAATGGCTACGGTGAAACGAATGGTAACGATAATTTGTTCCCATTCTACGAAAACTACTACGCAGGTGGCTTTACATCGCTACGTGGTTTCGGCTCCAACTCGGTTGGTCCTAAAGCGGTATACCGTGATTACTCGGGCTCAAACAATGGTGCTGATACGGCAACAGACGATGCTGTAGGTGGTAACGCCGTCGCATTGGCAAGCCTGGAACTTATTGTTCCAACGCCGTTCGCATCGGATGAAGTTCGTAATCAAATTCGTACCAGTATCTTCTTCGATATGGCAAGTGTCTGGGATACGGAATTTGACTACCGCGACTCAGGTGCGGAGTATGGTGATAAATACTATTACGACTACTCAGATCCAACCAATTACCGCTCATCTTATGGTGCGGCGTTGCAATGGATGTCTCCAATGGGGCCTCTAGTATTCTCACTAGCGAAACCAATTAAGAAATATGATGGCGATGATGAAGAATTCTTCACCTTCACTATCGGTCGAACCTTCTAAAGAGGAAAATATTTTGAATAAAATGATCAAAGCGGCTGGGATTGGCCTTCTTGTACTTAGCTCATCAATGTTTGCAAACGCGGCAGAAGCGGCACAAAAAATTGCATACGTGAATACCGCTCAAGTTTTTCAAGCACTTCCTCAGCGTGAAGTTGTTTTGCAAAAAATGCAGAAAGACTTTAAAGGTAAAGCCGACGAACTTAAGAAAATTCAATCTCAAGCAAAAACGAAGATTGAAAAGCTACAGCGTGATGGCGAGCTTCTAGGTCAGGACGAGATTGAAAAGCTACGTATCGATATCGCAAAACTAGACAGTGAGTACAAAGTTAAAGCGCAAGCACTAGATAAAGCAAGTGCTCGTCGTGAAGCGGAAGAAAAAGCGAAGCTGTTTAAAACGATTCAAGATGCCGTGACAAAAGTTGCGAAGAACAAAGGTTACGATCTCGTTATTGATATCTCTGCACTTCAATACGGTAAGCCAGAATACAACATCTCTGAAGACGTAATTAAAGCTCTAAAATAAGAAGTTATGAAGACATTAACATTAGCCGAGTTGGCAACAATTACTGGTGGCGAATTATTTGGTGATGACACGCTTGTTGTTAGCCGTGTCGCTCCAATGGATAAAGCACAAGAAGGTGATGTGACCTTTTTGTCTAACCCAAAGTATGCAAAGCACTTATCTGAGTGCCAAGCAACGGTTGTGATGGTAAAAGCAGAGCATAAAGACAAATGTTCAGGTAATGCACTTGTTGTTGCGGATCCTTACGTTGCTTTTGCGCACGTTGTTCAGGCAATGGACACAACCCCACAACCTGCACAAGATATTGCGCCAAGTGCCGTGATCGCATCTGACGTCAAGATGGGTGATAACGTTGCAATTGGGGCAAACGCTGTCATTGAAACGGGTGTAGAACTTGGCGACAACGTGATTGTTGGTGCAGGTTGCTTTATCGGTAAAAATGCCAAGCTGGGTAATAACACCAAGCTTTGGGCTAATGTGACTATCTATCATGAAGTTTCTCTGGGCGATAATTGTTTGGTTCAATCAGGCACAGTGATCGGCTCTGACGGTTTTGGTTATGCGAATGACAAAGGCGAGTGGATTAAAATCCCTCAACTTGGATCTGTGCGTATCGGAAACCGTGTTGAGATCGGCGCATGTACGACAATTGATCGTGGTGCATTAGAAGATACGGTTATTGAAGACAACGTGATTCTTGATAACCAGCTTCAAATCGCGCACAACGTTCACATCGGATATGGTACCGTGATGCCTGGTGGTACTATTGTGGCGGGCAGTACTACAATTGGTAAGTACTGTCAGATCGGCGGCGCGTCGGTTCTTAATGGCCACATCACCATTGCAGATGGTGTCGCTATCACCGGTATGAGCATGGTCATGCGCAGTATCGAAGAAAAAGGCCTTTATTCATCGGGTATTCCACTACAGACGAACAAAGAATGGCGTAAAACCGCAACTCGAGTTCACCGTATTGATGAAATGAATAAACGCTTGAAAGCCGTTGAGAAACTGCTAGAGCCAAAAGAAGAATCTTAGTTCCATATTCTGAGCAAAGACTCGCGAAATGCGAGTCTTTTTCTTCTATAATGACGCGCTATTAGTATATTGAATATCAATCACAGTAAGTAAGTGGTCAGAAATAGCGTATTAACAAGCTAGAATGAACAGCTGTTTACTACGATTGATATAACATCAAGCTGGTATACACTTTGCAGGCATTTTAATTTTTTGCGGCTATTGCCGCTGCCGTGCCATCTTGGTTATAGAGAATTTATATAGGAATACGACTTTGACTACTGAAAAGAAAACGATGAACATCTCTGAGATTCAAGAGCTTTTACCTCATCGCTACCCATTCTTATTGATCGACCGTGTGACTGACTTCCAAGAAGAGAAATACCTTCACGCGCTTAAAAATGTGTCGGTTAACGAACCTCAGTTCACAGGTCACTTTCCTCAACTACCCGTATTCCCAGGTGTTTTGATTCTTGAAGCGATGGCTCAGGCTACGGGTCTATTGGCATTTAAATCATTTGGTGCACCAACAGAGAATGAACTGTACTACTTTGCTAGTGTAGATGGCGCGAAATTCCGCAAACCAGTCGTTCCAGGTGACCAGTTGGTGATTGAAGTTGAATTTCTGAAAGAGCGCCGTGGTATTGCTGCATTTCGTGGTGTAGCGAAAGTAGACGGCGAAGTAGTATGTTCAGCTGAGCTGAAGTGTGCTCGTCGAGAGTTTTAATATGATTCATGAAACCGCTAAAATCCACCCGGCAGCGGTGGTAGAAGAAGGTGCCAAAATTGGCGCTAATGTGACCGTCGGGCCATTCACCTACATTACCTCAACGGTAGAAATTGGTGATGGCACAGAAGTCATGTCTCACGTTGTAATCAAAGGTCATACCAAAATTGGTAAAGATAACCGTATTTTCCCGCACGCTGTCATTGGTGAAGAAAACCAGGACAAGAAATACGGCGGCGAAGAGACAACAGTGGTTATCGGTGACCGAAATGTGATTCGCGAAGCGGTTCAGGTTCATCGTGGTACTGTTCAAGATAAAGCAACCACAGTGATCGGCGACGATAACCTTCTGTGTGTGAATGCTCATATTGCGCACGACGTTGTTGTAGGAAATCACACTCACATCGGTAACAACTCGATTCTGGGTGGCCACGTGACGGTAGATGACTACGCTGGCGTAATGGCGCTTTCTGCGATTCACCCATTCTGTACAGTCGGCGCTTATGCTTATGTTGGAGGTTGTTCTGCGGTTGTTCAGGACGTTCCTGCGTATGTGCTTGCGCAAGGTAACCACGCTACGCCATTTGGCTTGAACTTAGTTGGGCTAAAGCGTAACGGTTTCGAGAAGCCAGAAATTCGTGCTCTTCAAAAGGCGTACAAAGAAATTTACCGTTCAGGTAAAACGCTGGAAGAAGTGAAGCCAGTTTTGGCTGAAATGGCGCAAGAGTTTCCTGCAGTGAAGCGTTTCTCTGACATTCTGGAAACCACGGAACGTGGTATCATTCGTTAATTCACGGATGTTCAAATAAATTGAAAAGATCGCGCCCCTAATTGGGCTGCGATCTTTTTGTGTTTTATGGATAGGGAATTACCTTATCCATAGTACATAGAGCGGGAACGATATGGAAAAACCATTACGTATTGGCATCATTGCCGGAGAACTTTCTGGTGACACTCTGGGCGAAGGCTTTATTAAAGCTGTGAAAGCGCAGTATCCAAACGCCGAGTTTGTCGGTATTGGTGGTCCTAAAATGATTGTCCAAGGCTGTGAATCCCTCTTCGATATGGAAGAGTTGGCTGTAATGGGTTTGGTTGAAGTCCTAGGTCGCTTGCCTCGCTTACTAAAAGTGAAAGCAGAATTAGTGAAGTACTTCACTGAAAATCCACCAGACGTCTTTATCGGTATTGATGCACCGGATTTCAACTTACGACTTGAGTTGGATCTGAAACAAGCGGGCATTAAAACGGTTCATTATGTCAGCCCTTCCGTTTGGGCCTGGCGTCAAAAGCGTATCTTTAAGATTGAAGCTGCGACGAATCTGGTTTTGGCCTTTCTTCCGTTCGAAAAAGCGTTTTACGATAAGTTTAATGTGCCATGTGAATTCATTGGTCACACGCTTGCCGACGCTATTCCACTGCGCTCAGAGCAAGCACCGGCAAGAGAGCTGCTGGGTTTAGAGCAAGATAAAAAATGGTTAGCCGTACTGCCTGGTAGCCGTGGTAGTGAATTAAAAATGCTATCACAGCCGTTTATTGAAACCTGTAAATTGCTGCATCAGAAATACCCGGACTTGAGATTTGTCGTGGCTCTGGTCAACCAAAAACGTCGTGAGCAGTTTGAGCAAGCTTGGAAAGAGCATGCGCCTGAGCTGAATTTTACGCTGGTGGATGATACTGCACGTAACGTGATAACTGCTTCAGATGCGGTCATGTTGGCATCAGGCACCGTTGCATTGGAGTGCATGCTTCTAAAACGTCCTATGGTGGTTGGTTATCGTGTTAATGCGTTAACGGCGTTTTTAGCTAAACGTCTGCTGAAGACCAAGTATGTGTCATTACCTAACATACTTGCTGATGACGAACTGGTAAAAGAATATTTACAGGATGAATGCACGCCAGAGAACCTGTTCGAAGAAGTCTCTCGTCTATTGGAAAGCGATAATAGAGAAATGATCGACAAGTTTACTGAAATGCATCACTGGATCCGCAAAGATGCTGATCAACAAGCCGCAAGCGCGGTATTAGAACTGATTAAGAAATAGAGAACCACATGGTTGCGAAAGCTAAGTCTACCAAAACCAAGACGACAAAAACAAAGGTCGAATTGCCACCGTTTGAAACGCCACAAGGCTATCAGCTTATCGCTGGTGTCGACGAAGTAGGGCGTGGCCCTTTAGTCGGGGATGTCGTGACCGCCGCGGTTATTTTAGATCCGAGTAACCCGATCGAAGGGTTAAATGACTCCAAAAAGCTTAGCGAGAAAAAGCGCTTAGCTTTGCTTCCGGAAATCAAAGAAAAAGCGCTCGCTTGGGCGGTGGGTCGTTGTTCGCCACAAGAAATTGATGAGTTAAATATTCTTCAAGCGACCATGGTGGCAATGCAACGTGCGATTGCTGGCTTAAATGTTCAGCCAGATCTTGTGCTTATTGATGGCAACCGTTGTCCTGAGTTGCCAATGGATGCACAAGCGGTGGTCAAAGGTGACCTGCGAGTCGCTGAGATTAGCGCTGCGTCTATCATTGCTAAAGTCGTACGTGATACAGAAATGGAAGAGCTCGACAAACAATACCCTCAATTTGGCTTTGCAAAGCACAAAGGGTATCCAACTAAAGCGCACTTTGATGCAATAGAGCAACATGGTGTGATTGATGAACATCGCAAGAGCTTCAAGCCGGTAAAGAGAGCACTCGGCATAGAATGCTAAATTAATTGGATGGGTGTTATAAACCCGACTCCCTTTAGGTTAGAATCCCAAACAAAATAGAGTTACACGGTACCTGTTAATGTCAGATCCCAAGTTCATTCACCTTCGAGTTCACAGTGATTTTTCGATGGTGGATGGTATCAGCAAAGTTCCACCGATAGTTAAGAAAGTCGCCGAGCTTGGCATGCCTGCAATGGCATTGACCGATTTCACTAACCTGTGTGGTTTGGTGAAGTTTTACGGCACAGCACATGGCTGCGGTGTAAAACCGATCATCGGTGCAGATTTCAAAATGCAATCTGACGAGTTCGGCGAGGAGCTGACACAGCTAACAGTACTGGCAGCCGATAATATCGGTTACAAAAATCTGACGCTGCTTATCTCCAAAGCGTATTTACGTGGTCATATCCAGCATCAGCCAGTGATTGATAAGTCTTGGTTAGCCGAGATGTCAGAAGGGTTAATCGTCCTTTCTGGCGGTAAAAATGGTGATATCGGCAAAGCGTTGCTCAAAGGTAACCGTAACTTAGTCCAGAGCTGTGTAGAATTTTACAAACAGCACTTTCCAGATCGTTATTACCTAGAATTACTCCGTACTGGCCGTCCGGATGAAGAAACCTACTTGCACTTCGCCGTTGAACTGGCAGAGCAAGTGGATCTGCCTGTTGTTGCAACAAACGAAGTGGTCTTCCTTAGTTCTGATTTGTTTGATGCCCATGAGATTCGCGTAGCGATCCATGATGGCTACACATTAGAAGATCCTCGCAGACCAAAAAATTACAGCCCACAGCAATACCTCCGCAGTGAGGAGGAAATGTGTGAGCTGTTTGCGGATATTCCTGAAGCACTGGAAAACAGTGTTGAGATAGCCAAGCGTTGTAACGTCACCGTTCGTTTGGGTGAGTACTTCCTGCCTGCGTTCCCAACGGAGGGAATGAAAGAGACTGAATTCTTGGTCATGAAGTCTCGCGAAGGTCTGGAAGAGCGTCTGGAGTTCCTGTTTCCGGATGAAGAAGAACGTAAAAAGCGTCGTCCTGAATATGATGAACGTTTGCAAATCGAGCTGGACGTTATCAACCAGATGGGCTTCCCGGGATACTTCCTGATCGTAATGGAGTTCATCCAGTGGTCGAAAGACAATGATATTCCTGTAGGTCCAGGGCGTGGTTCGGGTGCGGGCTCTCTGGTGGCATACGCACTGAAAATCACAGACCTTGACCCACTAGAATATGATCTTCTCTTCGAACGTTTCTTGAACCCAGAACGTGTATCCATGCCCGATTTCGATGTCGACTTCTGTATGGATAAACGAGACCAGGTGATTGATCACGTAGCAGAAATGTACGGGCGCGATGCGGTATCTCAGATCATTACCTTTGGTACTATGGCTGCCAAAGCGGTAATTCGTGATGTGGGCCGCGTGCTTGGTCATCCGTTTGGTTTTGTCGACCGAATCTCGAAGCTTATCCCGCCAGATCCTGGTATGACGCTGGATAAAGCATTCAAAGCCGAGCCAGCACTTCCTGAGCTCTATGAGGCAGATGAAGAAGTTAAAGAACTCATCGACATGTGCCACATCTTGGAAGGTTGTACGCGAAACGCAGGTAAGCACGCGGGTGGTGTGGTTATTTCACCAACCACGATTACGGATTTCGCGCCAATTTATGCGGATTCAGAAGGTCATTTCCCGGTAACACAGTTTGATAAGAACGACGTTGAAACTGCGGGTTTGGTTAAGTTTGACTTCCTTGGTCTTCGTACACTGACCATTATTGACTGGGCGCTTGGGTTGATTAACCCGCGTTTAGAACGTGAAGGTAAAGCGCCGGTTCGTATAGAATCTATCCCGCTTGATGATCAGGCGTCGTTCCGCTTGTTACAAAACTCAGAAACCACCGCCGTATTCCAGTTGGAATCGCGTGGGATGAAAGAGCTTATCAAGCGACTTCAGCCCGACTGTTTTGAAGACATTATCGCACTGGTGGCACTTTTCCGTCCGGGTCCATTGCAATCAGGCATGGTAGATAACTTTATTGACCGTAAACACGGTCGGGAAGCGATCTCTTACCCTGATGAAAAGTGGCAACACGAGTCATTAAAAGAAATTCTCGATCCGACTTACGGCATTATCCTGTATCAGGAACAGGTAATGCAGATCGCGCAGGTACTGTCTGGCTACACGCTTGGTGGCGCGGACATGCTTCGTCGTGCGATGGGTAAGAAGAAGCCGGAAGAGATGGCCAAGCAGCGTGCTACCTTCGAGGAAGGCGCGGTGAAGAATGGCGTCGACGGCGAGTTGGCGATGAAAATCTTCGACTTGGTAGAAAAGTTCGCTGGCTACGGCTTTAACAAATCGCACTCTGCCGCATACGCATTGGTTTC